>PAAB01000013.1 GCA_002591705.1 Phycisphaerae bacterium
CAGCCGGTTACATCAGCGAATACAACGATGCCACCGGGGATGTCTTTGACTCCGGTCTTTCGAATCTGGACATCAGTTTCGTCGGCGTCAGCCACGACGACGACAACGTCTACATGACCATTAAGATGAACGGGTACATCGGACCCGGATCCGATTGGGGAAAGACCATGGTCGCCATCGACGCCTACGACGGTGGTGGCAGCGACAACCCCTGGGGTCGTAACGTGAACTACGGTGGTGTCGAAGCCGATCGATTCATCGGCGCCTGGCTCGATGGTGGTGGCGGCATTGCCGGATACGGACACTACAACGGCTGGTATTCGGACGATCTGGGACTCGGCATGAGCTCCAACGAAGAAAACTCCATGACCATCACGTTCTCACGCGACTGGCTTGGAGCCGACGTCACGTCATTCAACTTCGACGTGATGACCACCGGCAACGGAGCCGACCCGGGGATTGATCATCTCAGTCGCTCCGATCTCTCCACGACCGGATGGGGTGAGACCTCTTCGTCCGGCGCGTTTCTGACCTACAACCTTCCCGCTCCCGGGGCGATCGCCCTGCTGGGCATTGCGGGACTGGCCGGATCGCGTCGCCGACGCTGAGCCGACCACGATTCCGATCTCCCGACGGCCCCGGATCCTCCGGGGCCGTTTCAATTGGGCTCCTGGAGTCTCTCCAGTACCATGCTCACAACCATCCGGTGGGGTGGCGGAGCGGTTGAACGCGCCGGTCTTGAAAACCGGTATGGCCTNCGGGTCATCGTGGGTTCGAATCCCACCCCCACCGCTTCCCGTTCCAAATGAACGACGCCGTGTCCGCTTGAACCAGACACGGCGTCGTATCGATTGATCGGGGGTCGAGCGTAGGGAGCCACCGGGGCCCGCTCGTCCACCCGATCAGGGCACACCAATCTGAGATCGCCCCGCGCCATGATCGGCGGAGGCTTCGTGCTGGGATCTTGACTCATGAATNGACTTCTGCAAACCGAATGTCGACATTCATTCGGCGAGGCCGTACCGAAACTCACTTCAATGATCATGACAACGTCGATCGACACCCGGTAGGATGAGGTCATGAGGAACGCATTGCTCGTCTGGGGTCTTCTCACCCTGTCATCCTGTGCCCCGCTGTCCACGACGTATGAACCCATCGCCGTCATCATCGAGGTTCGGGACGTCGCAACCGGTCGNCCGATCGAGGATGCGGTGGTGACCGGCGGCGTGAATGCCCTGTTCAACCCCGATTCACAACCGGGGGCACTTGGACANCCAGGCCGGATTCCGGGATTCGTCGTCGTGAACGAGCCGTCGGACTGGGCCGTTCGTACGGACCTTCGGGGCCGGGTGGATCTCCAGCTGGCCGGAGGAAACCCGAACTCCCTGTCGATCTCCAAGCCGGGGTACCAGACCATCCGCGTCTGCATCGAAACCGGCCGCAGCGGCGTACTCGTCGGGGACCACTGGCAGGGTGATTCCAGGCTNACCCACCGGAGACCGAATCGGACCGACGGACAGCGCCTGGAATTCCGGATCGTCGACGGACAAACGGAGTCTGAATAAGGGCTCAGGTGGCCTGCATGTCGCCGCGACTGTTTCCACCCTGGACGGTGGCCTTGATGAAATCCGAGTTCATTCGACCGATGTACTTGATGGAGATGCCCTTGGGGCAGGACGCCTGGCATTCGGCGTAGTTGCGACAGGTACCGAATTCCTGATCATCCATGGCTTCGACCATCTTTCGAACCCGCACGTAGCGCTCCGGCTGGCCCTGAGGCAGCAGAGCGAGATGATTGGCCTTGGCGGAGGTGAACAGCATGGCGGAACCGTTGGGGCACGCGGCGACGCACGCCCCGCATCCGATGCAGGCGGAGGCATCGAGGGCATCCTCCATGACCTCGTGTTCGATGGGAATCGAGTTCGGCTCCGGCTTGGGGCCCGAATGAACGGTGATGTAGCCACCGGCCTGGATCACGTTGTCGAGACCGGAGCGATCGACCACCAGGTCCTTGATGATGGGAAAGGCACCGGTACTGAAGGGTTCGAGCACGATGCGGGCACCGTCCTCGAAATTCCTCATCTGCAGCTGGCAGGTGGTGCATCGGCCCGGGCCGTGCGGAAGACCGTCCACCACGATTCCGCAGGTACCGCAGATCCCTTCCCTGCAGTCGCTCTCGAAGGCAATGGGATCCTCCCCCTGCTCGACCAGCGTCTCGTTGAGAATGTCGAGCATCTCGAGGAACGATGCCTCGATGGGGATGTCGGCGGCCAGGTAGTCGACGAACTTTCCCTTCCGCTTCCCGCGGCCCTGCCGCCAGACGCGAACGGTGACGTCCATCGNGTTGTTCGCGGCCGCTGGTGTCACTTGTAGCTCCGTGTGGCCGGCTTGAGCTCTTCGAAGGCGAGTGGTTCGGTGGCCCGCAGGTGTTCGGAATCCTCGCCCTGCCACTCCCACGCCGCCACGTGACCGTATTCGTCGTCATTCCGGACGACTTCGCCATCCTCGGTCTGATGCTCTTCGCGGAAGTGACAACCGCAACTTTCATCTCGGCTCAATGCATCGTGGCACATGAGCGAACCGATCTCGAGNAAGTCCGCGACCCGCATCGCCCGCTCGAGGGTCTGGTTCACGTCGCCGGCGTCACCGGTGATCTTGAGGTTGTTCCAGAACTCGTCGCTCAGCCGGTCGATCTCGCTGATGGCTCCCTTCAGTCCGGTTTCGTTCCGGCTCATGCCGCAATGGTTCCACANCTGCTTGCCGAGTCGCTTGTGAATCGAAAGCGGAGTGGAATCGCCTCCGATCGACATGACCCGCTTGATCCGATCCTTGACTTCCGCCTCGATCTTGGCGAACTCGGGATGGTCCGTGTCGACCTTGTCGCGGAAGAGCGGCTGCAGGCCGTCGCCGATGGTCTGGGGGAGAATGAAGTATCCGTCCGCCAGGCACTGCATGAGACTGGAAGCGCCGAGTCGGTTTGCGCCGTGGTCGGAGAAGTTGGCCTCACCGACCGCGTAGAGCCCCGGAATCGTGGTCTGAAGGTTGTAGTCGACCCACAGGCCGCCCATGCAGTAGTGCACTGCGGGGTAGATCCGGAACGGTTGCTCGTACGGGGATTCGCCCGTGATCTCCTCGTACATGTCGAAGAGGTTCCCGTACTTCTCGGCGATGACATGCTCCCCCTGNCGGTTGATCGCATCGCGGAAGTCGAGGTAGACCGAGTAGCCGGATTGCCCGACGCCGAACCCGTCGTCGCAGACCACCTTGGCGGCCCTGGAGGCCACATCACGGGGAACCAGATTGCCGAAGGTCGGGTACCGCTCCTCCAGGTAGTAGTAGCGNTCGCTGTCGGGAATGTCGCCGGGAGCCCGTGTTTCGGCCTTGTCGCGGGGAACCCAAACCCGCCCGTCGTTTCGGAGCGACTCGCTCATGAGCGTGAGCTTGCTCTGGTAGTCGCCCGACACCGGAATGCAGGTGGGATGGATCTGGACGAACGAGGGATTGGCAAAGGACGCCCCTCGACGGTGCGCTCGCCAGATGGCGGTACCGTTCGAATTGATCGCATTGGTGGAGTTGAAATACGCCGCTCCGTATCCGCCGGTCGCCAGCACGACGGCTTCCCCCGCGATCGACCTGATCTCTCCGTTGACCATGTCCCGGTAGACGATTCCCCGGGCCCGTCCGTCGATGGTCACGAGATCGAGCATCTCGCATCGGCTGTNAAGNATGACCCGTCCCTGATCGATCTCCTTCTGAAGCGCCTGGTAGGCGCCGAGCAGCAGCTGCTGTCCGGTCTGTCCGCGGCAGTAGAAGGTCCGCTCCACGAGGACGCCTCCGAAGGAACGGTTGGCGAGCATGCCTCCGTACTCACGGGCGAACGGGACTCCCTGGGCGACGCACTGATCGATGATGGCCGTCGAGTTCTGGGCGAGGCGGTACACATTGGCCTCGCGAGCGCGGAAGTCGCCGCCCTTCTGGGTGTCGTAGAAGAGGCGATAGACGCTGTCTCCATCTTCCCGGTAGTTCTTGCAGGCGTTGATGCCGCCNTGGGCGGCGATGGAGTGGGCTCGACGGGGCGTGTCGTGATAGATGAAGACATGCACCCGGTAGCCCTGGGCGGCCAGGGATGAGGCGGCGCTGGCTCCGGCCAGACCGGTTCCAACCACGATGAGATCGTAGGAGGGCCGGTTGCGGGGGCCGACGAGATTCACGTGGTCCAGATGGGACTCCCACTTGTCCTCGAGCGGACCCGATGGGATCTGTGATTCGTACCTGCTCATCCCTCGTGATCTCCCCCCGTTTCGACCGTCAACTGCTGTGGTTTGGGCTGATCCTGGACATCGTTTGCGACGTCCTGNTCAGGGGCACCGATCGCATTCGTGACCATGCAGATCGGGACTGCGGAAAATCCGATGAAGAGCACGATGGCGGTGGCCGCAGCGGATCCGCGGAGAATGTTGTTCCGATCCGGGGCATCCAGGCCCAATGTCTGAAACATGCTCCAAGCACCATGGTAGACATGCATGCAGACCATCAGCATCATGAAGATGTAGAAACCTGCCACCCACCAGATGTTGAATGCACCCCAGAGGTTGCTGTACACCTTTCCGACCTCGAAGTCGGCCGTGCCGGACGCATGGGGCGTGATCCAGCCAAAGGTGAACTGGGCGAGGTGGATGACCACGAACACCAGAATCAGGGTGCCGCTGATCGCCATCCACTTGGCGGCGAGGGTCGACTTGTTTCGCCGCATGCTCGGCCGGGTCGGCTGGGCTCGGCGGTTTCGACGAACGAGCTGGATGATGGTGACGACGTGGAGGACGATGGCGAAGATCAGGACGATTCTGGCGATCCACAGGAAGGTGCCGTGTCCGATGAATGCCTGCCCGATCTCCCGAAGCATCTCCGCGTACTGGTCGAGGGCGGTGGGCCCGGCGAACGCCTTCAGGTTGCCGAGCATGTGGCCGATAATGAAGCCGTACATGATGGCGCCGGTGACGGCTACAGCCACCTTCTTGCCGACCGAACTCTGGTAAAAACGCAGAAGCCGCACCATGCGATGCCTCCAGTACAACCCACATGATACCACTGATCATCGGGTAGATGGCTGAGGCAGTTTTAGATTGCGACTCAGTTTCAACGAGTCGTCACCCGCTCGGTCCGATCGANGCGACGGTGGTGTCGTCGGCAAGATCATCGGTCTGGGCAAACTCCCGNACCGAATCCNCCAGCCGATGCACGTCGTCCTCGGGCGATCGAAGGGTCGAGAGCAGTCGGTGAACCCGTTCCATTCCGAACTGCTCTCCTGCCGGAGACGGCTGCTCGACGACCCCGTCGGTCATGATGAGAACCCGGTCTCCGGGACCGCAGACGAGCTGATGGGTCGAGAAGCGGGCCGTCGCGTCGATGCCGATCGGCTGATGGGTCGCTCGCTCCGGAGANGTGCAGGTACCGTCCGCATGGCAGTGGACCCAGTGCCCGTGCCCGGCGTCGACGTAGGTCACCGTCCCGTCGTCCGGATCGAACACCCCGACCCACAGGGAGATGAAGCGATTGATCGGAGATCGATCCGAAATGTAGGAATTCAGGGCACTGACTGCCTCTCCCGGATCGCCGAAACGGTGCATCGCCCCGTGGAGATAGGACTGGGAGGCCGCCATCAGGATGGCGGCTCCGATCCCCTTGCCACTGACATCCCCCAGGCAGACGGCGACCTTCCCGGAATGGAGCTGAAACACGTCGAAGAGATCCCCGNAGGCATATCGACCGGGTCGGAACAGGACCGAATAGTCGAAGGCCCCGATGTGACCGCCCATGGACGGAACGATGAACTGCTGCGCTTCCCGGGCCGCGGCGAGATCGTTGACCAGTCGCTGCTGTCGATCGAGCAGCTCCCGACGACGCATGCTGGCGATCGCCAATCCTGCGATTCGGACCAGTGCCTGGCAGAATCCAGCCGCATCGGACTGCACCGCCGCTTCCGCTCCCCGTGCATCGAGGTACAGGATCGAATCGACCATGTCGTCGACCATGATGGGACAGCACATGGCGGAGTGGATGTTGAGGTCCGCGATGCTCTGCCCGTAGTCGGGCTNGGCATCGGACAGCAGACTGACCATGTCCCCCCCGGCCGCAGCACTGATCAGTGAACGACTGAACGTTTCGAACTGATCGGGGCCCGTGGCACGATTCCTGAAATGGAGGACCTCCACCTGATCGCCGTCCGAGAGCGACCGCAGCAACGCAGCGCGACCGAATCCCGTTCCTTCGAGTGCGGATGACAGAATGGCGTCCGCCTGCTCGCCCTCATCCCCCGCCTGATTGATTCGCCCGGCGCATTCGATGAAGAGCGAAAGTCGATGCCGGGCCAGGGCGGCGACTTCGTTGGGATCGATTTTCTGGACCCGCCGTTCGATCTCCGCTTCGTCCCGCTGGGTCGGAAGCGACACGGTGGTGGCCTCCATGGTTCCGACCTGGAGGATCCAGGGTCCGACCTGCAGGCGGTCGCTTTCGGCGAGCACGGAGGGCTCTCCCCCGTCGAGCCGGATGGTATTGAGAAANGTTCCGTTGGTTCCCCCGAGATCCCGGATCTGCCAGTGATCACCGGCGTAGGTGATCTGGGCGTGCTGGCGGGACACGGTGGGGGCGGGAAGGAGAATCTCGCAGTCCGATGCCCTGCCGATGGTGCCACCNCCTTCGCCGATCTCGAGGACCGGAAGGTCCGGGCCACTGACCACATAGAGACGCAGGCCGTGAAAGCGCTGATTGGAGGCGTTGNAGGCGTTATTTGCAGGATCGAATGGCACGGAAGCCGCATGGTAGCGATTCCTGAGCGATTGGATGGCCCNCAGAAATCCAACTTATAGGTTCAAAATCNATGATTTCGGCCGCCAAACGCCCGTGATTCATNTAGATTCAGACAAGGCCCTTCGGGCTCGCGCATTCACCAATCGAGATTTAAAGGGCTCCCTGCACAATGAATACCAAGTTGATCCTCAANCAGGTCGGCATTGCCGCCTGCATGACCATCACCGGATTTCTGACCGTCGGCCTTGAAGCAGCCACGTCCGGNAAGCACACCGACAGCGCGCTGGCTTTCAACCAGTTCAAGGCAGCCAACACCAAGGCGGTCATCCTGCAGAACGAGGCCGGTGGAATTCGAGCCCTGTACTCCCCCGGAATGTCCCACGGTGGCACGGCCTCCGATTCGGCGCGGAACTACGTTGCCGAGTGGGGTGACATGCACGGAATCACCCCGGATCAGATCCAGCCCATCGAGACCATCGAGGAAGTGCCTCTCCAGTACGACCGAGTGACCGGCACGTACGGACTGACGCTCTTCAACTACGAGCAGACCGTCTCCGGCATTCCCGTGCATGACACCCGATTGATGACGCTCGTCAAGAACGAGCCCGGCTACCCGGTCATCCACATCAAGGCAGACCTCAAGCCGCTGAAAGGCTGGACCCCCGGGCCCATCGCAAACGACGCGGTGAGCAGCGTTTCGGCCCTGCAGGCCGGCTCCNGATTCCTCGGCGAAAAGGTGACCCTGTCCGAGGAGCCCACNCTCGTGGTCTTTGCGGGCGGCGAGCAGGTCACCGAGGATCCGGTGCTGTGCATGTCCTTTGAAATCACCGCCGGAAGCAAGGCCGACGACACCTACAAGAAGTGGCTGCTTCTCACCAGTGTCGAGACCGGCGAGGNGATCTACCAGCAGAATCTCATCCTCAACTGCGGAATGAACTGCGCTTCGGTGGCCCAGGCCCTCGGCAACATGAGCGTCGGTGATGTGAGCGGCCAGACCACCTCCCTGGCGACGGACGGTTCCGGAGCCGACATCTGCGAGTCCGAGTCGTTCTACGGCATGCCCCACATCTTCGTTTCCGGAAGCAACGGACAGAACGTGATCGCCGATGCCAACGGCAACTGGGAGATGCCCAGCAACGGCAACGTGACCGTCAGCAGCTCCTTCGCCGGACAGTACTTCGTCGTCAACAACGAAGCCGGATCCGAGGCGAACTTCAGCACCTCGGTCTCCGACGGTGGTACCGCGGAGCTGCAGAACACGGACACCAGCGAATACGTGCTGGCCGAGGCCAATGCGTACCTGCATCTCAATCTCATCCGGGACTTCGTCCTGAGCTACAACCCCAGCTATCCGGTGATCTCGACGCAGACGCAGATGCCCGCCAACGTGAACCTCGGCAGCTCCTGCAACGCCTACTACGACGGTGGAAGCACCAACTACTACATCGAGTCGGGGGGATGCAGCAACACCTCCTTCTCGGTGATCATCCACCACGAGTACGGCCATCACCTGGTCAACACCGCAGGTTCCGGGCAGAACGAGTACGGCGAGGGCATGGGAGACGTCATGAGCGTGCTCATGAGCGGCGATGCCCANCTGGCCCGCGGCTTCTTCACGAACGACTGCGCCAACGGCATCCGGAATGCAGACAACAACTGCCAGTATCAGGCGTCCGGATGCTCATCCTGCGGCAGTGCGATCCACTCCTGCGGGCAGCTCATCTCCGGCGTGGTGTGGGACCTGCTCGAACTGATGCCGGACGACTTCGACACCGCCGCCCGGATCGTGATCGACTCCCTCCCCCTCCACGACGGCACCAGCATCGACGGGGCCATCCTGCTCGACTACCTCATTCTGGACGATGACGACGGTGACCTTTCCAACGGCACGCCCAACAGCGACAAGATCTACAACGCGTTCGGCCAGCACGGCATCAACGAGGACAACATCCCCGTCCCTCCGGACAACGACGACTGCAGCACGGCCCGCGCGGTCACCTGGGGCTCGTGGGAAGTGAACACCACCGGAGCCGGTNCATCCGGCGTTCCGNTCGATGCCAACCAGTGTGCGGACACCTACATGACGGCCTGCGACCCGGACGTCTGGTACCGCCTGGTCNCCTGCGGCAGCGGATCGATGACGGTCAGCCTCTGCGGCTCGGCGACCTTCGACACCGATCTCGCCGTCTACACGGGGGATTGCAGCGGCNTGTCGCAGATCGCCTGCAATGGCGATGCGGCGGACTGTGCCAACTACACCTCGTCCCTTTCCGTGGATGTGACCCAGGGGCAGGCGATCTATGTGCGAGTGGGTGGCTACAACGGNGCAAGCGGAACCGGCACGGTCATCATCGACGGCCCCGGTGAACCGTGCGACGACGAAGTCATCGTCTTCGACTTCCCCGACGGACTCCCCGACGTGATCGACCCGAACGATCCTCCGGCGATCTCCATCAGCCTCGAAGGCAGTGGTGATCTGTCTCCGGTCCCCGGATCCGGAAGGATGTACGTGGCCCAGGGCGACACCGTCGCCGAGGGCACCATGGAGCAGTCCGGCCCGTCTGGCAACAGCTACCTCGCATCGTTCCCCACCCTGGACTGCCAGCCGGTGCTCTATTGGTTCGAAGTGGATGGTTCGAACGGGANCACCTACGGCTCGGGCGACAAGAGTGCCGAGGTCTACAGCGACTCCGAGGTGATCTTCGAGGACAACGGAGATGCCGACGGGGGCTGGGTCGTCAGCGGAAATGCCACCGACGGCCAGTGGGATCGCGGCGCTCCGATCAACTGCGGACGGTGTGATCCCCCGACCGACCGAGACGGAACCGGCGGATGCTGGCTCACCGACAACAGCTCGGCCAGCAACTGCAACAGTGACGTGGACGGCGGCTCGACCGTACTGACCACTCCGGTGATGGATGCCTCCGATCCGAACGCCGTGGTCAACTACAGCCGCTGGTACAGCAACGGCTCCGACTGCAGCGGCGCAAGCCCGCNGGCCGATACNTTCCNGGTCGAGGCNTCGGCCGACGGCACCACCTGGACNGCCATCGAGACCGTCGGCCCGACCGGCCCGGAGGTCTCGGGTGGATGGTTCGACAAGACCTTCGTGGTGTCCGAACTTCCGGGTCTGCTGAACACCTCGACGTTCCGCCTGCGGTTCACCGCATCGGACACCGGCGACGGGTCGGTGGTCGAGGCGGCGATCGNCAACCTGTCGATCACCGTGACCTCCTGCGGCACCTCGGGCTGCACCGGCGACATCAACGGCGACGGCGCCGTCGGCGTCGACGACCTGCTCGCGGTCATCGCCGACTGGAACAATCCCTACACCGTGGACGACCTCCTCGGTGTCATCGCCGACTGGAACTGCGACTGACAGTCCCGGTCTCCCGGTTCGATACATGCACAGGGCCCGCCGTTCGGCGGGCCCTGTGCTCTTGAACGTCCATGGCAGGAGTCGAACCTGCAACCTTCGGCTTCGGAGGCCGATGCTCTATCCAATTGAGCTACATGGACAGTTGATTGAGTACGTCTACTTGGAGTGATCGGCTGCCGTGATGTAGTTGGGGGCTTCCTTGGTGATCTGAATGTCGTGAGCGTGGGATTCGACCAGTCCCGCCGAGGAGACCCGTACGAACTGGGCGTTCGCCCGAAGCTCCTCGATGCCCGCACAGCCGCAGTAGCCCATCGCGGCCCGAAGTCCCCCGACCATCTGGTATACGAAGTCCGACAGTGATCCACGGTAGGGAACGCGNCCCTCGACCCCCTCGGGGACGTACTTGCGGCTGTCCGAGACCTTCGCCTGACCATAGCGATCGGCTGATCCGGCTCCCATGGCCCCCAGGCTTCCCATGCCGCGGTACGACTTGAAGTGCCGCCCTCCGTACAGGATGAGTTCACCGGGGCTCTCGTCCAGACCGGCAAAGAGCGATCCGAGCATGATGCTGGACGCGCCGAATCCGATGGCCTTGGGCAGATCGCCCGACTGGCGGACTCCGCCGTCGGCGATGACGGGCACCCCCGCCGAGTCCGCGACCGAGCACGCCTCCCGNATGGCCGTCAACTGCGGAACCCCGACCCCGCTGACGATGCGGGTNGTGCAGATGGACCCCGGACCGATGCCGACCTTGACCGCGTCGACCCCCGCATCGATCAGGGCCGATGCCGCCTCGGCGGTCGCAATGTTTCCGGCGATGATGTCGATGTCGTACTGCTCGCGAATGGACCGGACGGTCTCGAGCACGTTGGAGGAATGACCGTGCGCGGTGTCGACGATCACCACATCCACTTCCGACTGCACAAGAGCATCCACCCGATCGAGCTGGTGAACTCCCGCCGCCGCTCCCACCCGGAGACGGCCTCGATCGTCACGGCAGGCCATGGGATGGGTGCGGAGATTCTCGATGTCCCGCATGGTCATCAACCCGGCGAGATTCCCACGGTCATCCACCAGCAGGAGCTTTTCGACCCTCCCACGGGACATGAGGGATTCGGCGGTGGCGAGATCGATGTTCACGGGGCCCGTGATGAGATTGTCGCGGGTCATGACTTCGCCGACGTGATCCGTCGTGGACTCGACGAACTTCATGTCCCTGCGGGTCAGGATTCCGGCCAGCGGGCCGTGACTGCTCCCGTCCAGCGTGACGGGGAATCCGGACACGTTCTGCCGTTCCATGAGCTCCATGGCGTGGGCCACCGTGTCCTCGGGGCTGAGCGTGACCGGATCCGAGATGATCCCGTTCTCGGTCCGCTTGACCCGAAGCACTTCGTTCGACTGGTCCTGGATCGACAGGTTCTTGTGGATGATGCCGATTCCACCCTCCTGAGCCAGTGAGATGGCCAGGTCCGCCTCCGTGACCGTGTCCATGGGGGCCGAGATGAGCGGAATGTTGATCGTGATGCCGCGGGTCAACCTCGTCTGTGTGGAGGTGTCGTCGGGTGTCAGATCGCTGTATTGGGGAACGAGCAGGACGTCGTCGAACGTGATGCCGTCTGGGATACGTTGGTGCTCCATCCGCCAAGAATGCCTTTATGAGACGCAAATGTCAAGGCAGGGCCTCCGCCGGGACTGCGTTCGAGGCCTTATTTCGACATCGCCAAGGCCCAATCCATGTGTTAGCATGGCGTATTCGATAATCCACCCACCGGGATCCCTCCCACCACTTCCCCCCCAACTTCATATCCGTCGTAGGAGTTCCGGAAAGCATGTCAGACGCCAAGGAAGTGTTCGGAGCCGTTAGCCACGTCCGAGGGACCGGGGCCGGCAAGGGAGAGGCGATCTTTCGCAAACTCCTCAAGGCCTGCATCAACTACGAGGCGTCCGATCTGCACGTGAAGTCGGACACCCCCCCCCGGATCCGGGTGCGGGGCGAACTCAGAACCCTGAGCACCGACGCGGTGTCCGTCGATGACGGGCACCAGATCGCCCTCGACATTCTCGACGAGAGCCAGTACTCGCACTTCAAGAGCCACGGCCAGTTCGACCTGGCCTACGACTACGACGAGGATCGCCGCTTCCGGGTGAACATCTTCATGAGCCGAGGCAAGGTCTCGCTGGCCTGCCGTCTGATCACGTCCGACATCAAGACCTTCGAGCAGCTGCACATCCCCGAGATCCTCGGGCCGGTGGCCATGTCCGCCAACGGACTGATCCTGTTCGCAGGGGTGACCGGATCCGGAAAGAGCACCTCGATCGCCGCCATGCTGCAGTACGTGAACATGCGGAAGCGGTGTCACATCGTCACGATCGAGGATCCGATCGAATACATCTTCAAGGACGACAAGGCCAGCATCAACCAGCGGGAAGTCGGGATCGACTGCCTTGACTTCAACGAGGCCCTGCGGGCCCTCGTCCGCGAGGATCCCGACGTGGTCCTCGTGGGTGAAATGCGGGACAAGGAGACCTTCGAGGCGGCCATTCGTGCCGCGGAGACCGGGCACCTCGTCTTTGGAACCATTCACGCCTCGTCCGCCTGGCAGACCTTCGGCCGAATCTACGACCTCTTCGATCAGGATGAAGTCGAGAACATCCGAAAGCTCCTCGCCTACAACCTGCGGGCGATCGTGTACCAGAAGCTTCTTCCCACCCTCGTCGAGGACGTGGCGAGAATCCCCGCCGTGGAGATCCTGCTGGGCACGCCCGCCGTGCAGAAGTACGTGCTCGAGGCACGTGAGGGCGAGTTGCTGGACATCATCCGCAAGAGCCTCGAAGAGGGCATGGTGGACTTCACGACCTCCCTCGTTCGACTGGTCGAGACGGAATGGATCCATCACCGGGTAGCATTGGAAGCCACCCCGAAGCCGGAAGAACTCAAGATGCGACTCAAGGGCATCTCCTGATCTAGCATGGGAACTCTCACCATGGATTTCGCATTGGCCGCTTCCCTTCTCGGGGATTCATCCGTCCTGCTCATGAGCCCCTGGAAGCCCCTGATCCTCTGGGGCGTCTTCATCGCCTGGGCCTGGCTCGTGGCAACGAAGATCGACAAGGATCTCCGGTACTACAACCTGGGCTGGGAGAAGTGGAATGCCGCCTTCCTGGGCAGTGGCGTGGTGGCCATCATCACCTTCTTCACCGCCGGCGTCTTCTGGATCAGCCTTCCGGCCGGAGTGGTCGTCCTGCTGATTCCCGTGCTCATCTACTGGAAGGTCCGAAACGGATCCGTCCCGGACGGCAAGCAGTACCACCTCTCGTTCTCCAAGGATCCCGCCGCCGCCCAGCAGCGGAAGCTCGAGAAGGCACGACTCTCCGCCGCGATCCAGTACAGCGACGTCACCGGCAACGACGTCAAGGTCCCCGGCAAGGATGATCCCGAGTTCCAGGTCTACCTTCGGACCGAGGACATCATGGGGCCGGCACTGAACGCGAGGGCATCCCGAATCGAGATGCTGCTGACCGATGCCGGGTGCAAGATCGCCTGGATCATCGACGGCGTCCGGTCGAAGCAGGAGGACATGCCCGTCGAGGATGCCGCTCCGGCGGCCAACTTCTTCAAGCAGATCGCGGGGCTCTCCGATTCGGACGCGCGACGCACCAAGTCCGGTTCGTTTTCGCTCAACACCGGATCCGGCGACACCAGCGTCCAGATGTCCATTTCCGGTAGCTCGAGAGGACCGGTGGTGGTGTTCGAGTTCAACCGTGAGACGTCCAGGCTCGTCTCCTACGACCAGCTCGGACTCCTGCCCCAGCAGCGTGCCCTTCTCGATGAACTCGTCGAAGCGCACGAGCGACACGGCATCGTTCTGGTGAGCGGACCCGCCAAGCAGGGCGTGACCACGTCCATCTATTCCATGTTGGGCCGTCACGATGCATACACCTGCAACATCAAGACCCTCGAGCACGAGATCGAGGCGTTCATCAACGGGGTCGACCAGGCCGAATGGGATCCCATGAACCTCGATGTGGACTTTGGCACCAACCTTCAGTCGATTCTGCGGAGGGATCCCGATGTCGCGCTCGTCGGAGACATTCGGGATGCCGAAGCGGCCAAGGCGGCGGCGGCCCCCGGCCGCAAGGGACCGCTCATCTACGTCGGCATGCACGCCGACAGCCTGGTCGCGTGCATACGTGAATGGGTCAAGCACGTCGGCGATGTCGAGGAGGCCGTCAAGCCTCTGCGGGCCGTGATGCATCAACGACTGATCAGGCGACTCTGTCCGAACTGCAAGCAGCAGCTTGCTCCGGAGGAGATGGCCGCGATGAAGCTGCCGCCCGGCATCGGTGACAAGCTCTGTCGACGGGTGGGACAGGTCCAGATCAAGAACAAGATCGTCGATTGTCCGATCTGCAGCGGCACCGGATTCCTCGGCCAGACGGCCATCTTCGAGGTGCTGGTGGTCGACGATGGCGTCCTCAAGCACCTGCGCAACGGAGACCTCAAGAGCGCGCTCTCCGCCGCCCGCAAGGCGAAGATGCTGCAGCTTCAGGAAGCCGCGATCCTCAAGGCAGGGCTCGGAGAGACATCGCTCGACGAGATCGCCAGGGTCCTCTCCTCCAAGAAGAAGCCAGCCGGCAAGACCAAGGTGGAAGCATCATGATCGTCCTCTTCAACATCCTCATCATCGGGATCGTCCTGCTCATCGCCTACTGGTGGATGGACCAGGGGTTCTTCAGCTCCATGCTTCACCTGCTGGCCGTGATTGCGGCGGGATGTCTGGCCTTCGCATTCTGGGAACCGCTGGCGATCGACGTCCTCCTCAGCGGCGGCGTCTTCGACAGCTATGCAATGGGCATCACCCTCGGGGGACTCTTCGCCATCTTCCTGGTGATCCTTCGTGCCACCAGCGACTCCCTGGTGCGGGCCAACATCATTCTGCCCGCCGGTGCGGACAAGACCATGGGCGCGATCCTCGGACTCTTCTCCGGTGTCCTGACCGTCGGATTCACCCTCACGGCCATCGGGCTGCTCCAGGGCCCGCACGAAATGATGGGCTACAAGGGGTTCGGACGGCAACGCGGACAGCCGGGGGTGATCGCGGAAGCAGGTCCCCAACTCTGGATGCCGGTCGACCGATGGTCGAACGCGTTCTTCGACTGGCTCAGCGTCTCGACCATCCGCCCGGACATCAGCGGCGCCCCGCTGATGCAATACAACCCCGAGCTCTACAAGATGGGATCACTGCTGCGCGACAATTACAACGCCGGTGAAGGCCAGGTCTCCATGCCCGCCGACGGGGCGGAGATTCCCCGGGTGGCGAAGATCGACGGGGCCGACATGTGGGTCGTCCAGACCAACTTCAAGTCGAGCTCGAGGGACTTCGGCCGACAGCTGGTCCTCTCCAGCTCCCAGGTGAGACTGGTCGGCAGTGCCCGGGGCACCAAGGCTCCGGACGTCATCTATCCCATCGGATGGGTGCAGAGCTCCGTGGAGACCGGCCTTCCCACCACCTACATGTTCGATGATCCTGCCAACTTCGCCTCCGGCACCCCCGGACAGAACGAATCGCAGATGGCCTTCTTCTTCGAGGCCCCATCCGGTTTTTCACCCGAGTTCATCCAGCTGCGGGGAACCCGATTCGAGCTTCCCGATGCCACGTCGGCGAATGCGTCGGACCTCGCGTTCCTCGGCGGCGGGACCTCCGGGGGCGTCCAGGACGACCGACAGCTCGGCCTGCCCATCGACGATGCCGTCGACGTCTCCAAGCGCGTGGCCAACTTCCGGCCGAGCGTGAACCGCATTCCCGGCTCCATGCAGCTGACCGAGGACAACGAGTTCGATTCGGGATTCCTTCGCCTGCCCCGGCGATCCGAGTCCCAGACGAGCCGAGCCCTGCAGGTCAACTCGATTGCGACGCCGGGCGGAACGCAGGTGGTGCAGGTGACGGTCAGCAGATCATCGCCCGCATGGCTGGGCGGCAAGGTCGAGGAGCGGGTCAAGCCCGAGGACCAGATCGCCCTGCTGGATTCGATGGGCAACCGATACCTGCCGGTCGGGTACTACTTCATCTTCGGAACCGAGTTGGAACTGAAGCTGGACCCGCAGTACGGCGTCCACACGACGACCGAACTGCCGCAGCTGTCCCCTTCACAGACCGATCAGGTGCTGGTGCTCATCTTCCAGGTCACCGGCGGTGTGAATCTCACCTCCCTGCGAGTCGGACACACGCTCGTCGGCAGCATGAACGTCGAGGTTCCGCCTGCCTTCTGACCCTTCCGGTCAGAAGTCGCGACGGCCGAACACCCGCATTGCCGTGATCAACATGGCGATGGTCGCCGCAAGGAACGCCCCGGCGGTCACCCATGGGAAGTGTCCGGCTTCGATGAGCATGAACACCTTGACGTCGATCGTCTTGAAGAGACTGAGTTCGTCGATTCCCTGCACGAGGTAGAGGGCGAAGTTCAGCAGGATGATGGCGATGAGAATGATCCCCGCACGCATCTGATGACTGCTCATGGCCGAGAGCATGACCGTGAAGGTCACCAGCATCAGCAGGAAGAGCGACATGAAGGCCGTCGAGACAAGCAGCGGCGTCCATGCGACCTGTTCGTCGACGAGCGGCGAGAGCCATACCGCGGAGATCGAACTGAGGACGGCCGGCATGATGACCGCCAGGGACACCATGACCCAGCGGGTCAACAGGATCCGGGAACGGGACACCGGACGCGACAGGAGGAATTCGATCGTCTTCTGATCCACGTCCCGGGCCACGACCCCGCTCGCGAGAAAGGCGGCGGCGGCGAGGCCGAAGAGACTGCATCCCTTGAACCACTGCTGGACCGCGAGGTACGGCCAGTAGCCGGATATCTCGATGGATTCCATCAGATTCTGAAGCGATTCGAACGGCACCAGCTTGGCGATGGCCGGGGTGTTGTCACGGAACCGGGGCCAGTACAGGATTGCGGCGACCAGGGCCGCCTCGAGGATGACGAAGTAGCCGACGATGATCCAGACCGCATCCCGCAGCCATTGCCGTACCAGGTTCATGCGACGGTCTCCCCATCGGCCATGTACAGGCGATCGAACAACTGCTCGAGATCTCCCGAATCGTCCCGTATCGACTTGATGGGAAGTCCATCGATCGTCGACAACACGGACTCGAGCTGTCCCTGGTAGACAAGGCGGGCAGCTTCGCCGTGCCCCTCCCACGAGATGGACGATGCCCTGGGAAGCTGCTCCGGCAGCACGGGTTCTCTGAATTCGAGATGCAGGACTCCGCCGTGTGCCTCCAGCAGCTCGTCCATGAGCCCGTCCCGGAGCACCCGTCCACGATGAAGGAACGTCACCCGGGAGCACAATCGCTGGGTGCTGGCGAGATCGTGGGAGGAGAAGAAGATCGTACGCCCGGAATCGACCTCCGCCCGCAGCAGCTCCTCGACACGACGCCGTGCCTCCGGATCCAGTGCCTCCATGGGTTCGTCGAGCACCAGCAGCGGGGTGCCGGAGGCGATCGCCTGTGCGATGAGCAGCTTTCGCTTCATCCCGTGACTGAGTGCCCCCACTCGCCGGTTCGACGGCACCCCCAGCAGCTCCAGGAGCATTCGACCCCGGGCCAGATCGGCATGGAGATGATGACACAGGGAGAACTCGAGCAGTTCGCCGGTACGCATTCGATGGTACAGAGCCGTCTCGGAGGGCGAATAGCCGATCCGGCGGCGGACTTGGACGACCGAGGTGGCCGGATCGAAACCGTCGATGTCGAGTTGCCCACCGTCACGATGAACAACTCCGATGAGGATCTTCAGGAAGGTCGACTTGCCGGCGCCGTTCGGGCCCACGAAGCCGTGGATGGTGCCCGGCTCGACGTCGATCGAGACCCCGCGAAGGACATCGAGGCCACGATAGGACTTCGTGATGGAACGGGCCTTGATCATCAAACGGTCACCGCGACGCTTCAGTCCGCCTTCTCGAGCAGTCGTTCCACGTAGTGGATGTCGACATCCATGTCCCGGAAGCACGGCTCGCCCATGAGTCGCATGTGCAGCGGAATCGTCGTCTTGCCGGGGCCGACCTTGAACTCCGACAGGGCCGAACGCATCCGGGCGATGGCCTCGGTGCGATCCCGTCCGTGCACGATGAGCTTGGCGATCATCGAATCGTAGTTGGCGGGAATNCGNTACCCGGTGATGACNTGGGANTCGACCCGNACTCCNAGGCCNCCCGGNGTGCGATACTCCTCNACCAGGCCGGCCTGCGGCATGAAGTCNCGNTCNGGNTCCTCNGCATTGATNCGNCANTCGATCGCGTGNCCGTCGATNCGGACGTCCTCCTGNCGGATCGAGAGCGGCTGNCCTGCNGCCACNAGGATNGATTCCTTCACGATGTCCACACCGGTGATCATNTCCGTGACGGGATGTTCGACCTGNACNCGGGTGTTGACCTCGAGCATGTAGAAGTCGTTGTTGCGNTCCATCAGGAACTCGCAGGTNGCCGCCCCNGAATAGTTNGCGTTNCGGATCAGNGCCGCCGCCGANTCGCANACCNGATCACGGATCTCGTCGGGGACNCCCGGNGCNGGNCCTTCNTCGATNAGCTTCTGNTGNCGNCGCTGCGANGTGCAGTCGCGGTTGTACAGNTGNACNGCACCNCCGTGCTTGTCNCCGATGCACTGGACCTCGACGTGNCGNGCCCGCTCGAGGAACTTCTCGATGTANACNGANCCGTTNCCGAAGGCCGCNACCGCCTCCTGNTGGGCGGANNGGATCGNNGGCTGCANCTCCTCGGGNGTATGCACCACCCGCATNCCACGNCCNCCGCCTCCGGCGGCCGCCTTNACNATGACNGGGAANCCGATCTCNTGGGCGAGNTCGATGGCNTCCNCCTCCTCCTCGATNGCGTCCTCGCTTCCNGGNAAGATCGGNGTGCCGGNCTCCTTGGCCATGCGNCGACANGAGATCTTGTCNCCCAGCAGGGCCATGGCTTCNGGNCTGGGACCGATGAACTCNACNTTGCAGTCNCGGCATACNGTGGCGAACTCGGNNCTNTCNGCNAGNAATCCGTANCCGGGNTGNATNGCNTCGGCCTTGGTNGTCTCGGCNGCGGAGATGATNCGNTCGATCCGCAGGTAGGAATCCANCGGGGGCGGCGGNCCGATGCACACNGCATGGTCGGCCTGATCNAGCCAGGGNCCGTTGCGATCNGCTTCCGAGTAGACNCANACGGTCTCGAGCCCCAGTTCNCGTGCGGCNCGGATGATCCGGAGTGCGATCTCGCCTCGATTGGCGATGAGAATTCGTGAGAACATTCNTTCGACTCCCGCTATCAGGACGGCTTGATGAGCAGGAGGTCCTGCCCGAACTCGACGGCNTCGCCGCTGCTGACCAGTACCTTCTGGACGGTTCCCGAGCATTCGGCCTTGATCTCGTTGAAGATCTTCATCGCCTCGACGAGGCAGATGACCGTGTCGGGACCGACGCTGTCCCCGACCTTGACGAAGTCGTCGACGTCGGGGCTGGCGGCGGAATAGTACGTGCCGACCATGGGACTCGATACCGGAACCAGTCCGGCGGTGTCGTCGGCCTCCGGNTCGGCCTCCACGGCCGGTGCCGGTGGAGCAGCGGCCGGCGCCGGGGCCGGTGCGGCGGCNTGGGGTGGCGGTGCAGCCGGCGACTGGGTGACCTGTGGGGCCGAATACACACTCGGACGGTGGATGGTGACCTGTTCCTCGGAGTCCCGAAGGTCCATCTCCGTCAGGTCGTTCGCGACCATCAGCCGAACCAGTTCCTTGAGCTTTCGTATGTCGATCATTCGATTCGTTCCGTCACGTGAGAGTCAGGCCCGGCATTCCAGTGGAACGGACGCAGGCGATTTATCCATATTCGAGAGCACACGGTGCCCGTCTTCGGTGATCAATACATCGTCCTCGATTCGAACTCCCCCCACCCCCGGAAGGTAGATCCCCGGCTCCACCGTCATGACCATGCCCGGTTCGAGGACCACCCCGGCCTGCTTGACGCTGAAGTTCGGCGATTCGTGGACCTCCATCCCCAACCCATGGCCGAGGCCATGCGGGAACTGGTCGCCGTAGCCGTGGCGGGCGATCACGTTGCGGGCCACGGCATCGACCTCGGCACAATCCGCTCCCGGGCGGCAGGCTTCGATGGCGGCGAGTTGTGCTTCCAGGACGATGTCGTACAGCTCCGACTGCAGGGTGTCCGGTGCACCGATCGAGAAGGTCCTGGTCATGTCGGAGCAGTATCCGTCCAGACGTGCTCCCCAGTCGATGAGCAGCGGCCCGTCGTCGATGCGCCGATCACACGGCATGTGGTGGATGACCGAACTGTTGGGGCCCGAGGCGACGATCGGATCGAATCCGGCACCCGTCGCACCGAGCATCCGCATCTCGTATTCCAGACCGGCGGTGAACTCGAGCTCTGTCATGCCGCGCTGCACCCGGCCGAGCATCGAAGTCAGGGCCCGCTGCTGAATATCGATGCACTGCTCGATGATGGACACCTCATGGGGGTCCTTGATCATTCGCAGNGCCAGCAGGTGGCCGGTGGTCTCGACGAACTGCACCCCGGGGAATCCGCGCTGGAGCTGGCTCAGCCGACCCACGGTCATGTGTTCGGCCTGGAAGGCCATGCGGTCGATGCCGGCCGACTCGACGACCGCAAGAATCATGCGATGNACGTCTTGCCGGGGGCCGATGCGGACATCGTGCACCCCCCCCTGCTTCCACGGATTCAGGTACTCCTCGTAGCGGGCATCGCAGAGGATGGAGGCTGCATGTGGGCTGACGATCAGTGTGGCATCGTGTCCTACGAACCCGGTGAGATACCAGATGTCGATTTCATGATCGATGATCATCGCCGAGAGGCCCGAATCGTCCAGCCGGCGACGCAGTCGATCGATCCTGGACGCACTCCTGGCCAGTTGCTCGGGACTCAGCACCATGGACGCAATGTCGGTCATGGCGGGGAGTATAGCGACCTTCTGAGGGGCATCAGGACCGATCTGCATACGATCTGCACCGAACGTGCAGAATCCCTCTAGTCCAGATGCGATTCTCGAAGGGCCACAGGAGGCGACAGAAGCTCACTGAGGACCACNGCGTCCCTCAAGCCATGTGGAGAGGCGGCCAGTGCGATGATCCGCTGTCGGCTCCCCTGGGATGCCTCCTGAGGCCGATTCCCAGCCCGTGGATTCACGGGTGATTCGGCGGGAGTGTCTGCCGGAACGGTAGCCGTCCTTCTGGGCTTCACCTTGGGGACAGGTGGCACCGGGGGGACGACGGGAGGCGTGGNGGCGGGCGGCTGCTGGGCCGTCGGAGCGGCGGCGGCCGCCTCCAGCCCCATCCTTCTGCGGATCTGCTTGATTCGTTCATCCCGCAACTTCTGCAGGCCGGCATCGAGTCTGGACCGAACGCCCGGTTCGGCGGCGGGAGCCGTGGCGGGCCGGATCGAGATCTCGGTGCCGACTTCCCGGGCCGACGGGGCGTCTTCGATGGCGGGCTCCGACGTCTGAGCCAACTCGGCGGCCCTGGCCTTCTTCTTCTTCGCTTCTTCGACGTTCTTGACGATGCCGGAGATGATGGTCCAGCCGATGCCGATGGCGATCAGGATGATTTCGAATCCGCCCATGGTCACATCATACGCAGCGTGGACGGAGCCAGCCAGACCCCACCCCGCTCGGACTGCAGTTCCTCGTACGCGATGCCGAACGTCGACTCGAGCCGTTTCGGGACGAGGACCTCATCCACCGGTCCGGATGCAGCCATGCGCCCCTGATCGAGGAGCCAGGCATCATCCCCGATCGATCGGGCCAGGCCGATGTCGTGGATGCTCAGCACGACGACGGCACCGGCATCGGCCACCGACCGCAGATGATGCAATGCAAGCTGCGCATGGCGCGGATCCATGGGTGCGGTCGGTTCGTCGAGCACGAACGCACCATCGCCGGCATCGATCTGATAGAGCGTCCTTGCCAGAACGGCTCGCTGCTGCTGCCCCACCGAAAGCGCCGGAACGAGACGCGACCGGAGATCCGCCACCTCGAGACTGTCCAGCAGCGAATCCAGCTGCTCACGGTCCTGCTGGCGTTCCGGGCGGGCCAGCCGCATCATCTCCTCGACGGTCAACGGCACGTCNCTGCGGGGGCGCTGGGTCATGAATGCGATGCTTCGGGCACGATCGGTGATGGGAATGCCCGTGAGTTCCGCNCCCTTGAACCGGACGCTCCCCGATGCCGTCTGCAGACCGGCGGCACANCGGAGCAGGGTCGACTTGCCGGCCGCGTTGGGACCGACCACCACCGTGATCCGGCCGGGCTGCGCGTCGGCGTCGATCGAATCCAGCGCGGTGAGGTCGCCGTACCGTGCCGTGATGGACTGGAGGGAAAGGGTCATGATCGCCTCATCTCGACTCGAAGCAGCACCAGGAACAGCACACCGCCGCCGATGGTCAGCAGGACCCCCACGGGCATTCGCCCGCCTCCGAGATCGATGACCTGTCGCAGGACATCGGCTCCGACCAGCAGTGTGACGCCGCAGAGGACCGCCCCGGGAATCAGCCACCGATGGCGTGCTCCGACGAGCAGTCGGGCGGCATGGGGACCGATCAGGCCCACGAAGGCGATGGGCCCGGCCAGCGAGACCGCCAGTGAAGTGAGCACTCCGCAGGCAAGGAAGATTCCCAGTCGAAGCGAGCCCAGCGAGACTCCCAGTGACGTCGCCTCGTCGTCGGAAAGCAGGCAGATATCCAGATTGCGGTGCTGACCGAAGGCATAGAGCAGGGCGAGCATCGCCAGAGAGCCCGAGAACAGCAGCCGCCACGTGGAGACGTATTCGGGAATGGTGCCCATCAGCCAGGTCGTGAACTGCCCACGCAATCCCGTCGGAACCAGATGCTGGAAGAACATCATGCCGCCGGCGCAGATCGTCGAGACGACGACCCCGACAAGCACCAGGGCGACGGGGTCCAACCAGGCAGCGCCGTCCGCGCTCCGTCGCCGACCGAGGATGTACACGACGGCGAGGGCACCGATCGCCCCGACCAGCGCACTGGGCCACCATTGCCCCGGCATGGAGGCCCCGACGGATCCGGTGGCGTACACGAACCACGCCATGGCCATGAGGCCCAGTCCCGCTCCACTGGACACGCCCAGGATGAACGGAGAGGCGAGCGGGTTCCGGAGCATGGTCTGAAGCAGCGCACCCGCCAACGCCAGACTGCCCCCGACGATCACCGCCGTCACCATCGCGGTCATCCGGAACTGGATCCAATCGACGTGCGGCCAGGCCAGCGACAGACTTCCGCCCGGAGGTCGATCCACCATGAGACGAAGCAGGCAGACGGCCGCCGCGNCCACGGTCATGAGCAGAAGCATCAGTGGGCGACGACCGTTCACGGCCCCTGCTCCTGTTCGAGGACGGCCCGCAGTCGGGATGCGATCTCGTCGGTGCAGGTGGCGGGCAGATGCACTTCCGGGTGCACCAGCACGTCGATCGTTGCCCGGGAGCGCCGGGCCAGCATGGACTGGAGCGTCCCGTCGCAGGGAATGGCCGATTCGGAAACGAAGACGATGCGGTCCGCCTCGATCCGAATGAGGTCCTCCCAGCCCAACGCAACCCAGCCGTGGGCCTGCAGGGCATTCCTGCCCCCAAGCGAAACCAGCATGTCGTCCATCCAGGTGCCGATGCCCCACGCCAACGGAGGCTCCATCGGAGACAGAATGAGGACCGTCGTGTCCTCGACCCCCGGGATCGGCGGAGTCAATGCGGCATCGATTCGGTCGGTGTACTCGCGAACCATGNCGGCACAGCGTCGNTGTTCCTCGGNCCCGGNNTCGAACAGATGGTCNGGAATCGCGGTGAACGCNGTTCGGATGTCATCGACACCCGCCAGCGGACTGGCCAGCAGTTTCCACCCACGGCGGCGGGAGATGTCGACCAGTCCCGGGTCGACACGATCCGGCTGCGACTGGACCAGGATGTGCGTGGGATCCAGGCGGACCAGTCGCTCGTAGTCGACTTCGTGAAGATCACCGACCACCGGGAGCGTCGGGTCGATCCGACAGAATGCCGAACGCCCGACCATCGTCGATTCGAGACCGAGGGAAGTCATCATGGCCGTCAAGGCCGGCGAGAACGACGCCACCCGAGGAACTGCCGACGAGGCGCGGACGGATTCGGACGGGCGGNCACACGCCACCATGCAGCTGCAGACCGCGATCACGAGGGCGATGCGGGAACGCTTCACGCGTCGGAACCCATGAGCTGGGTCCGGGTCAGGCGGGCGTACACCTCGCACCGCGCGAGGAGCTCGTCATGGGAGCCCACGTCGACGATCCGCCCCCCGTCCATGACCACGATTCGATCGGCCGTGACGACCGAGGCCATGCGGTGGGCGATGATCAGCATCGTGCGGTCGACCGCNGCGGCGACGATCGCATCGCGGATGGCGACCTCGGACTCGGAATCGACCTGACTCGTNGCCTCGTCGAGAATAAGGACGGAGGGATTCCGAACCAGCGCCCGCGCGATCGAGATCCGCTGCCGCTGACCTCCGGAAAGCGACGCGCCGCCTTCGGCAATGGTGGTGGAGAATCCATCGGGCAGTTGATTGATGAAATCGGTCGCATGGGCCACCGCCGCGGCAGACCGGACGACGTCAGCGNCCACGCCTTCGACGCCGAAGCAGATGTTCTGCTCGACGGTGCCGTTCATGATGAACGTCTCCTGGGTGACCACCCCGATCTGGTCTCTCAGGCTGGACAACCGGACGGATGCGATGTCCACGCCATCGACGAGCACCCGCCCCTCCGTGGGTCGAAGCAGGCCGGGAAGGAGGCCGAGCAGCGTGGTCTTCCCCGAACCGTTGGGACCGACGATGGCCACGCGTTCGCCGAAGTCGACGGCCAGGTCGATGTCGATAAGCGTCGGCTCGTCGGAGCCCGGGTAGGTGAAGTTCACCCCCTCGAACCGGATGGAGTCACGATGCCTCGCAAGCAGCGGTCCTTGTTCNCCCTGGGGCTCCTCCTGCTCGTCGAGCACCTCCCGGATGCGCTNGGCCGGAGCCGATGCGGCACTGATCTCGTTGATGATTCCCGCCAGAGGACGGAACGAGGCTCCNGCGACACCGAGCGAACCCAGCGAGAGGATGAAGCGGTCGAACGGCAGCGAACCCTCGAGAATGCTCTTGGATGCGATGGCCGCCAGCAGGCTGAGGGCGATGATGGCCAGCGATTCGACGATCGGTCCGCTCATCGCTCTGGCCAGCCGCATCCGAAGTTCGTGCCTGACGACGTCCCGGTTCACCACGTCGAAGTCGACTTCGCTTTCGTGCTCACCGGTGCTGGTCTTCACCGCGCGGAGGCCCTGCATGATCTCCGTGGTGTGCCTGAGCATCTCCTGCTGGGCGGCCAGGGATCCTCTCGAACCCCGGCGAACCCGCTTGGCGAGCTTTCGGAGGACGATCGCAATGACCGGTCCCACGACCAGGGCGACCAGCACGATCTTCCAGTCGTACACGATGGCGACGACGAGGGCGGCGCACCCCTTGGTGATCTGGGCGACGGTCTTGCTCAGCAGTGCATTCAGGCCCTGCTGCAACGCGGCCGCATCACGCACGAGTCGGGCGATGTATTCGGAGGGTCCCCGGGTCACGACGCGATCGAGTGGAAGCCGGATGACCTTGCGGAACAGTTCGCTGCGAAACTCGGCGACGGCTTTCGTCGTCAGGGTCTGGCTCAGGTACTGGTGCACGAAGTTGCAGATGGCCCCCACCACCGTCAGGCAGGAGATGAAGATGAGGACCAGCACGACGCCATCGAACCGATCCGACGGAAGCAGGTCGATGAGCCACTGCGGGAACTGGAACCAGTGCCCCTGGGCATTGAAATCGACCGCCATCTCGGCCAGGCCCGTTCCGGATTCCGGATGGACGATCTGGGTCAGCACCGGGGCCAGACTCAGCAGGCCGACCCCGAGGCCCAACGCGGAGATCAGTGCGAAGGCGACCGCCGACACCAGCATGAGGCGGTGACGAGCCATCTTTCCTACGAATGACCAGAACGAGGACATGGGAGGACAGTATCCCACCCGAGCCCGTGCACGGCCAGCCGACCCGCTCAATCAGCCCCTGAGGCGATCGAGATCATCGAAGAATCGCGGATAGCTCTTGGAAACACAGCGGGGATCCTCGATGACGATTCCGCCCCGCCGAAGTCCCAGGATCGAGAACGCCATGGCCATGCGGTGATCCTCGTAGGTCGGGATCGAGATCGGGGGTGCATCGGGAACCAGCTGGGGCGACGGAATCGGACCGATGCGAAGGGATCCCGACGTGGCGATGACCTCGGCCCCGCACCGCTCCAGTTCGCGCTTGAGCACCCCGATGCGATCACTTTCCTTCAAGGGCAGGGTTTCAAGACCGGTGATCGTCGTAGCCGTCAATGCACAGGCGGCAAGAATGGACATGGCCACGGCACCGTCGGGCATGCGGGAGGCGTCGATCGAGTTCCATCCCCGAACGCTTCGCGGGCCTCGCACCGTGATCCCGTCGTCACCGTGCTCGACGGCGGCTCCCGTCAGTCCGATCGCCTCGATCACCCGGGCATCGGGTTGCGGATCACCGGGGCGACACTCGAGCAACGTGATGGCCGAACCGGGAACAATGGCTGATGCCACCGCCCAGTAGACGGCCGAACTCGCATCGGGTTCGACTGCGCGATCACGCGATGCGACCATGCCGGGCCGGATTCGAATCCACCGCAATGCGTCGGACTCCGACTCGAATTCAACGCCGACCCCCCAATGCTGCAGCTCCGCGATGGTCAGATGGAGGTAGGACTCGCTCGTCGGGGGATCGCTGAACTCGATCTCGATCCCCTCCTCCAGGAACGGAGCAATCAGCAGCAGGGCCGAGATGAACTGACTTGACGCGGTCGCGCCCAGACGGAGCGATCCGCCCCGGAGGCCGGACGAGTCGATCCGGATCGGAAGCCGCCCCTCCTCTTCGAGGCAGACGATGTCGGCGCCGAGGGTCCGCAGCATCTCGATTCCATCCATCATCGGTCGGGCGCGCAACCTGGAACTGCCGTCGATGGTGACGGAATCCGGCGAGAGGCACCCCAACGCGAGGAGAAACCGCGCCGGAGTTCCGCCGTGACCGCACTCGATTCGACACGCCGCACCCGTGGACGCCGGGCGTCCCGCAGCCCCGTCGATCTCAACGGTGTCTCCGTCCGCCCGAACCCCGATTCCGAGGGAGCGGATCGCATTCAGCAGCGAGTCGGTGTCGTCGCTGCGCAGCACTCCGGTCAGGACCGAGCTGCCGCGGGCCAGGGCGGCCAGGACGAGGGCCCGATTGGAGATGCTCTTGGAACCCGGAACCCGTACCGAGCCCGACAGCGGCTCAAGGGCAGGAGCGATGGGACGCACGTCGGACACGGTCAGTCGTCTCTGCGGAACACCGCAACGACGTCCTCGACGGGGATGACGAACAGCCGGTTGTCCCCTTCGAAATCGACCGGAATGCCCTGTTTGGGATTGAACAGGACCTTGTCGTACTGCTGAATCGGATAATTCACATCGTTGGCCACCTGGGCACTGATGGCCACGACCCGTCCGGTCAGGGTGGGGATTTCGATCTTGTCAGGGAGATGAATGCCCTCCTTGGTGACCTTTCGGTCCTGATCCTTTCGGATCAGCACCCGGTCCCCGATGGGCTCAACCGTCTCGATCGATCGATTTGCCTGTTTCGACTCGGTCATGAATACGTCATACTAGCGGCATGACCACATCCTCGGCCAGTTCGACTGCAGACCACTCCAGAAGTTCCGACATCGAGACCCTCAAGGGACTCATTCGCGACGTGCGGAACTTTCCCAGCGATGGNATTCTGTTCCGCGACATCACCCCGCTTCTCGCCGATGCCCGGGGGCTGGCCCTGGCCGTCGATCTGATGGCCGGACCGTACCGCAATCGGACCATCGATGTGGTGGTCGGAGCGGAGTCGCGGGGGTTCATCTTCGGGACCGCGATTGCACACGAACTGGGGGTCGGCTTCACGCCGATCCGCAAGCCGGGGAAACTGCCCGGTGACGTGATCACCCAGGAATACGAATTGGAGTACGGCAAGGATTCACTGCAGATTCACGCCGACGCCATCAAGCCGGGGCAGCGGGTGCTGATCGTCGACGATCTGGTCGCAACCGGCGGCACGCTGGTGGCATGTCGNGATCTGGTTCGCGCCCTGGGAGCGGACATCGTGGGAATCACCGTTCTTATCGAGCTCGCCGAACTGAATGGAGGGGCTCTGCTGGCCCCGGACACGCTCGATTCCGTTCTCACGTATTGACACTGGAACCGTCCACGGCCCCCTGTAGAATGGTNCCGTCGCCGTGCAGCGGCATCCGTTTCGATGGAGAACGCCATGTCCACCATGAAATCCGGTCTGAAACCCGTCGAGGTCATGCCGCAGAACGATCCGCTTCACCTGATCGACGTCGATCACGTGCGGTTCACCGTGGGCAATGCCAAGCAGGCGGCAATCTTCTACGCGTCGATGTTCGGATTCCGGATCACCCAGCTGCACGATCTGACCTGCGGCGCACGCTCCATGGCCCGCTACATNCTCGAACAGGGCAACATCCGATTCGTCCTGGAAACACCGCTCAGCCCCGACCATCCCGCAAACGAGGAACTCCGCCGGTACGGAGACGGCATCAAGGACATCGCATTCAGCGTCTTCGATGCGGCGGCGGCCTACGAGCGGGCCATGGCCAACGGTGCGGACTCCTCCCGGACCCCCGAGACCTTCTCCGACGGCGACGGAAGCATCACCATCGCGTCGGTCAGGACCTACGGCCGGGNGGTGCACAGCTTCGTGAGCCGGACCGGACGNTACGCCCTTCCCGAGCTGAAGCAGGGCGGCCTCTTCATGCCCGGCTGGCAGCATTTCAGTTGCGGCCTGAATCAGTACAACCTCGACAATCCCTGCGGACTGAAGTTCGTCGACCATTGCGTCGGGAACGTCGAGGAGGGCCAGATGAATCACTGGGTCGAGTGGTACGAGAAGNCCCTCGAGTTCTCNATGTTCAAGCANTTCGACGANGCNGACATNTCNACCGAGCATTCNGCCCTNATGTCGAAGGTCATGGCCAGCGGNAACCATCTCATCAAGATGCCCATCAACGAGCCGGCCGACGGANTGAAGAAGAGNCAGATCCAGGANTACCTNGANTGGCANGACGNCACNCCNGGCTGNCAGCACCTNGCNCTNCGNACCGATGACGAGCTGGCCTCGGTCGCCGAGCTNCGNCGNCGNGGCGTNNACTTCCTCCAGCTTCCNGACGCCTACTACGAGCAGGTCTGGGACCGCGTCAACGGTGTGCTCGGCGAGCACGGCCACAAGCCGGTCAAGGAGGACCACGAGCGGATCAAGGACCTCGGGATCCTGGTCGACGCCGACGACGAGGGCTACCTGCTGCAGCTCTTCACCAAGCCGCTGCAGGACCGCCCCACGATGTTCTTCGAGATCATCAGCCGCATGGGCAGCCAGAGCTTCGGCAAGGGCAACTTCAAGGCCCTCTTCGAAGCCCTCGAGATCGAGCAGGATCGCCGCGGCAACCTCTGATCAGCCGGATGGAACCGCTTCCAGCACGGCATCGCCGTGCCCGTCGACCTTGACCTTGTCCCACCGCTGCTGCACCGTGCCGTCCGGACCGATCAGGTAGGTCGTGCGAACCACGCCCATGTACTTCTTGCCGTACATGGACTTCTCCTGCCACACGCCGTACTGCTCGCAGACCACGGCATCGTCGTCGGCGAGGATCGGAAAGTTCAGATCGTGCTTGGCCGCGAACTTCGACTTGCTCTTGACGTCCTGTGGCGAAATGCCGAAGACGGACGCACCGGCCTTCTCGAACTCACCTTTCATGTCGCGAAACTGACAGGCTTCCTTCGTGCAGCCCGACGTGTCGTCCTTGGGGTAGAAGAACAGCACGACCGGGCCGCCAGTCGAAAGCGGCGAGTGCTCGGTGCCGCTCTGGTCGGTAAGGGTGAACTCGGGGGCCTTTGAGCCGATTTCGATCATCACGTCCATCTCCTGGGGTTGAATGCGGACATCATACGTCCCGGGAGGGAGGCTCAGGGCATCCTTTCAACCGGTCTCCGGTCCGATGATCAACCCCACTGGGCACCCAGAACGGTCCGGCCGGCGATCCACCCCGGGATCGTGTCGCTAGAATGGATGACTGGAGATACCGATGCCCTACTACACCCATCTCGGAGAGATCCCGGCCAAGCGACACGTGCAGTTCCGTCGACCGGACGGCGCTCTCTACAGCGAGGAGGTCTTCGGAACGGAAGGCTTCGTCGGACCGACCTCGACGATGTATCACATCCATCCCCCGACCCAGGTCTCGGGCTGGAAGAAGCTCTACTCGACCAAGACCGAATACGTCGAAACCGACGTCATGCGCATGCGCCATCTCAAGTCGATGGACCGACCGCCCATGGGCGATCCCGTCACGGGCCGGGTCGTGCTGCTGGGCAACGCCGACGTCGAAATGAGCATCTGCATCCCCGCCGAACCGATGGACTACCACTACAAGAACGGAGCCGGCGACGAACTGCTGTTCGTCCACTACGGAACGGGCACCCTCCACACCAGCATGGGAACCCTTGCCTTCGGGCCCAAGGACTACATCGTCGTTCCCAAGGGGGTGATCTACCGGATGGAGTTCGATCCGCAGCCCGACGATCAACCGGCCGCACGGTTCCTGTGCTTCGAGACGATGAACACCTCGCATTTCCTGCCGCCCCCCCGGTACATCTCGAAGAAGACCAGCCAGTTCCTCGAGCATGCCCCGTACTGCGAACGCGACCTGCGCCTGCCGACTCTGCCGCTGACCTGGGACGAATCCGGCGACTTCGAGGTGCGCATCAAGGCCCGCGACAGCGTGCACTCGTACATCTACGACTACCATCCCCTCGATGTGGTCGGCTGGGACGGATGCTACTACCCCTACTGCTTCAACATCGACGACTTCTCGCCCATCGTCGGCAAGCACCACATGCCTCCCCCGACGCATCAGACCTTCGAAGGACACAACTTCGTCATCTGTTCGTTCTGCCCCCGGGTCCTCGACTTCCATCCGAACGCCATTCCGGTTCCCTACAACCACAGCAACCTCGACTCGGACGAGGTCCTCTACTACGTGGAAGGGAACTACAAGGCACGTCGAGGGATCGGTTCGGGGTCGTTCAGCCTGCATCCCCAGGGGATCCCGCACGGACCGCATCCCGGCACCGTCGAAAAGAGTCTCGGCGCCACCTGGACGGACGAACTCGCGGTGATGTGCGACACCTTCCGACCGCTGCACCCGACCGCGGCCGCACTCGAAATGGACGACCCGCACTACCCGGCATCCTGGGCGGAGTGGAAGCCGGGCGGCGACGAGAGCCCCGGCACCGAGTCCCACGACACCTGGTGACTACTCGGCCGGGAGCACCACGCCGGAACAGCTTCCGAGTCCGATGCGCCGGACGCCGTCCCCTTCGCACCACGCGGTGATCGTCAGTTCGTCTCCATCGAGCAGGAAGCGACGCTGGGTACCGTCAGGCAGATCGACCGGCTCGGACCCCCTCCAGGTCAGTTCGAGGAGGCACCCTCGGCTGTCCTTCTCCGGCCCGGAGACGGTGCCGGAACCGATCACATCGCCCGGACGCATCGGACACCCCGTACTGGTGTGATGCGAAAGCATCTGTGCGAACGACCAGCAGAGATCCGCCAGCGAACCACGCGTCAGGGTGACGGGATCCGTACCCGCCTCACGCATCGATGCGGAGGAGATCGAGACCTCGCACGTCACATCGAGCATGTCGTCCGTGGACGGCTGCAGATAGTCCAGCAACTCCGGGTCGTCGGGAAGCCGCTCCGGCCCCGGTCGCCTGAACGGCGCCAATGCATCGATGGTGACCACCCAGGGGCTGATCGTGGATGCGAAGTTCTTGGCGTTGAACGGACCCAGCGGCTGGTATTCCCACTTCTGGACGTCCCGGGCCGACCAGTCGTTCAGGATCACCACGCCGAAGATGCGGTTCATCGCATCNTCGATNGNGACGCGATCGCCCATTTCNTTCGCTTCNCCGATGAACGCGCCGAACTCGAGNTCGTAGTCCAGCAGCNTGATCGGCTCGAAGATCGGNGNGCCGTCGTCCGGCTTGAGCTGNCCGTNNGGNCGACGGATNNCGGTTCCCGAGACNACGATGCTGCTCGCNCGACCGTGGTANCCGACCGGNAGGTGCAGGTAGTTGGGCANCANCGGTTCNCCGTCGGGNCGGAACATGCGGCCNACNTTCGTTGCGTGNTACCGNGAGGCGTAGAANTCNGTGTAATCACCCACCGAGGCGGGCATGAGGAGTTCGGCATCGGACATGGNGACCAGCAGATCGTCACGGCANTCACTTGCCGCATCCAGCAGATCNGCCACGAAGTGGCGGGTCGCCNTCCAGGCCTCGCGGCCGAGCCCCATGAACTGATTGAGTGAGGGNGCNCTGAGNGCGCAGGAGATCACNCCGCCCAATGCGCTGGTGTCGACAGGGTTGTCCTCGCCGAGGACGACGGCCTGCATGTCNAGTATCNGGTCCCCGATTCCGACGCCGATTCGGGNNGAGCCATCGCTGGNCCTGAAGACNCACCAGGGGAGATTCTGGATCGGAAAGTCGCAGGCGGGATCGTTCGCGGACTCGACCCAGCTTCTGCGGGCCGGNTCGTGGGTTCGGTCGGTGATGGTCATGGTCATTGCCCGGCCGTCAACAGGCCGAGGGCCTCCAGATCGTTCCANGGGTCGTCGAAACTGCAACTGCCGAATGAAAGCGAGAACGAGATCCTCGCATCTTCGATCTCCTCGATGGGGAAACGGTGCTCCCTCCATTGGATCGCATCCTCGCCCANGNTGAAGTCGGAAAGATCCTCGGCGGTGAGCATCGGCTTGATGTCGTCGGCCGTGATCTCCTCGCGGCTTCTGGCCAGGAGTGCGGCGGTGAACACNTTGAGNAATCCGAANTCGTGCGCGGGNACCGCNTCNTTGTGATGCCGGAGNGGGTGATGCAGNCCGGCCGTGGCCTTCCAGGGGACATCGGCCTGNGCGCACTGCACGATGAAGTTGGCAAGNTGATCGACNTCGGGNTACAGCTCCGGNCGAATNCCGCCCGTGCGNACCTTNGCCCCCGCATCCGANCCGACCAGTACCGCCAGCAANCCNCGCAGATCCTCGTCCANNGGCAGNTCGACGAACGGNAAGAGATCATCGGGCAGTTCGTCNAGCATCTGATCCAGCGCCATGGCGCCGGCCGCACCGAACTCCACCACATCCACCACCGCCCCACCGCTTCCGTCGCTGGCCCATCTGCGGTTGAATTGATCGATGGCATCGATCTGCTTGTGGAACGGACTGTCGGCCGTCGGGGCGACGAGGGCGCTGATGACCCAGGGATCCTCGTCGACATCGGACGGCAGCATTCCCGTGGCCGCCGTCGCGAACTCGTCGAGGCGGGCGACCGGAACGATCACGCGACCGAGCATCCATCCGTGCTCGGAGGCGAGGCCACGCTTCCAGGATCGAACCATGTGATCCATGTCGAGTCGTGCGGGAGGAAAGAGCCCCGCAAAATCGATCAGGCCATCCATGAGGATCGAGAGGGACGCCTTGGGGCGAGAAAGTTCGTTCACGCCGACACCTCCGCCTGCAAGTCGGCTCGGGCATCCAGACAATGACGAATGCGTTTCAGTGAACGATCGCGGCCGAGAATCATCAGCGTATCGAAGATCGGTGGCGAGATCGTCCCGCCGCTGACCGCGATGCGGATCGGCTGGGCGATCTTGCCGACCTTTCCGTCGGCCCTCTGCTCCGCAAAGGAACCGATGAGATCTTCAAGCGATTCGGCGGTCCAGTCGGCGGACTCGAGAGCCGGAAGGATCTCCTCGAGCAGGTCGAAGCCGCACGGGGCACCGTTGAGCAGTGCCTTGCGAACCGGCTTGGTCGGCGACCAGCGAAGCGAGGAGCACGGTTCGATGAAGAATCGTCCACTGACCAGGGGGTCCAGCAGCGTCTTCGATCGCTCGTGATTCGCCACCGCGAAGCGTTCGAACTGCGTGTCGTCCATCCGCTCGAGGAACTCCGGATGATCCGAGGCGCAGAAGTCCCGGAGCATCCGGTGGAACTCGTCGGACTGGAGGGCCTGGATCGCATCGAGATTGAAGGCCAGCAGCTTCGCACGATCGAACTTCGCAGGACTCTTGAGCACCCGATCGAGTGAGAAGTTCCGACGAAGGAAGTCGGCATCGAACTGCTCGCGATCGTCTCCCGGGGACCACCCCAGCAGTGCGAGGTAGTTGACCACCACGCCGGGCAGGTACCCAGCCCGCCGGAAGTCCTCCACGTCGATCTCGGGCAGGTCGACGTCCAGCACCTTCGCCAGGGCGGTCGCGTGGGAGAGGTCCAGTTGACGGTCCTTCGATTCGAGCCATCGGCCCCAGACGTCCTCCGGCACCACCGGAACCCCGTCGACGCCCGGAGGCGGCGAGTCGATGCCGCGTTCGCGAACGGCGGTCCGCAGCGCCTTGTCCTTGTCCCGCTTCGACATCTTCGAGCCGTCGGGGTTGAAGATCAGCGAGAGGTGGGCGTAGGTCGGATGCTCGTAGCCAAGGGCGGACTGGAGCACCAGATGCTTGGCGGTGTTGTTCAGGTGCTCCTGGCCGCGTACGACATGGGTGACATCCATCAGGGCGTCGTCGACCACCACGGCGAAATGGTAGGTGGGATATCCGTCCGCCTTGCGGATGATGAAGTCCTCGAGCTCGCCGTCGGGAACCACCACCTCCCCCAGCACCTCATCGTGGATGACGATGGGACCGGCGGGAACCTTGAACCGGATGACGTGCGGACGCCCCTCGTCGATCCAGGCGGAAACCGTCTCGGGATCGAGTTCGAGCGCGGCGCGGTCGTACTTGTAGGCGATCTTCGCGGCCCTCGCCTCCGCCCGCTTGGCCTGCAGTTCCTCGGCCGTCTCGAATGCCGGATAGGCAAGGCCGGACTCGATCAACCGGTCGAATTGGGCCGAGTAGATCTCGAGTCGCTGGGACTGCCAGTACGGACCGGTGTCCCCCCCGCCATTGCCTCCGTGCTCCGGGCCCTCGTCCCAGTCGACGCCGAGCCATTCCAGATCGTCACAGAACCCGAGCCCGGCCTCGGCGGAAGATCGTTTCCGGTCCGTATCTTCGATTCGAAGCAGGAACCGGCCCTGCTCCCGACGGGCCAACGCCCAGCAGAACAGTGCGGTCCTGGCTCCGCCAACATGAAGGTGGCCGGTCGGACTCGGTGCGAATCGCGTGCGAAGCATGGTGTGGTTCCGGATTGATGGGGTCAGGCCTGAGCAGCCGTGCCCGGATAGGCCTTGATTCTCGAGACGAGGTACACGACAGGTCCGGAGCATGCGTAGAGCAGAAAGACGAACGCAAGCGTCTCCTGGAACCACCAGATGAACATCACGACCACCACCGCGATCCAGGCGGTGTACCCGAAGCTTCGGTTGACCCGCAGGTACCGGTTCGTCGCATGTCGATACGGAATTCCGGAGATCATCGCCAGCGCGACCAGCAGCGTGATGAACGGAATTCCGTAGGTGATCACATCCATGGATCCGATCACGAAGGCCGGGGGCGCATCGACTTTGGCAAGATGCTGATGCAGCAGAACCAGACTGGCGACCGTTCCGGCGGCGCCGGGCGAGGGCATCCCCCGAAAGGTCATGTGGTCACCGAGCCGACCCGCAGCCGTTTCGACGTTGAATCGGGCCAGCCGGAGTGCGGCACAGCAGATGTAGAGTGCGGCGATCGCCCAGCAGAGCCGGCCCAGCAATCCCGAGGAACCGGGCTGCATGATCGTCGCCGCACCTTCGGGGCCAATGGTCAGGCTGAAGGCGTGCAGCATGATGAACGACGGAGCGACGCCGAAGGTGATCATGTCCGCAAGGGCGTCGAGTTGCCCCCCGATCTCCGTCACCCCACCGGTCAGCCGGGCGACCGAACCATCGACACTGTCCAGGATGATTCCGAGCAGGATGAGCAGACAGGCCAGAGCCAGACTCGACATGCCCCAGAATCCGATGCTGTCGATCGGCCTCGTCGCGCAGTAGATGGCTGCAAAGCCGGCAATGAGGTTGCCAAGCGTGAACAGCGTCGGCCAGACACCGGTGGGCCCCAACGCCCGGAGACGTCGAAAGCTGCGACGATCTCGGGAGGGCCCCGTCAGGGACCATTCGTCCCGGTTCTCATCGACGTCATTCTGTTCGAAGCGAACCCGCATCCGCACATTCTATCAGGACTCAGGCTGCCGCTCAGCCCGCTCGAAGGGACCCGGCCGGAGGGGACGCAGGCGTCCGGGGGTGAAATGCGGAATGAACACCAGAAAATCGGACTCCTCCGCATCGGAGTCGACGGTTTGAGCCAGCAGAGCCCCGCCCAGGGTCCGGGTTTCGTCACCGGAGGGGATCCCTTCGGCCTCGTTTTCGACGACCGGGAGCCCGTCACCGCCGATGAGCACCAGGCATCGTCCGTGCCGGAGAATCGATTCCATGCGCAGCCCCTGCTCGCGCACCAGTTCCACCCGGGATTCCGACCCGACCAAACGGTCGTAGCCGATCAGCGGCATGGATTCGACGTACACCACGGGACCGTCCTCCATCATGGTGGACCAGGTCCGTCCCGGCAACGCCAACCAGGCCTGCTGGGAGTCGACTGGCACCCGTTCCGGCATCAGGTTCTGCCAGGTAAACGACTGGCCGATCCAGCGGACGCTGCTCGGATTCTCGTTGGACACGACGTCGACCAGATCCTCCAGGCGGTCGAGATCGAACTCGTAGTACTCCAGCCCTCTGAGCACCAGGGCATTGGAGCTCGCGAGGCGGGCCCCGAGTCCGTTGAGCGCCCGACGCACCTCGTCCCGGTCAGAACGCAGGGGATAGACCCGGACCTCCAGACCGTCGCCGACGATGGCCGGCGACGCCGAACGCTCCCTGAATTCAGGCACCGTATGGGGGACGTTCGCAGCGCAGCCCGCCATCAGCAGGAAGCCTGTAGCCGCCAGACTGCATGCGGTCCGATTCATTCATCCCCCGCCATGCCGCCGGATTCGTTGATCCGATCGATCAGCTGCCGGACCCGGGACCAGCCACGGCGATGATGGTGGAAGACGAGACGGGGAAGCTCGAGGTGATCCGACTCCTCGGGCAGGGCATCCGACTGCTCGATCGATCCGGTGTGCACCAGATCGGCGAACTCGTCGTTGAGAGCATCGAGGGCCTCGCCGGAAAGGCGGTGCCGAAGACGGATGACGAGGTGATCACCCACGTACCGCTTGGAATGGAAGACACGGTAGAAGTCGAGGATGTGACGGCACCCGTCCTCGGGCGACGACGCCCGATGAATCAGGCTGTAGTCCTCGGGACTGATCCAGCCGTTGTCGCCCAGATTCTTCTCGACGTAGTTCATCCAATGTTCCCAGTACACCCCGCCTTCGCCTTCCATCAGGACCACCGGAATGAGATTGGACTTTCCGGTCTGGATCAGCGTGAGCGCCTCGAACAGCTCGTCCTGGGTTCCGAAGCCCCCCGGAAACACCGCGACCGCATCCGCATGGGCCATGAACATGACCTTGCGGGTGAAGAAGTACCGGAAGCTGATCAATTTCGGATCGCCCTCGATCACCTCGTTGGCTGCGGTCTCGAACGGGAGTCGGATACGCAGGCCGAAACTGGCGTCCCTCGTCGGCCCCTCGTGCCCAGCCTTCATGATGCCGTCGCCGGCGCCGGTGATGGCCATCCAGGACTCCTCCGCCATGAGACGACTGAAGAGTCTCGCTGCGGTGTAGTCCACGTGGTCCTCAGGGGTCCGGGCCGATCCGTAGATCGAGACCTTCCGGATGCCCTTGTAGTCCGCGAAGACGCGCCATGAGGAACGCATCTCACGCAGCGCGTTCGTCATCATCTTCATCTGACCGGTGTCGCATCCGTCGTCGAGCAGACGGACCGCCGTGCGGATCATGTCGGCGGCGAGCCTTCGGTCCAGCTCCGAACCGCCATCGGTCAGTCGGTCGAGGAGACCTTCCGCTTCGACTCGGTAGGCATCGGGTTTTCGTGATCTTCGCGACATGCGTCTGTACTCCAGTCGACGATTATAGTGGGGACACCCAGGTCGAATCTGCATCCGGCGGTGACTCGGGGAACGGTATGACGAACACGTCCGGATCCTCGATCCGTCCTTCGACGCCGATGGCATAGAACCGGTCGAGCACCACTCCGATCACATCGCTCAGAATCGCCCAGCTCGAACGTGGACGCAGCACGGCGTCGATGCGCTTGGACGACCAGTCGAAGGAACCGGATCCGGTCAGCGAGAATGCCACATTGTCGCCCATGTGACTCTCGATGCGGATGTGGTCGAGCAGGATCTCGTCGCCGATCGTGTGGTAGTCCACGCTGACGAACTGCGGCGCTTCGACGACGGGCATGCTGAGCTGGAGGATCTGGTAGACACCGACCAGAACGGGAAGCGGTCCCATCTCCCCCTCGTAGAGTCGGATCTTGCCGTGTCCGACTCGATCATCGTCGCCGTCGATCGCGCCGGTCATGGACATGCCTGCGTACAGGCGTCCGTCGATCCGTTCGGATTCACCGCTCGAGTCGTCGTCACCAAACAGTGCCGACAGCGTCGAATCCGCCACCAGCACCTCCAGCCCCCACTCCCGGTCGCCCTCCAGACCGAACTCGCCCGAGGCATGCAGCTCTCCTCCCGCCATGTCCCCGGTCAGCGATATCAGCTCAACGGTGGACCGCACATCATCCAGCCGGAGCGCGACGTCGACATCGTGGATGATCTGATCCATCGCCTCCATTGCACCGAGAGCTCCCTCGAAATCGACCTCCGTGGCGACATCGGCGCCGGCCCGCACCCGCAGGCCCATGCGGCCATCGATTCCCACCAGGGGAATTCCGGCGATCAGGGCTGCGTCGTGGAAGAGCAGGTCACCGTCGAAGTCCACGCTCGTATCACCCGTTTCGGTATCCACATCAAGTCCGAGCCGACCACTGCGGATCGACGTCCCGTCCCCGTCGTCGTACGAGACGGCATCCAGCACCGCAACCGCCGAATCGGGCAGGACGGCCTCCGCATCCGGGGAACGGAGACGACCGTCGTAGTCGAATCTCAGATCGGCCCGCAGCCTTCGGCCCGGCACGATGTCTCCGGACACCACGAATGCGCCACCCTGGCTGACACCGGAAAGCGATTCCAGGGACAGGTTTCCGTTGAGGGCATCGAGTGAACCGCCGTCGAACTCGAGCGAGATCCCGGTCCCCCGATACAGAACATCGAGGTAGTCGGGTTCCAGCGAAAATTCCCATTGAAGCGGACGGCCCGGAACCAGTTCGACATCGACATCGGCGGCGAATCGACCGCTCATCTCCGCCGACCGATACACCCGTGCCGCCTCTGCTCCCGAGAAGACGTCGAGGAGATCCGGGATCATCGGGGACTGGAACCGTCCGTGCTCGACCTTGGCCCGCACCGAGACCTCATCGATTCGATCCATCCACGCCAATGATCCCGCAAGGGTGTACTGCCCATCGATCTGGTCGCCGGAACGGCCGTCGATCATCAGATCCTCCAGCGAGAGACCTCCCGATTTGATCCGGAGCGCCCCACCGGTGATGCGGATGCCCTGCTCCACGCCCAGCGCTTCGAACTGGATGTCCGCCTCGTCGATCCGAACCGAGACCGAATCGCTTCCTTGACCGCGGACATCCACGTAGACATCCATGGTGCCGGACGGCACCCATCGATCGTACAACTCGCCCAATACGCTGCGGGTCTCTCCTTCTGCCAGGTCCAGGAGACGTTCCTGCATGATGTCGCCCCTGACTTCCGCTTGGAGCCTCGTCAGTGGCGGGTCCGCAAGGTGATAGATTCCGCTCAACCTGAAGTCGATCGCATCGTTCGCGGCCATGCACTCGACGATCTCCACCTGCTGCTCGGTGGCGAAGATCGTCAGGTCGCCACCTTCCAGCCGCAGGCCTCGGGGCCAGAACGCTGCCGGCGCTCCGATGATTCGTGAGAAATGATCCCGCGGCCGTACCGAACCGTCACGAATCCGGATGAGCAGTCCGAACTGGGTCCCGCCGAGCGAGTCCACCTCGACCGTGCCGGCCACGGAGAGCAGTCCCTCGGCCTCCAGGGCCTCGATGAGATCCGATGCCTCGGGAGCCACGCGATCCATGGCCCGAATCAGATCCCGGGTCATCGGCTCGCCGACCACGTCGAGGTCGAGGATCCCCGACGACTGCTGGTCATCGGTGGGCAGATGGATCGCACCGCGGACCGTGCAGACCGTTCCGGACGGCGTACTGAACTCCACCACATCGGACCCGTCAGGCCCGACAAGCGTCAGGACGTCATCACGCCAGTCAATCGAACCGGCCGCGAGGGTGATCGGATAGGGAAACGAACTCCATGTGAGATCCAGATCCTCGAAGAGGATCCGCCCCTCGAGTCGGGTCGGCTGGTTCGGACCCGGAGACCGCAGAATGTCCAGGTCCAGACCCACCACTTCGTGTTCGTCGACCCGTTCGGCGTAGACGCGGGCCCCGTGTCGACCGAAGAGGCTCCGCAGGGTGGACGCCGCCTCGTCCGGAACGGCATCCATCAGGGTGGCGTCAAGCGGAAGATCGACGGCGGTCAGGCTGAGACCCACTTCGGAACCGGACCGAAGCGGCACCACGCGCCCCTTGATGCCGATCCGTGAATCTCCCGCCCCGGCCGCATCGAGGGAATGCACCGTGACGGTTTCCGCGTTGAACTCGATCTGTGCATCGAGGTCCTGCAGCGGATAGGGAAATCCCTCGTAGGCGCCCGAGGCATCGGTGATGCCGACTCGTCCCTCGAGCTGGTAGTCGATCACCTCGTCGCCGCTGAATCGACCGGTGGCCAGCAAGGCGATGCCGACGTCGCAGGTGCGTACGTCGAACATGTCGAGTATCTGCGCCACGATCTTCGGAAGATCCGCACGGTTGGCATCACCGGGTTGATCGCCGAGGTGGAACTTGTCCGTGCGGAGATCCACCACGAACGACCGCTCCGCACCGGGCCGGGCACCGATCGGATCGGTGATGGCCAGATCAAGCTCGAAATCCACCGCGGCCAGACGCAGTGCGGGATCCCCGAGGAACCGCCCCCGCAGACCGTCGATGCGGAAGCTCTTTCCGTTGTACATCAGCACGCCACGTTCCGCGATCATGCGGGGGATGCCGTGCTCCACGGTGGAAATCCGCTGATCTTCGAACCGGGCCCATTGCGAGTCGAGTCCGAGCTCGGACGGGAACGACATCTCGACGTTCTCCAGCGATGCCGAAAGCCGTGGACTCTCTCCTCGGGCGACCCCGAACGAGATCTCGTGCACGTCACCCTTGATGTCCATCTTTCTGCAGTACTCGCCGAACACTCCCGGAAGAAAGGCCAGTTCGTCGGCCAGATCGATTCCGGTCACGACCGCATCGAGCGACATGCCGGACCGATCGAATCCACCCTCGAGCACGACGCCCCCGACGCCATCGTCCTGTGCGAGTTCCCGCAGGGTGATTTGATAGCTTTGCGGGGCTTCGCCACGCACGGCCTGCCCCTCGAACTGCCGCTCCCCGGTTATGCGAACCGCTTCCCCCTCGAACTCGCCCACCTCGAGAGTCAGTCGACGAAGCAGGATGCGATCCGGAAGACCGATCGCCCCGGTTTCCGTGCCACGGCCTTCGCCCGCGACGCCCTCCTCACTGCCACCGGCATCCGAGAAGAGGCGGCCGACATTCACATCCAGCGGGTCGTCGACACTGGTCGTGATCCGAAGAACCGCCCCGTCGACGTCGATCGACGTGACCGGAGGACCACCCCCGAACACCAGGGCGGACGGATTGACCTGCAACTGAAGTCGTTCGATGACCGCGATCTCACCCGCCGGACCGGCCAGATCCGGAGCCCGGATCGATATTCCCGCGAGTTCGATGTCGCCCCAGCCGAGCCACGAAGCGGACTCGACATCGACGACGCCACCGACTCGGTCGGAGAGGCTGGACTCCAGGACCGACACCAGCACCGCCGATCTGGTGAGCAGCCAACCGCTGACGGCAAGCACTGCCGCCGTGATGAGACAGAGCCAGGTCCCGATCAGGACGACACGTCGAAGTCGTGATTTGGCGTGGGCTGGCAAGGATGAGGCACCGGATGCGAATCCAACGGAACGAGGGTAGTGTACCTCTGCAAGCAACGATTCAGGAGGTTTCCATGCGAATTGCACTGACCGGCTGCTCCGGATTCATCGGCTCGACGCTGGCCGCACGATTTACCGCCCGTGGTGATCAGGTGACGGGACTGCTCCGATCGACGAGCCGTCGCGACCACCTCGACGGCTCGCTTGATCGAATCGTCGAGGGATCGCAGTGCGACCAGGACTGCTTCGATGCACTCCTCGACGGCGCCGATGTGCTCGTCCACAATTCCGTCGATTGGCGGTTGCTCAAGGACGAACGGATCGAGGAGCACTACCAATCCAATCTGGTGGGCTCGCTCCACCTGCTCGACGAGGCCGCACGCAGGAACATGCACGTGGTCTTCATGAGTTCCGTTGCGGTCCACCATCACATGCTTGCTCGATGGGACGGGCTCATCGACTCGCATCATCCGACTCGTCCCGGCAACCGGTACGGCTCCCTCAAGGCCGCAATCGAATCGCACCTCTGGGGACTGCACACGTCGACCAACCTGTCGTTCGCCGCCATCCGACCCGCCGCCGTGTACGGACAGGACCCGCGGATCGAACGGACCATCGGCTACCCGATCCTCCGGGACATCGCCCGCGGCAAGGCGTACGAGAGAAAGGGCGGCGGCAAGTTCATCCACGTCGACGACGTCGCATCCGCGACCCTGGCGGCGGCGGATCGGTCCGGACAACCTCCTGTCCTCCTGCATCTGGCCGAACTGTACGCACGATGGTGCGACTGGGCGGACATCGCCTGCGAACTGCTCGACACCACGGTCCCCGTGGACCGGTCCAGTCCGCAGCAGCCGAGCAACAACTTCGATCTGGGGGAGCTCGCGGATGCGGGGGTGACACTGAGCCGCGGCATGGATGGAATACGCGAGCACCTGGCGACGCTCAGGGACCGGATGGCGAACGAAGGCAAGCTCTGATCAGGAGACGGGCACGCCCTGTCCGGGATCCGCTCCGAAGGCCCGCTCGGCCAGATCGATCGCCCGACCAAGCGCTGCGGCCTTGTTCACCGTTTCGTCGTATTCGCGCGACGGATCGGAGTCGAGGACCACGCCGGCGCCCGCCTGCATGTGCACCGTCCATCGCCCGTCGGACCCGACACGGTTCGGAACGACCATCGTGCGAAGTGCGATGGCCACATCCATGTCGCCGCCGAAGCCGATGCCCCCGATGCCTCCGGCGTAGGGTCCCCTTCGGGTGGGCTCCATCTCGTCGATGATCTGCATGGCCCGGACCTTGGGCGCCCCGCTGACCGTCCCCACCGGAAGCGACTGCTGCAGTGCATCCCAGCAGTCGAGTCCGTCGGAAAGAAGACCGGTCACCGTCGAGCTCAGATGCATCACGTGGCTGTATCGCTCCACATCCATCAGGCTCCTGACCCGGATCGATTCGACGGAGCGGACTCGTCCGATGTCGTTGCGGGCCAGATCAACGAGCATCGCATGCTCTGCGCATTCCTTCGGATCCGCCAGCAGATCGGCGGCAAGCTCGGTGTCCTCTTCCACCGTGCGGCCACGGGGCCTGGTTCCTGCGAGCGGGCGGTTCGTCACTTCGCCATCCGAGACCCGGCAGAGGATTTCGGGACTCGAGGCCACCAGCACGACCTCGGAGGTCTGCATGTAGATCATGTACGGACTTGGATTGACCATGCGCAGGGCCCGGTAGATGGCGAACGGGTCGGCGGAAGTCTCCCGACTGAACCGTTGCGACGGAACAATCTGGAATGCGTCCCCGGCCCGGATGTACTCCTTGCAACGATCCACGACGGCCTCGAACCCGGCGCGGGTCATGTTGGAAACCCCCGGAGCAGCGGGCTCCTCCCCCAGAGCCAGATCGACTTCACCGGCCGGCAGCGGCACGCTGTGCGCCTGGACACGCTCGGACAATGCATCGAGCATGGACATGCCCGCCGTCCAGGCCGCCGCCGCATCGTCGTACTCCTCGGGAGCGACGTGCACGACCAGATACAACTGCTTGTCGACGTGATCAAACACCAGCAGGCTGCGGTAGAGGCCGAACTGCATGTCCGGCAGGCCCCGATCGTCCTCGGGCGCGTCTTCGAAGGGAAGTGCATCGGGTTCCATGTAGCGGACGGTGTCGTAGCCGGCATAGCCGAACCATCCCCCGGTGCAGCCGGGAAGCTTCGCGCCGGCCAGCGAGGGCGGCATCGGAGCAACCCTTCGAACGCCGCCGAGTTCCCGCAGGAGTTCCAGCGGGTTGGTACGGCTCGAAACCGTCACCGAACCGGACCGATGGTCCGTCAGGGTGACTTCGTGCTTCCGGGCCGACACCTCGAGCATCGGGCCGGCTCCGACGATCGAATGCCGGCCGACGGTGCCCCCGACTTCGACCGACTCCAGCAGGAAACTGGCCGACTCCCTCGTGTCCGTCGAGACCAGCCTCCGGTAGGCGAGCACGGGCGTGACCTGATCGCTCATGACACGACGGACCATGGGCACCAGCCCGCAAGAGGCCGCATCAATGAGGAATCTGTCCCGGTCCGCCTCGATCATCGTGGCCACAGTGTACCCGTGCCGCCGCACGAAGGCCCAAGGCGCACGCACCGGAAACGCGTAGAATCAGTCCATGACCACGGCCGTCCCGTCCACCCTGCCCGGCCCCGCCGATGTCTCCGACGCTGTGATCGATCTGCGTGGGATCTCGCGGACGTACTTCAAGCCGGATGGGTCCGTGCTGGTCGAAGCTCTTTCGCAGGTGGACCTCGTCATCAATCGCGGCGAGTACGTCGCCATCATGGGAGCATCCGGATCCGGCAAGAGCACCATGATGAACATCATCGGTGCCCTGGATCGGCCCACGGAGGGTGCCTGCCTGATCGGAGGCACGGACATCGCCTCGTTGTCGGACGAAGAGCTGTCGATGATCCGAGGACGCAAGATCGGATTCATCTTCCAGGCCTTCAACCTCATCAGCCAGCTCACGATCACCGAGAACGTCGAGGTCCCCCTCTTCTACCAGGACATCCCCAGACTCGACCGCGTGCAGCGATCCAACCAGATGCTGCACCGGGTCGGACTCGGCGACCGGCTCGGGCATCGGCCCAAGGAACTCTCCGGCGGACAGCAGCAGCGAGTGGCCGTGGCGAGGGCCCTGGTCACGAACCCCGATCTCCTGCTCGCCGACGAGCCCACCGGCAATCTGGATTCGAAGACCGGCGAGGCGATACTCAAGCTCCTCGACGATCTCCATCGGGAGGGCCTGACCATCGTCATGGTCACCCATGACGATGACATCGCCGACCACTGCGAACGGGTCATCCGGCTTCGGGACGGCAGGATCGAATCCGACCAACTGACTCCGAAGGGAGAGGCCCGACTGGGCCGATAGTGATGGCATGAAGATTCTCGGCATCGATCCCGGCCTTCGAGTCACCGGCTACGCCTGCCTGGAGCTGTCCACTTCGGGTTCCACCCCACGGGTCGTCGAGGCCGGTGTCTTTCGCATCGATCCCGCGGCATCCCTGGAACTTCGACTGGCCAGCCTGCATGAGGACCTGGACTCGACGCTCGAGGACCTCGCACCCGATCTCGTCGCCGTGGAGACCCTGTATTCGCACTACCGTCGGGCACGCACCGCAATCCTCATGGCCCACGCCCGCGGCGCCGTACTGCTGACCTGTGCCAAGCGGTCACTCTCCGTCACCGACTTCGTGGCCACGGAAGTCAAGAAGAGCATCACGGGCAACGGCCACGCGGACAAGGCTCAGATCCAGGAAGCGGTGACCCAGCAGCTGGGCCTCGCGGAGCGACCGTCTCCGTACGATGTGAGTGATGCCATGGCGATCGCCCTCTGCGCGTCGCGCCGCCTTCATCAGCCGGACACCACGGACTATTCGGCCGCCGTCTGACCCGGCTCGACGATCCGAAGCACCACTGTGACCCGCGTCCCCACGGGCGGCATGCCGGCCGATGCGGCAATCCATTCCGGCGCCCGGACGGAGGCGGCGTCCGGAATGACGTCGACCGCAGCCAGCAGTTCATCCCCGAAGGTGACCAGTCCGATGATCGACCCCGAACGGTCGGCCAGATACCCGGTCCCCGCCCGTGCGGCCTCCTCACCCTGCAGTTCGATGCTTCCGGCGAACACCCAACGATCGGTCGGATAGTCGATCTGCTCCCGGACGTCGACGATCCAGGAGTCGATGGCACCGGACCGCGACGTTCCGTCATCCTCCGACCAGACGACGGACACGGACAGCTCCGGGCCGGCGGGCGGAATGGCCACCACCGTGGTCCCCTCCTCGCGCCAGCGGCCCGGACGTCCGGGCTCAAGTCCCAGCAGCAGCAATCCGGCGTGGATGGATGATGCAGGGACGTCCGTGACCATCAGCGACTCGTGCTCTCTGGTTCCGGGCGAGCAGACGACCTGTTCCAGCCATCCTTCATCCAGACACACCCATGCGCGAAATCCAAGGCGGCCCGCCGTCGGCTCGACCCACAGTCCGGGTGAAAGATCCACGCGACGCTCAGCAACCCCGGACGACGGGGCGACTCGAGCCGCACCGCACGACAGCAGGAACGCCTGAAGAACCAGTAGTGCGTGGAAACGGATCGCCATGTGCGGCATGCTTTCAAAGAAAAAGGCCCGGCAGAAGCGAAGCTTCGTACCGAGCCCTTCCGGGGGCAAGTTGATGGCCGCAGCACGAAACCACGACTACACTCTAGAGTAGTAGAACCAGATCACCTGTCAATCCCCCTTCCACCCATTTCCGACGCCTTTCAATGCCGACCATGAATCTCAGCCGGTGCGTTCGCCTGACCGTTCCCGCCGATCCCGATCGGCTTCGGGACGGCAAAAACACCTTTGCGGGTACGCCGCTGTCGTCGTCGCTCGGCGCCTACTTCGAGTTCACCCTGGATTACACCGGTGAGGAGGCGCCCGAGACCGGCTACGTCTTCAGCATCTACGACATCGACCGTGCGATTCGCATCGGGCTCCCGCAGCTGCTTGCCCAGGGGCTGTCGGATGGAGTCGATCCGGTCACCCTCATGCCTTCGCTCCGGGATGCCGTCACCGATGAAATCGGCCAGCGGCCACGGTCGATGCGATGGACCCTCAACCCCTACCATGAACTGATCATGCACGAACACGACACCACCCATCTCACGTTGTCCAGACGCTACTCGTTCTCCGCATCGCACCGACTTTCGCTTCCGGGACTCTCGGACGAGGAGAACTACGAGCGGTTCGGCAAATGCTCCCGTCCCAACGGACACGGACACAACTACGAACTGGAGGTCCACGCCCGAATCCCCATTCAGCAGTCCGATTTCGACTCCATCGCCCTCGATGAAATCATCACCGACGGCATCATCGATCACCTCGATCATCGGAACCTGAATCTCGATGTCCAGGAGTTCATGAACTGCAATCCGACCCTGGAGCGCATCACGGTCTACTGCCACCAGATCATCTCCGAATCGCTGACCGGCACGCCCGCTCAGCTCGAACGGGTCCGGGTCTGGGAGAACGACCGGACGGCCTGCTCGTACCCTCCTGCCCCGACGCCCCATGAGACGACGGCATGAGGTTGCGTCTTTCGATCCTGACGCTTCTCGCTCTGCTGTGGGGACCACCATCCCTCGGACAGCCGCCGGCAGATGCCGCCAAGGACGAGATGCGGTCGCTTCGCACGCAGCAGACCGCCATCTGGCGCAAGATCCGTGCCGGGGAAGACGTCGAGTCGGACCGCAGGACCCTGCTCGCCGCGATCGACCGGTACAACCTCGAGTTTCCGAACGACATCGCCGGCCTCACCTTTGCCGCCGAGATCGCAACCGCCCTCGGTGATGATGACCGCGTGGACAGCCACTACGCGCGCGTTCTGGCCATCAACCCGTTGCAGGTGCGACAGGGGCTCGCATGGGCCGCCTATTACTACGACTCGGACCCCCCCCGCGCGGAACAAATTCTCAAGCAGCTGTCAGCCGATGCACCCGAGAACGTTGCATTCTCGATGGCCTTGTACGAGTTCTACGCGAAAAAGATGCCGGACCGGCTCGAACGACAGTTCCTCGATCTGAACTCCCGCCCTCCGTCCCCCACGTTGATCGGTTTCCTCAACGGCGTCAGCGGCGTTTCCAAGGATCTCGGACTTGCCTACGCCATGCGGACCAAGGAACAGTGGCCCGACGATCCCCTGGCAATCTCCCAATTGGCATCACGCCTGCGGTGGGTGGCCCGCTACCAGGATGCCATCGGGCAGTTCGAGCTGCTCGACGAGGAGATGCTGCTTCGCGACGACATCGGCATGGAATATGCCGACTGCCTCTACGCGGTGCATCGCTTCAAGGATTCGATCTCCCATCTGCAGTCGATCGAGCTGCAGGACAGCATCTTCGACAAGAGCGCTTCCCGGGGGATCAACTTCCGACTCGGAACGCGTCCCCGGATGATCCAGGACTGGAAGGACGAGCAGGCCCTGCGGGCGGCGGATGCCGAACGCGACGACAATCCACGGGCCACGATCACCATCGAGGGCATCCCCGTGCACGTCGAGCTCTTCGAGGACCACGCCCCCGTGGCGGTGGCCAACTTCATCCACCTCGCCGACGAGGGGTTCTACACGAACTCCGATTTCCACCGTGTGCAGCTCGGCCTCATGTCGCAGGGCGGGCGTCGCTTCGGAGATTCCGATCCGTACGGAGGCCCGGGCTACCACATCGAGCATGAAGGCGAACGATCCGACGCACGAAAGCATTTCCGGGGCAGCCTCTGCATGGCGGCGACCACCAAGGAACAGCGAATCGGCAGCCAGTTCTACATCACCCACTTCCCCACCTCCCACCTGAATGCCTCGCATGTGGTCATCGGACGGGTGCTGGATGGCCAGGACATCGTCGAGGCGATGCGCGGCCGCGAGCGCATCGATGCCGTCAAGGTGACGCGCCGGCGGGATCATGACTACCGGATCGATGTCGAACTCCCCAACGGCAGCGTCGTTCCGCGGACCGTCTGGAAGACCATGCAGGTGACCCCGGATCAGAGTTCCGACGATCCGTAGAGCACGAATCCCTTGCGTCGAAGAATCTGTCCCGCGAACGTCGTGTCGTCGACCGCCATCGCGATGCGACCGCCGTCCCCTGCATAGGATGCGGTGAGCATCGGATACATGAAGTCGATGTTCAGTTCCGCCCCCAGCAGATAGAGGCAGAGCATCGAAAGCGGGCGCTCGTCCGTCAGCTGGACGACGAGCAGCTCCGTCTCGGCAAACGAGTATTCACTGGCCCTGAGCATCGCCCTGGTCGCATCGGAATCGTCGGGAATCAACCGCACGACGGCGCAGTCCGAGGACTCCATCACCGCCAGTCCGTGGATCGTGATCCCCTCGGCCTCGTCGAACATGCGCAGGATGTCCAGCAGTCGACCGACCCGATTCTCGAGAAAGATGCTGAACTGACGAACCATCGGTGCGTCGTAGCCCTGCTGAGTTTCTTGCGGAAGCTGGGACATGCACGACTCCAATCACCGCACCCACCACGGGCGCTGGGCCCAGAGTAGCCGGTTCGGGGACCGATGTCAGGACACCGCCGGCGGAGGGCCGGCAGGAATGAAATCGATGCTGCGAGCCGCGGGAAGACAGCCGGCGGATTCCCCTTCCTCGAGGAATCTTCGCACGGCACGTCGCCCGAGATCCTGAAAATCCAGCGTCCATCGGTTGACGTACATCTCCACGAACTCGTCGGCGCGACCGCGGTCGATGCCCCGGCCGAACTCGAGGGCATAGGACAGGGCACGCTCACGATTGTCCATTGCCCAGAGCACCGATCGCTGCAGGATTCCCGTGATCTCCTCGAGGGTACCGGGGCCCCATCGATCCTCCAGATCACGCCTGATCACGTTTCCACCCAGCGGAAGCGGCAGTCCGGTCTCCCGCTCCCACCAGACGCCCAGATCCTCGACCAGATGCAGCCCCTGATCTCGATAGGTCAGCTGCCCCTCATGGATGATCACCCCGGCGTCGGCTTCTCCCGCGGCGACCCGGTCGCCGATCGTCTCGAAGTCCACGGCCTGCCAGGTGAGATCCGAACCACGACACATCATCCGCAGGGTCGCCAGGGCGCTGGTGCGATCGCCCGGCACCAGCACGTGCGGCGATCCGGACAGGAGCGATTCGAGATCGCACGGGGACGTGGTCACCAGCTTCGGGCCGTAGCCGTCGCCCATGGACGCACCGCACGCGGTGAAGGCGTAGCGGTCCGAGACCCGCGGGTACTGCGCGCAACTGATGGCCGTGATCTCCCACGTCCCGAGTTCGGACTCCCGGTTGAGACGCTCGATGTCACCCGTCACCAGTTCGAAGGACCATCGTCCCGTATCGACCTCGGGCCCTTCCCCCTCCATGCCCACCAACGGCCACCACATGAAGGCATCGTCGGGATCCGGACTGTGGGCAAGCCGCAGATGGAACTCGTTGGCGTTGGCACTCACTTGCTCTCCCCCCCCGCCGTCTCGAGGAGCGGCCTCAACGCACGACGCTGGATCTTGCCCGTCGGATTCCTGGGCAGCGATTCGAGCACCCTGATGTCACGAGGAACCTTGTAAGGCGGCAGCACGTCCCGGCAGAAGGCGCGGACCTCGGCGAGCTCGATGGACCCACCTTCGACGAGTTCCACGAACGCCACCGGGACCTCGCCGCGGGCCGGATCCTTCTGACCGACGACCGCCGCGTCCGAGATGGCCGGATGGCGATTCAGCACCTCCTCCATCTCACGGGGGAAGACATTCTCCCCGCTGATGATCAGCATCTCCTTGATGCGACCGGTGATGGACAGGAAGCCGTGCTCGTCCATTCTTCCCATGTCGCCGGTACGGAAGAATCCTTCGGCATCGAACACGCCTGCGGTCGCATCGGGCTGCTTGAAGTAGCCGGCCATGACGTTTCCGCCCCGGATCCGGATCTCACCATCGTGCCCCGGATCCAGTCGCTCGTCGTGCTCACCGACGATGATCTGCTCGACGCCCGGCAGCGGCTGCCCCACGGTCCCCCGACGCTCGCATTCCGGCAGCGTCCAGTTCGTCACCGGAGCGGTCTCGGTCAAGCCGTACCCCTCGCAGATGCGCACGCCGAAGCGGTCCCGGAAGCCGTCGTAGACGGCGTCCGGCAATGGCTCGCCGCCCGAGACGATGTACCGTACGCCGGCGAAGTGATCCGGTGTCGCGGTCTTCGCCTGCAGCAGGGCATTGTACATCGACGGAATGGCGATCAGCGCCGAGGGACGATGTTCCTTCAGCAGGCCCAGCACCTTCGTGACCTGGAACTTGGCGTTGTAGTAGACCCGGCACCCGATCGACATCGGGAGCAGCGTGGTGACGGTCAGTCCGAAACTGTGGAACTGCGGGAGGACGCCGATGAATCCGTCGTTGCGTCCGAACTTCGCCCATTCGACGCATTGGGCGATGTTCGTCGCGAGATTGCCGCTGGTGAGCATGACTCCCTTCGGGCGACCCGAGGTTCCCGAGGTGTAGAGAATCACGGACACGAAGTCGTCGTCCCTCCGCGGAAGCCTCCGCAACGGGGGCAATCCCTTGAATGACATCTCGTCGATCCGGATGACCTCCACCCCCGGCGGCATCGAACCGAATCGGTCCAGCATCGGCCCGACGGTGATGACCACATCCAGTTCGGCGTCGTCGATGATGAATTCGAGCTCCTCGCGCGACACCAGATAGTTCAGGGGCACGATCGTCCTTCCCAGCAGCCAGCCCGCGACGATCGCCGCCGCGGTCATGCCCGACGTGGGCAGGAAGATCCCCACACGGGGCCGGCCCGACTTCCGCTCCACGGCCCGGGCCAGATGAAGAGCCATGATGTACAGCGTGATCCCGTTCCAGGATCGAAAATCATCGACCGCGAACACCCGGAACGGGTGCCTCTGCCACTGGCGAACGATGGGGCGGGCGACTCGCATAATTCTCGTGCTCCCTGAACTGGTGACATGCCGGCCGAAGGTCCGATACAGTTCTGGTGCACGGCCTCAGCGGTGCAGTGTATCCAACCCGGCCTCATGAAGGCCCCAGACTCCGGAGCCCCGTGATGTACAGGTCGTCAGCAGCGTCCATGATCATCGCCGCGTCACTTCTGACCGGCTGCCAGCCGCAGGGCGGCCCCACCATCGATTCCGCCTCCCGGCAGTACGAGAACGGGTCGATCAGCCTGGCAAAGCGGGACGCCCAGCGAATCTACGAACGGGGCGGGAATGACGGTCCCGAGGCCGCCTGGCTCATCGGGCTCTGCGACTACCGACATGGCCGTACGACCGCCGCCCGCGCCGCCTTCGAACTTGCGGCCGACTCCCCCGACCCGGTCCTCGCGGCCCGGGCCAAGGCCATGATCGGCCAGACGCTTCTGGAGGACGGCCAGCCCGCGGCGGCCGCCGTGCAGTTCGAACACGCATGGCCGGAGCTTCGAGGAGACGACCGGTCGAACTGTGCCCGGCACGCCGCAACCGCGTGGAGTCAGGCCGGTCGCCCCGACCTTGCCCAGCAGTGGCAGGATCGAATCACGTCCAGTTCCGGCTCCACCACCAACGTCACTGCGAATATGGGCAGCAGCACCGGCCCCGAGCGTGCCGGCAATTACACGCTTCAGGCCGGAGCCTTCAAGAAGGTTGACGGCGCCCGAAGAGCCAAGGACATGATGACCCGAGTCGCCGCTGGGTCCGGATTCGGACCGGCCAGTATTCGCACCCGAACCGATCGACATGGACGAACGCTCTACCTGGTCCAGATCGGCTCATTCGAAACCAGACAGCAGGCCATTACGGCCTCACGGGGCATGGACGAACATGAACTCATGATCGTGACCGTGGATCCCTCCAGCTGAAAAAGACAACCGGGCCCCCCTTGCGGGGTGACCCGGCTGGAATCGGTTGGCAAGGACCGGCGGAAGCGAACAAGCCGGCATGCACCAACCACAGTTCTAGTTTCGTGGCCGCCTTCTGCGGCGTCCGGTGAACGCAGCCCCGGCGAAGATCGCCAGCACGCCCGGAGCCGGAACCAGATTGATTGCGAGGACGCCTCCGAGCCAGGTGCCCGCCGGGTCTCCGCTGCCGTCATCCCAGACACTGGCCGCAAAGGCGTTGACGACGCCGTCTTCGGGGATGTAGTACCCGGCATCGAGCAGATCCACAGTGAGGTTCACCGGACCGAACTGCCCGAATGCGCTCTGGTTGGGGAACGGAAAGAAGTAGTACAGAATCGAATCGCCGTCGGCATCGGCCAGCTGCACGGCGAGAATGGCCTCGTCGGCGAAATTCGGCGTGTTCGTGTTGGAGAAGGTCTCGAGCACTCCATCGATCAGGCTGATGGAATCGATCTGCGCACCGGGATCGGCACTTTCGAAACTTCCGATCGGATTGAGTCCCGTGCCGTACTGATCGACGCCGGCGAGATCGAACAGGATGCTCCCCGAAGCGCTGGCACCCAGTGAAAGGGCCATCAATGTCGCTGCCGCAATACGCATCCCATTCTCCGGCGTGTACTCGATTCGCACAGAACGAATCGTCTTATCGTCAACCAGCACAAGGTTGGATCGACAATTTCCGAAGGCAACGACGGCGCATCGATATCAGCGACCCCCGGTTGACGGTCGCCACGATCATTCGGATGAACGGAAGAATCGGTGCGTCCTACCCAGACTCACCAGTCGTCACATCCGATACTCCGGGGCGACCCGAACAGTTTCCGCAGGAGGTACGCAGGTGGTTCCCGTAATGTTCCTGTTTCCAATGCTTTTGAAGCATGTGCGACGGCCGGGGCATCACCCCATCGATGCAATCACGTCGGCCAATCGCCGGTAGTCATCGGGACGGTTGTAGGCCTGCGCCGAGATACGCAACCACAGCTTGCCGCCCCAATCCATGATGGGGACCTCGATGGAGTGTTCGCGCAGCAGCAGGTCATGCAGTTCCACATCCGAATGATGCTTGGATCGAATGCCCTCGGGAAGCTCCAGAGTGGCCATGGATCCGATCGGACTGCCGTCCAGGGGAGTGATCGGATTGACCCCCCAGGCAGCGCACAGGTGGTCATGCCCCCAGACCGCAAGTCGATGGTTGTGCTCCCGCAACGCGCTCCACCCCCAGCGGGACTCGATCCAGTCAAGAACGAACGGAATGCATCGCCACGGGGTGTAGTCCCTCGTCCCCTGCCAACTGAACTCCTCGGTGTGCCCCTGTTCGTAGCCATGACTGATGATGGCCGGATGCAGCGTCGAAACCCGCGAGGGGTCGGTGGCGATGAATGCGGCGCCGACGGGTGCACAGACCCACTTGTGGAGATTCCCGACGTACCAGGTCGCTCCAAGGGAATCGAGATGCAGGGGAATCATTCCGGGACCATGGGCGCCGTCGACCAGCACATCGATTCCACGCTCACGGGCGATGCGGACCAGCGATTCGATGGGGAACACGATCGCCGTCGGAGACGTGATGTGATCGACCAGCAGAAGCCGGGTCCGGCCGCTCAGAGCCTCGAGAATCGGCTGAATCATCGAGTCGTGGTCGTCGATCGGCAATGGGATTCCGACCACCTTGACGACCGCACCGGTCCGGCGCGCGACGTAGCGGACGGTCTGGTGAACCGCGTTGTAGGCATGGTCGGGAATCACGATTTCGTCACCCGGCGACAACTCGATGGATCGCAGGATGGAGTTGACGGCTTCGGAGGCGTTTGCGACCAGATCGACGCGATCCGGAGTGGAGCCGATGAAGGCGGCCAGACGGGCACGGATCGAAGGCAGCAGTTCCTCCATCTCGGCAACGATGGACTGGACCGGCTGGGTCTCGAAATCGTGCCGCAACTGGGCCTGGTGCTCGAAGACAGGACGGGGCCTGGCTCCGAAACTTCCGTGATTCAGGTAGGTCACCTCCGGGTCGAGCATCCAGGACGCGGCGAGATCGTCCTCGAGCGGACACGGAGCAACTACGGTTTCGATCATGCCGACAGTCTACTCCGACCCGAACGGGACTCCACGGGGCCTGGAGGGACCAATAATGGCACTACAGCAACGGCCGTAGGGGGCGATTATCCGAAAGTTGATATTTGGTGCCTGTTAGGCTAACGTAATCCGGACATCAAATCCGATCTTGAAAGTCAAGCAGCCGATGGTTTCCGGTCGAGATGGAAGCGGCATGCAGGAAGCCCCAACATGTTGGGGGTTGGACGGGCTCAAGCCACGAGGGAAGGGTGGCCCGTCA
>PAAB01000014.1:0-12000 GCA_002591705.1 Phycisphaerae bacterium
GCGTCTGGAACTCCGGGAGTCGGAACACCGCACCCAGCTCGCGCAGGCGACTTCCGGCCGGTCCGAACTGGACGACGAGGTGCTGGCCAGTACGCCGATGGTCACCGGGATCGGCATGTCCACCTGGAGTGGAAGTCGACGGGATCGATCCGATGGTCCAACGACGGTCGAGATCTTCGTGTCCGCGGTCGACGGTCGAAAGCGCCCCCTGCAGATGGTGGGTACGGTCACCGCGCGGGCCGTGCTCATTCCGGCGGAAGGCAGTCCGATCGAACTCGGTGAGGCGACACTGACGCCCTCCCAGCTTCGGGACGCCTGGCGGAACGTGCTGGGCACCCCCAGCTACGTCGTCCAACTGCCGATCAACCGCCCCCTTCCCGACGGTACGGAGTCGATCCACGTCCGGGTCTTTCACGAAGATGCCCGGACCGGGCGTCGGTTCGAGGCCTCCGGGGACGTTCGCACGGTGGATGGGGAGGCATCGGTAGAATGAAGACCATGCGAACCGCCCTGATCATCTCCGGTCTGCTGCTCACCCTCGTCGGACTGGGTGGGTGCTACCGACCCCTGTTCACCGAGGATCTTCCCAGGCACCAGTACCTGGAGTACGACCAGGCACGCAATGGAATGCAGCCCACGGAGGATCCCGACGTCTTCGGCAACCCGCAGCCGGCGCTTCGACGTCGACTCGATCCGCAGTAGTTCGATCCCGGGTCCGAGAACTCGGTGTTCCACCGGGGATTGGAGCTCTCTTCGTTCAAGACCGGACGCAGTTCTGATCGATAGTAAATGCTGGAGCATTTAGCAGGCAGACGGTGGCGTACTTCCACTCGACATCACGGGCGAAGCGATCGATTTCTCGGCGGACGCAGATCGTCTGGGCGAGTTTCGTCACGTCCATGTGCCTGGGCATCGGCCTCCTGAGTCTCGATACCGGCAGCATGGCCGGTGGCGGCTTCCCCCTGACGAATCTTGCCGACATCGACGAGGTGCTCGAAGGCCGGGATACGATCTTCGACATCAAGGCTCCTCTGGACCGACCCCGGTGGACCGGCATCGTCATCCACCATCTCGGTCGCCCCTTCGGGACGCCCGAGTCCATCCATCGGCAGCATCTCGGGTATGGATACCAGGGACTCGGCTACCACTTCATCATCGGCAACGGAAACGGCCTGGCGGATGGTGAAATCCACGTCGGCTACCGATGGGATGATCAGCTTCCCGGAGCCCACGTCGTGGGATCCGCGGGTTCGGAGCACAATGCCCACTCCATCGGGATCTGCCTGGTCGGCAATGGTGATCGACAGCCGTTCACTCAACGCCAGATGACGCATCTGGTCCGGCTGATCCAGAGACTCCAGCAGGAACTTCGGATCCCCCGGGATGCGGTGTGGCTGCACAGCGATCTGGCCGAGGGAATACAGAATCCGGGCCGCTTCTTCGCATCCGGGCAACTTCAAGAGCAGCTTCTCGATCCTGCTCGTTGATCGCATCCCCCCTCTGGGCTACCCTGAACGACTCATTTCCCCCTTGGCGCTGTCCTTATCGCCATTCTTCAACCGGTTTCAGCGAATCCCGGGTAGTCCATGTCTCCAGCACAGAAGATCGGCAACTTCACGATTCTCGCCAAGCTTGGCGAGGGTGCCGAGTCGCACATCTATGCCGTGCAGGACAACAAGACCAAGCAGGTCTGGTCGCTGAAGCACGTGGTGCGGGAGGAGGACCGGGATACCCGGTTCATCGAGCAGGTCGAGCGCGAGTACGAGATCGGCTCGAAGTTCGATCATTCCGCTCTCCGTGCGGTGCAGAAACTGATTCGTCATCGCCGGATGTTCAAGACCCAGTCCGTCTCGTTGATCATGGAACTCGTCGATGGAGTCTCACTCGATCAGCAGCTGCCCACCAGCCAGAAGGGGGCGGTCGCAGTGTTCCGTCAGGTCGCCGAGGGCCTGCTGCACATGCACGGCCGCGGCTACGTCCACGCCGACATCAAGCCCACCAACATCCTCCTCATGGAGGATGGCGGGGTGAAGATCATCGATCTCGGCCAGGCCTGTCTCATCGGCACGGTCAAGAAGCGGATTCAGGGCACGCCGGGGTACATGGCACCCGAACAGGCGCACCGCCAGGCGATCACGCCCAAGACCGACATCTACAATCTCGGAGCCATGATGTACTGGGTGCTCGTTCGCGAGGTCATTCCCACCGTCATGCCGCCCAAGGGCAGCGAGGGCAACATCTACTCGGGGGCACTCGAGACGGATGACATCAAGCCGCCGGTCGCCCCCCACCTCAAGAATCCCAAGGTGCATCCACTGCTTTCGCGGCAGATCATGGACTGCGTCCAGCTCGATCCGAAGGATCGCCCCGCCTCGATGGAGGTGATCGTGAATCGACTGGAACTCATTCTGGATGTATTGGAGAATCCAACCGAGCCGGCGCCCGAGATCGTCGGCGATGAGGACACCCGGGACTGATCCTTCCGGGACGGATACGTTCCGCGGAGCAGTGATGAACGACACCTCTTCCACCCCGATCCCCAGGGATGTCGCGGGCTATGCCATCACCCGCATGCTCGGTGAGGGAGGCATGTCCGTGGTCTACGCTGCGATGCAGCGGGAGCCGAAGCGACTGGTGGCATTGAAGGTCCTCAAGGGATCCAACTTCCCCCCGTCGACCCTGCGACGCTTCAAGCGGGAAGTGGAGATTCTGGGCAAGCTGCGACATCCTGGCATCGCCCAGGTCTACGAGGCCGGCACCTGGGATGACGGAAGCGGAGCCAAACCGTATTTCGTCATGGAGTACATCGCCGGCGGGCGCGACCTCACGGACTACATCACCGAGCGATCACTCACCCTGGAGCAGCGGATCAAGCTGTTCATCCGCGTCTGCGCCGCCGTCGACCACGGTCACCGGCGGAAGATCGTGCACCGGGATCTCAAGCCCGGGAACATTCTCGTGGATGAAAACGGCGACGTGAAGATCATCGACTATGGGGTGGCCAGGGTCTCGGAGGTGGAGATCGGTTCACAGCAGACCATGCAGACCGAGGCCGGACGACTGGTCGGGACGGTCCAGTACATGGCTCCCGAACAGGTCGACATGGCCATGCAGGACATCGATGGGCGATGTGACGTGTATGCCATGGGCATCCTCCTGTACCAGATCGTCACGGGTGCCATGCCCCATGAACTGGAAGGGCAGCCGATCTTCGAGGCGATGCGCGTCATCCGCGAGGATGCCGCCCCCTCCCCTCGTCAACTCAACAGCGAGGTGGACCGTGATCTCGAGACGATCATCTACAAGGCGCTCGAAAAGGATCGCAGCCGTCGGTACGCAGGTGCAGGGGCACTGGGGAAGGATCTGCTCCGCTACCTGAAGAACGAGCCGATCAAGGCTCGGCGTGCAAGCCTCGCCTACCGGTCGTTGCTGCTGTATCGGCGGCATCGCACGGTGACGGTTGCCGCCGCCGCGGTGCTGTGCATCACGATCCTTGCGGCGTTGACGACCATCTTTCTTCCTGATTGGTTGAACTCCGGTCGGGAAGCTGAACTGCAGTCGAAGGTGCAGGATGCCAGGCAGCGTCAGGCGATGGCCGAGGCGCAGCGTGATGCCGCCCTCCAGAATGCCGCCCCACGGCGCTGGCAACCCACCACTCCCTACGTCCTCAAGGGACTGGACGGCGCCATCACGGCCTGTCGAATCAGCCCGACGGGCACGACCTGCTGTGCACTGACCGAATCGTCGGTCGGACTGTGGGCCCTGCCCGACGCCCGTCGCCTGTCCTCCGGTGATACGTCGGATCTTTCACCTCGGCACCTCGCCTATTCCCGCAGCGGTTCGATCCTGGCCATCGCCGGCCGATCGGAGATCATCTGCGTGGATCTGGATGGCGGCGTCGAACATCGATGGACCATGCCACGACCCGAGCCGATTGCGATTGCGGTGTCCGATGATGGAACGNTGCTTGCNATCAGCAGTGACGACTTTTCCGTGACCCTCCACCGGGTCGACGGCACGCAGGTGGCACGCACGACGTCCAGTCGCGGTGCATTCACGGGACTGGCCTTCGGATCCGACGAAGCTGGTGCGTATCTGGCCGGTGCCTCGGACGGCCGGATATCGATCTGGCGTGCCGTCGATGGTCTGGCCATCCTGCGCCGCGTCGACACGCCCGAAGACCTTCTTGCCATCGCCTGCAGCGAATCCGCCCGTGTCGTCCGCGTGGTGGCGTCCACGGGGCTCCTGATCTCATGCCCGGTGGATCCGGCCGCCGGGGACATCGATCGCGCCAGTGTGGGGGACGGCGGCTTGCTGCAGGCTTCGTTCGATCCCACCGGCGATGCGATTCTGGTGGTGCGGGAATCGAACTTCGAGGTCTGGTCGTTGGATACGATGCGGCCGTCGACTCCTTCGATGCCGCGGCCCGCGGAGGNTGGTGTCTATGCCCTGGGACCCGGTGGTTCGAGCGTGGCCCATGCNGATTCGACGGGAACGGTCACCATGACCCCNCTGGTTGCGGATTGAGTCGAAGGCACCCCGGAAATCNACGCATTTTGGCTCCGTTGGGANGATGAAGGGTTCATGACGGGATTTCTCGGTCGATGGTTGGAGCGGATACATCCTCGGGANGGAGTGGATCCATCCATTCGCACCGCCTTTGAACAGGCCCTCGAGATCGAGGGTCGCATCACTCTGATCCAGCCGGATTTGGAGACGGGGGAGACCGTCACCTACCGTGCGATGCTCGAGCGGCTCGATGACGATTCGTTCCTCGTGCTTGCGCCGGACAATCTGCCCGCTCGGGTTGGTGATGTGTTCGAGATGGCGGTTCTGGGTCGATCCGGTCGTCACTGCGGGATGGTCGAGCTGATCGGTCACGAACAGGTGCCCAGCGGTGGGCAGCATCCGATTCCCGGCCTTCGCTTCTCGTATCCACCTTCGCTCGATCACAACGAACGTCGCAGGGCGCATCGTGTCTCCGTCGCCTTTGATCTGGCACCCCGGGGTCGAATCTTCGATGGACGGACCAGCGGCCCGGTCGAGGTCTCGATCCTGGATCTGAGCATCGGCGGCATGCAGCTCAAGTGCAACGCTCATGCGGATCGCTTTTCCACCGGGCAGACGATCGATCTGGATGTCAATCTCCCCGATCCGGTGGGCAGCATGCTCATTCCGGCGAGGATCGCATCCATTCGAGACGATGAGTCCGGTCAGCAGCGACTGGGGATCGCCTTCACCCAGGCCGTCGAAGGCATGGCCCAACTGGTCCGGTCCATCGAGGTCCGCCGGGCCGGACGCCGCCGCACCGAGCGGGTCTGAGGTGTCACCGGATGCAAGCCGATGACCACGTCTGTCTCTGTTTCCGTGTCAGCCAGCGAAAACTGGTCAACTGGCTCAAGCGTGAGCAGCCGGCCGTGGCTTCCCGCATGAGCGAGTGCCTGGGTGCCGGAACCGGTTGCCAATGGTGCGTTCCATTCCTGCGGAAACTGCATTCCCAGTGGAGAGCCGGCGAGGAGCCGGGACTCACCGTGTCACCCAATCGCTTTGCGAGCAGCCGTGATGCATACCGGAACCGTGGGAATCACACCCAGACCTGACAGATGAGGACCGACTGGGGGCCTACCTTCCCCTGCATCGTCCCGATCGTGCTGCTGACGAACTTCACCTCGTACTGGGGATGCTGGTCGAGCCATTCGTTGATCGACTGATCCATGTAGGCCACCGCATCCTCGGTGAGCTTCGTGAAGAACGATCGGCAGTGGATGGCGCCCCGCCCGGTCGTATTGGGAGTCCGTGTCCAGTCGTCCTCGTGGAACTTGGACCGTCCCATGGCCTTGATCTTCTTTCGCAGCCCCTCGGGACCCTCGCCTTCCGCAACCGGCAACTCCTCGTCGCTCGAATGCACGACCGGCAGATCCGGAGGTAGATCCGGATTCCGGAAATACTTTTCGTCGTCGCCGGGGGGGAGGTGCGTCATGGAGCATCCCTTCAGGTTCGGGTTCAGGTTCTATAGATACCCGCAACGCCCTGGACCTGCAGAAAAATTGCGTGTTCAACCGCTCCAGCCCTCGCAAACCAGCTTCCACGATTCCGGGTCGTGTCGAATCGCACGAATCCGCTGCGATCGCCCGGTTTCGGGGCCGGAAGTCCAACGGAGTCGGAGGATTCCACCGGAGATCGGAAGCGGTGCATCGATCAGCATGCCCGCGGCGAGACGNCGGACNGTTCCNCGNNCGTCNGANACGGGGCCTTCGTANTCGAGGTATCGGGANCGGTGCGGNGGNAGCGGAGTCGCTTCGGTCTCNTCNCCCNCNGCAAGCGNATCGAGTCGATCGACGAGTCTCCAGGTCTGCAGNGGNTGNNCNCCGGCGGGATCCGTTGCACACAACCANTCCACGTGATCNTCGANCGGTCCCCCNGCATGCCACAGCAGGACAAANGGNCTTTCGANNCCGNTGGAGNCTGATTGGNTCGGATCCTCGATCATGNTGTNCATGCTANCNCGAAGGNNGATCGTTGCGCNGNNCNAACTGGCCCCGGNTCCCACGTCCTCGTATCATGGNCGTGGCTTGAAGCAAGGGAGTGCAAGAGCATGAAGACGCATCGAATCAACGNCGCCGTNCTGGGCCTGGTNCTNNTNGGCATCGGTGGTTGCACNACACAACCGACCACCACCACCCTGCGGGAACGTGCGGGNGACGCNCTCTGGCAGGAGCGGTACGGNGANGCCGAGACNCTCTACGGAGAACTGGTCNANCGCTATCCNCAGGACTGGCGNGTNCAGTACGGATTCGGNGTGAGCTCCATGCACACCGGCAATCTNTCCGATGCCCGNCAGGCNCTTGAAATCGCCCACACGCTCCGNCCCGNAAACCGCGACATCGCCATCGATCTNGCNGANGTCATGTTCCTNCAGGACGATCGCAACGGACTCTTCCTGTTCCTTCGCGATCGTGCCGAAAGNCGCAGNGANTCNAGGGACTGGCTCCTGCTGGCNGAGTACTCGCTGATGACCGANGANCCGGATTCNGCNCGGGAATGCATCGAGCAGGCCATGATCGTCGACGANGCNTCNTCGGCGGNNACCTGGCTGGATGCCGCNACGCTNAGCGANCGNATGGGNGATCTCGACAGCGCCATGATGTACCTGCGAACCGCCTACACGATCGAACCCGACAACACGGTGGTNCAGGATCGCCTTCGTGCCCACGGNCTGGTGCCNGGNCCGACGCTNGCGATGCCGAACGATCCCGCATGACGNCACCCGANNCGACGCGATCACTGCTTCAATGGNTCGATCCGCTCACCGATCCGGCGNGNATGCGNNTGNTGAGTCTGCTNGANNCGCAGGAGATGAGCGTGGGTGAGNTGGCCAGNGCGNTGCAGCTGCCCCAGTCCACNGTCTCCCGGCATCTCAAGCGNCTCTTNGAATCNGATTGGGTGGTCCGACGGAGCGAGGGNACGGCCGCCCTGTACCGCCGTGCATCCTCCGGNCTCGANGNNGTGGCNCGTGAACTCTGGGAACTGGCCCGTCGTGATTGCGANGCNGATCCGCAGTNTCGNGAGGACGCCCGNCGGGCGGCNGAGGTNATNGCCCAGCGGCGTGTCGACAGNCGCCGCTTCTTCGGNCANGTCGGCGGNGAATGGGCGGANCTCAGGCAGGAGCTCTTCGGTGCNGGACTGACGACCGANGGNCTNCTTGGNCTNCTNGANCCNGCGTGGACCGTGGCNGATCTNGGNTGNGGCACCGGNNTCACCGCNGCGGCACTGGCTCCCTGGGTTCGTTCGATCCACGTNNTNGACCGTGANCCGGCNATGCTNGANGCGGCCCGGGTCCGACTCGANNCNTTCGACAACATCGAGTTCCANCAGTGCGATCTGTCGGTNCTGTCCCTNGACGATGCATGCGNCGACGCCGCCNTGCTTTCNCTGGTGCTNCATCATGTNCCCGAGCCGGAGCAGGTGGTTNGCGANGCGNCGAGAATCCTCCGNCCCGGNGGNCGNCTCATGATCCTCGACATGGCCGANCANGATCGNGAGNCNTATCGCGACACCATGGGNCATCTNCATCTGGGATTNNCCGATNNGGTNGTGGATCNGTGGTGCNANGCATCGGGTCTCACCAANGCNGGNCGNCGGCGTCTTCGNNCNGCNCCCGANGCGACCGGACCNCCNCTGTTCGCGGCCACGCTCGTNAAATNNTCACTCGTCNAGNAGNCTGCTGCCGACCGGNTCCGANGGNTNTTCNANCGGTTCCAGNGGNATGATCTCNNCGGCTTCCTCGACCGGTTTNCGTTCGGGAAGCCAGATCTGTTCGAGCAGTTCNAGGAACGCCTCGTCNCCCCGGACTCGTCGCATTTCCCGGAGGCCCTGNTCGATCATCGCNGGNTTGTCGGTCTGNTGTCCGATGTAGGCCAGAAGGAANGCNTATCGATCGCTGTCCNCNTCCGAGGTGATGCGNCGATTGAGNTCNCGNACNGCCCGCTCGAGATCCTCCGGNAGCGGCAGNAGGGTCTTGCTGTANACGACATCGATCATCTCGGGCTGGAANCCNAGCAGNCTCTGNAGNGTCAGGGCNCTGGTCAGGTAGAGNCCGCCNCCGAGCTGGGCGTGGGCCAGACCGGCCGTGGCCAGGGGATTTCCCGGTTCGAACCGCAGAGCCCGATTGAANCGNCGTTCGGCCCAGTAGTACTCGCCGGTGNTCAGCTTGTCCTGGGCNCCGAGGATGAGTTCCGAGANNCGNGTCTTGTCGTNGGACGAGAGCNNCTCGACCTTCTGGCCGTGNCGCAGGANCTGNCCGAATTCCTCCAGCGGCATCAANGANGGNTCCTCNACCTCNGNCGTCGTTTCNGCNCCGGGGNTCGNCGGNNNGGGNGGAGNGNNCGGNAGCACNTCNTCTTCNCCNGTACCCGCNAGGTTGGTCGGATCGAGNCCGNCGGGTGCNTCCNGNAGTCCNTAGCCGTCCATGACNTCCTTGAGNACNTTCTGGTAGTCGTTCTGNAGCATNGTCANGGCNCCGGGATCNGAGACNCCGTCCTGCTGCCGGACCTCGTCGTAGCGGTCCGCGATCTCCATCANNAGCTGATCCATCGTNCGGTAGTCACGGTTGTCGATNCGGGTNCCGTCNGCNTCGTTGCTGATGCGATCNTCGATCTGGGACANNGCATCGAANTTGGGACGCCACNCCGCNCCGATGTTGTTCATGCCGCGACCGAGTCGCTGGTCNTCCTGCACNCTGGCCAGGTCGTATTCGGTCAGACCCATNTCNACGTGCGANGTCGGATACGGAAGNGGAGCGATNCCCTGCAGNGTGGTGGCGGAATANCGCACNGGAACNTCGNCCGNNGANCGCCCGATNCCGACGTAGTCNGGCTGGGTGTTGATGTCCCGGAGTTCGTATTCNTTGCGNAGCAGATTGCTCCGTCGATTGTCNCGNAGGAACCGGTTCGGNGNNCCGATNCCGTAGGTGACGGGTCGNTTTCGNTCGTCCGTCTCNAGATCGACGTAGTCGGTCTTNGAGACGTCCCGGGCCCGAACNCCNCCGAANTCGTTGGNNCCGCCCNGGCCGTAGTTGCCGAGNCCNCGNCCCATGGCGAACCGNCCNGGNTTGTCGGCCTNNGAGTTGTAGAAGAACGGGTTGTAGTAGCCNCCNCCGNTGTTNGCCGCNACGGCNCCCATNCCNCCNCTGCCGCCGCTGCCCACGAGTTCCGTGGTCAGGTTGCCGAGNTTCTCCCAGTACCANGGNTTGTTGTAGAGNGAATCCGCGTAGAAGGNCATCTCGGAGTTGGCACGCCGGAAGTCCTCGTTCGANCGGAAGCCGATGGATTGGTTGAANCCNCGNCCGTCGGCAGCCCGCTGNGACAGCGAGAANCGGTTCTGCTCGGCACGGACNCGTCCGGTTTCGGTGTTTTNTCGACCNCGGGTGCTGATGTTNCCGTCGAGGGCGTGNCCNTCGCCCAGNGCGTTCTGGNCNNCNGCCGGTGCCGCGGANGCGAGNACGNNGGTCAGGGNGATCAGGTGGAATCGGGTCGNNGACATCGGCATGTTCATGGTAGCCCNGTTTCAATNTCCGACCGGCTTCNNGGNGGGGAAATGGACCGGAATAGGCNCTNCATCGTCATTCCNGCNNTCATGGCTACAATGGCCANCCCGTGNCGAACACCCNATACATCACCACTCCGATCTACTACGTNAACGATCGTCCGCACATCGGTCANGTCTACACGACGACCNTCTGCGACGTCTGGGCCAGATTCATGCGTCTGCTCGGNGANGATGTCTTCTTCCTGACNGGGACCGATGAGCACGGCCAGAAGGTCGAGCAGTCCGCGGAGGCGCGTGGAGTCACTCCACTNGAANTGGCGGATGAGAACTCCGCCGAGTTCCGTCGCATCATGGGAATGTTCGATCTCACCAACGACGAGTTCATCCGGACCACCGANCCNCGNCANGAATCNCAGGTGCAGNCGCTGGTGCAGCGTCTCATGGATTCCGGCGACGTCTACCTCGGCACCTTCGAGGGNTGGTACGACGCNGGNCAGGAGGAGTACTACACCGAGACCAAGGCCNGGGACGTCGACTACNNNTCCCCNATNTCNGGCAAGCCGNTGGAGCGGGCNACGGAGGAGAACTACTACTTCCGNCTCAGNGCCTACCAGGATCGGNTGGANGCGATGTTCNAATCGACTCCNGGNATCGTTCGACCCGANGCNCGNCGAAACGAAGTGCTCGGTCGTCTTCGCGAAGGCCTGCAGGANGTACCCATCAGCCGGACNAACTTCGCCTGGGGNATCGGAGTGCCCGGCGCNGGTGAACANGTGATCTACGTGTGGATCGATGCGCTNTTCAACTACNTCACGGCCCTTGGNCTNGCCGATNCCGANTCGGACTGGTACGCCGCNCGNCNNGGATACTGGCCNGCGACGGTCCAGGTGATCGGCAAGGAGATCCTCTGGTTCCACGCCGTGATCTGGCCNGCCCTGCTGATGGCNCTGGANCTNCCCCTTCCCGGNTGNNTCTACGCGCATTCNTTCTGGATCAGCGAGGGNCAGAAGATGTCCAAGTCNATGGGCAACTTCATCGATCTGGAGCAGCTTCAGGACTACATGGANACCTACGGACGTGATTCGCTNCGNTACTTCCTGNCNACNCAGGGNCCGCTCGGNGCGACCGANGCGGACTTNTCGAGAAGNCAGTTCCACGAGACCTACACGACCGATCTGGTGAACNCCNTNGGNAACTGNGCCAGCCGNACCTCNGCCATGATCGGCAAGTANTGCGANGGNNTCTGTCCNGCNGACANCGGNNNCNGTGNNGNCGGNGGNGTGGANTGGNANNACTTCACGNNGGAGCAGGTNCNNNTNGCNGTCGANGCCATGGAANCGTTTNGATCTGTCCGGNTCGATCGGNGCTGCGATGGCNATNGTNCGNANGGTGGANGCCTTCATCAACGACACNGAGCCGTTCAAGNTGGCCAAGGATCCGGCNGCNGCNGAGACCGTGGGGAACATCCTGTANCGATGCGCCGANGCGATCCGNATCGCCGCNTGCCTGCTCGANTCGACGATGCCCGATCGCATCGCCTCCCTGCGNGCGGCCTGGAATCTCGGNGANCCGAGNGGNGACCTGCGATCGGAGTGCGNCTGGGGACGANTCNCCGNGGGAACNCCGATTGCAAAGGTGGCNCTCTTCCCGCGGGTCGAATCNCCAGAAGNNTAGTTTCAGGCTTTNAGATCGATGCGGGTCAACGATGGNGTNCGCCCGTCGGGCTGGTTNTCTCGCCGCTCCTGNTGGGATCGCTCGTCCGANTTTTCGGCCAGGCGNTCNACCGCNTCCNTNAGTTCCACCCCATCGATCTGAAGATCGATCCGGTCCGCCCGGGCCAGGATCGTNTCGGCGGCCGCCGCACGCCGACGGCTNCGATCGCGACCNGTCGNCTGTCCCGCCCTGCCGGCCNGGCTGATGGATGCNGTCACGGATGATGGCAACANNGGCATG
>PAAB01000014.1:12006-74809 GCA_002591705.1 Phycisphaerae bacterium
CTATCGGCACAACGATGGTCCGGGTTGGAATGTGGTGNCCGCTCAGTCTGNGGACGGGGGAAGAACGGCCATGATCGTGCGGCCNCCCCGCACCTTGTCGCCCACNGCGATGCGGACNTCGACCTGNTCGGGNCGGGGAAGGATCAGNTCCGTGGTGGANCCGAACTTGATCATNCCCCACCGCTGTCCCTGCTGCAGGCGGTCCCCNTCGACNAGNGGGCAGACGATGCAGCGTGCGATCATGCCCGAGACCTGCCGCATGCCGAATCGCTCGCCGTCGGGCAACGACAGCAGGATCACGTTCGACTCGTTGACCTTTGCCGACTCCTCGGTCTGGGCGTTGAGGAACCGTCCCTTGCGGTAGACCGTTCCGTGGACGGTGCACGCGCAGGGGGCTCGATTGATGTGCACGTTGAGCACGCTGAGGAAGATTCGAAGCACGATCGCCGGTTGTCCATCGGTGGCTTCGTGCCGGTCGACATGTTCGATGGCGGAGATCACTCCGTCGGCCGGTGCAATCATGGTGCCCGCGTCGAGTCCGGTCGGAATGCGGCGGATCGGATCGCGGAAGAATGCGGCGACGGCGAACCAGGCCACGGCGACCGGGATGGCAAGTATCCATCCCGGAAACGGATACCAGTTCGGAAGGACGAACAGCAGAATCAACGGAACGGCCACCACGGTGGCGAGTCCCCATTCACGTATTCCGTACCTGGTCAGTGGCATTCGAGGGTCGTACTACGGGATCACTCTGACGCTCGACCGATGAACATACCGGCGAGCATGGCAAGAACGGCTACACCGGCGAGGCCACCGGTCCAGATCCAGATGCTCTCGCTGATCGTCATGGCCAGCGAGGAGGTTGTCCCGCTCAGTTCCACGATCAGGATGATCATGAGCACGACCAGTGCNATCATGGCGCCGATCGAGGCTCCGATGGCCAGACCGGAACCCGATCCGTCGTAGGATTCCACGGTCATCGGTGCGCCGGGCATCGTCCGGGCGGCCACTGTGCCCCCATCGCCGATTGCGGGCGCGCCGCCGGAATCGGTTTCATCCGCTCCGGCGGCTTCGAAGAGCCCCGATGCGTTGGCCGGGATCTCGAAGTTGTCGTCATCGCTGTTGAAGGCGTCCTCGAGGAGTTCGGCCCCGAGGGTCGTGTCGTCGGACTCCCGGGTCAGATCCAGCAGGCCGCTTCCGGAGCCGACGGACTCGAGGGTCAGATCGTCGTCCATGCCGTCCCCGACGCGGGTGGCACCGGCATCATCCTCCATCGACATGTCGTCTCCGGTTCCGAAGGCGGAGAGACCTGCGGCATCGGACGATCCGCTGAGGTTCATGCCGGAGGATCCTCCCGTCAGACCCAGCGCGGCGGAGTCGGCAAGTCCGGCACCGCTCTGTCCGCCGGTCAGGCCGAGGGCCGATCCGGTGTCGCCACCGGTCAGTCCGAGACCGATCCCGGAACCGCTTTCCGCATTGGTGTCCCCGAGATCGATGAACACATCACCGGAATCCTCATCCACACCAGCCAGCAGATTGATCTGCTCGACCTTGAAGACCAGTTCATCCTTGTCTCGGAACTCCTGGAGCTGGCCGCTGCTGACCATCTCACGTACCTCGTCCTCGCTCTTGCTGAGGATGGAGCAGACTTCCTGGATGGTGTAGAACATCTTGTCCATGCGTGGTTCNCTCCGGGCTCTGGCNGATCGGTTCTGGTCGATCCTGGGGGGCGTTTCCGGGGCTGCTGATGGCTGCCNGCGGAGTACGCGTGAACGGTTCACGGTACCCAATTCGGGCATTTCGGGCAAGATGCGGCCTGTCGGCCCCGCCTGTCCAGTTGCCACCTGATCTGAAGCCGATACCCACCGTCAATCGAGTCTCACGACCGGTCCGGCATCCCCTTGAAGACCGATCNGATACGTCGCTCAGGGGCGGGATGCCCCACTTGATTCGGAGGGTACGGGCCGGTTCACCAGGGTCCGAACCAGAAAGTAGCACCCCAGACCAACCAGAAACATGGGCAGCACGATGCCGACCAGGGTCGCGGCCAGTGGATGTCCGATCAGCCAGGGGGCGGCGAACATGCCCGTGGCACCGTCGATGCCCGAGTCGATGGTCATGACGGCCGTCTCGGAACGATTCGATCCCCACCGGGCGGACACCAGGTTGATGCCCAGGGCAAGGCNGAAGCACAGGAAGGCGATGATGCGGAAGCTGCGGTTCACGCACCCATGGTATGGCAGTGCTCAGGCGAGGTCGAACTGCCTCTGATCGTGCTCATGGCTCATCTGGGCCCGGAGGCGCCGCAGGATCGAATCCAGCCGCTGTGAGATACGTGACTCGCTGCATCCCAATGCCAGTCCGATTTCCCGCATGGTCATCTCCTCGTAGTAGTACAGAAGGATGATCAGACGATCCCTGCGGTCCATTCCCCGGGTGATCCATCGCTGGAGGTCGCTGCGCTGCAGTCGCTCCAGGGCCCCGGTGGTGCGTTCATCGGGCGTGTTCTGCATGGCGGACCCGTCCTCATCGTGTGCAGTGCCGGTCACCACGGAACTGAACGGAATCACGGAGGGGGCATGGCGGTCCTTGAAGACCTGGGCGAACTGCTCCTCGTCGAGTTCCAGTGACGACTGCAGTTCATCAGGATCCGGATTCCGACCGTACTGGACCCGGAACGACTCGATGCTCGTACTCATCTTTCGAAACCGCGTCCGGACCAGCCGGGGCAGATGATCCTGGGATCGAAGGTAGTCCTGCATCGCCCCGGAGATACGGGGCCGGCTGAAGGTCTCGAATTTGATGCCTCGATCCAGTTCGAACCGTTCGATGGATTCCACCAACCCCAGATAGCCCTGCTGGACGAGGTCGTCGGTGTCCACGTGATCGGGCAGCCGGGTTCGCATTCGATCCGCGATCCGCTGCACATGACTGGCCATGTAGTGCACGATCAGGCGTTCACGGAGTTCCGATCGCGGTCGGGTCTTGTACGCCTTCCAGATCTCCATGATGTCGGGGTCGGAACGGCGGCCGATGCGATTCGGTGCATCGTCGGTCGCCGGAGCGGTGGTTTCGTCGGTAGTTCGGCCGTGACGAGTGCGCCCTGGCGATCCGGATCGCCGCGCTTCGCTACGAGCCTGCTGCTTCGNGGCAGTCGGCATCGTGTCCATCCTTGGTTTTTCGTTCCTTCTTCCTTGGTACGCCGTTCCATGGCGCACACAATTCCGGGACATCGGACATTCGTCGGTCATCACTCGAATTTGACGAGGACAAATCCTCCGATGTCCGGCGGTGCGTACATTCTCGGACCCACCGCAGTATCAGGTCCGGGGAAGCACGAAGGTCACGAAGAGGATCAGTCCCACGGCGAGGGCCGCGATGACCACGACGATCTGACCGGTCATCATGCCGACCTGTCTCCAGTAGTTCCGCATGTCGACGATGCGCATGGCCTTGTAGGAGGCGGCGATCCCGAACGCCAGCGGGACCAGCAGGACATACCAGAGGCCCTGCAGCCAGTTCATGGGTTCGAGAAATGGAATCCATCCGGTCAGGATCATGAATCGGTACTCCTGCGGCCGGGATGCTCTTTCCTTCGATCGGGACCGCCCAGTGCGTCCAGGATCAGGATGAAGTTCATCAATCCGCCGAGGGCGATGTACAGGGTTCCGGTGGCATTGATGTTTCCGAGACTCGTCAGCCTCGCCTGGGTATCGGGATCCGCCGTCTTCAGCAGCGACTGGTTGAGAAAGTCGGCCAGAAACGCCAGCGGTCCGTTGCAGGCCTGGGCCAGGAACCAGAGCCGGTCCCGTTTCATGTCGACGACATCGATGCCGCCGATCAGGATGCCGAAGGCGAACAGGAAGAGGATGCCGAACATCATCATGNACCCTCTGCGTCGCTGGCCGATCGCAATGTGACCCAGTCCCGGCAGGATCCACGCAAGCAACGCGGCTCCCGGTCGCAGGGCAGGTTGTTCAAGGTGCTGGGGCATCGAGTCGAGTCCGTGGTTCTACCTGTTCCGCCTGTGAGGATAGATCGGGTGAGTGGAGGCTTCCGGGGCAGGTTTTCCCTTCCCCGGTGGATTCCGCATCCAGTGGGGACCGGTGCTGGTCGAAGTCCATCCTATGCGTTCCGCCGGGCTGGCGGGACAGGTTCGGAGTTCGGTTCCTTCCGGCTCCGAGGGAGTGCAAACATGAAGGAAGTACCTCAATCACAGGACGGAAACGGGATCGTTCCTCCCAACCCGCTGAGCGTCGTCGACCGCCGCAGTGGACTCGATCGACGTGATCGGGAGGATGCATCGACCAATCTGGAGCGTCGTCGTGGTCCCGGCCGCCGCCGCAGCGACTTTCTGCGTGCTGCGGAGGAAGGCGAAATGACCGAGGAGCAATTCCTCTTCATCCAGGCCATCGACGCATTCAAGCGAGTCAATGGAAAGACGTTTCCAACGTGGACCGATGTCCTGGCGGTGGTTCGAAAGCTCGGTTACCGAAAGACGATGCCGAGCGAACTGAATCTTCCCAANCAGGCCGCGGACTGGACGGAGTCACCCTCCGGACCATCAGGCGTCGATTCGACCTCGGAAGAAGCGGCCTGATCGGTGGCCGGTCCGCCGATGCCCTGCGTGCATCCGCAGCATCCGATGCGCGATCTGAAAAGTGAACACGGGGCCGATCCGAAGATCGGCCCCGTGCCTGATTGCCTGATGAGGCTCTGATTACGGAGCGTTCCACCCCGATTCAGAGCTGATCAGCGGCGACGCCGGGTCGCCTTCTTGCGAGTGGCCTTCTTGCGAGTGGCCTTCTTGCGGGTGGCCTTCTTGCGNGTGGCCTTCTTGCGAGNGNCCTTCTTGCGAGTGGCCTTCTTGCGGGTGGCCTTCTTGCGAGTGGNCTTCTTGCGGGNNGCCTTCTTGCGAGTNGCCTTCTTACGAGTGGCCTTCTTGCGAGTGGCCTTCTTACGGGTGGCCTTCTTGCGAGTGGCCTTCTTGGCGACCTTCTTGCGGGTTGCCTTCTTGCGAGTCGCCTTCTTGCGAGTCGTCTTCTTCTTTGCGCGTTTCTTGGCCATTGGATTGACCTCCATTGTGTCCGCTATAGCGTGTCGGAGAAAGTGGGTACGCACGTGCACCCCAGGCGGAACGCTCTCCGAGAGGTATACCCGTATCGGAACAGTGCGAAAAGAGGCTTTAGCGGAAATCCAGCCGATAAAATCAACGACAACCAGTTGCGTGCACGGTCCGCGCATGCACATCGCGTACGTTCGGAAAGCGCCGGTTCATCATTTCGATACACCATCTTGTTTCGGACACACGCTGAATGCTCATTCGATGTTTGATTCGGTGGCTTGCACGCACGAACCCGCTTCGAGCGAGTGCATGCGATAAAACCCGCTTCAAGGCGTCTCAAAGGCCGATTCATCGGGCATTCTGCTGTCGGCGCATGTTGGCATGCCCCAGTGCGATCAACATACGCTCATGGTTCGAGTGTGTATGGTGATTGAGCAGCATTTGATTCGGATGAAAGGGCACAACGCGTTGAACACAATCGAGACACACCGGTTCAGCAATGGCTTGCGACTGCTTGTCGAGCCAAAAAAAAATGTGAAATCATGCGGTCTCCACTGGGTTTTCCCATCCGGAGCATGCATGGACCACCATGATCAAGTCGGCGCCTCGGTCATGCTCGGCGAGATGCTGGTGCGCGGCGCCGGATCGATGGACAGCCGCTNGATGAGCGATGCAATGGATCGGTGCGGCATGCGACGCTCCACCGACGTCGGCGTGTTCCATCTTTCGGCCTCCGCAACGATGCTCGGAGCATCGCTCCAGGATGGGATCGGGCTCCTTTCCACCATGGTGCTGGATCCGCACCTGTCCGAGGAGGCCGTCGATCCGGTCCGAAGCCTCTGCCTGCAGTCGCTTGATTCGCTCCGGGACGAGCCGCAGCANGAAGTGATGCTTCGGCTGCGTGCCCGACATCGTCACGCTCCCTTCAATCGAAACGGATACGGCGAGCGGTCCGCCATCGAGTCGATGGAACGATCGCATGTGCATGATGCGTGGAGACGCGGCATCGTTCCCGANGGATCGATGATCGGCTTGTGTGGAGACGTGGATACGTCGAAGATCGTGCAGCTCCTCGAAGACCGCTTCGGTTCCTGGTCCGGCTCGACATCGTTTCCCAGCGAGGCGCAGGATGAACNGGGTGGGGTCGAGCACGTGCATCGCGATACCGCACAGGTGCACATCGCCATCGCCTGGGATGCGCCGGCGGCGGCTCATTCGGATGCGGTGCTCGAGCGTGTGGCCAGCCGGGTCTTCGGAGGTTCCTCCAGCGGTCGACTGTTCACCGAAGTCCGACAGAAGCAGTCGTTGTGCTACAGCGTCGGAGGCAGCTATCGAGTGGGACCCGACCGCGGAGAAATTGTCGTCTACGCGGGTACCACTCCCGAACGTGCCCAGCAGACGCTGGATACCTGTCTGGCCGAATACCATCGGATGTCGGACGGCATCACCGAAGAGGAGTTCGGTCGTGCCCGTACCGGACTGGAAAGCGGACTGGTCTTTTCCGGTGAATCCACGTCCGCTCGGGCGACGGCACTCGTATCCGATCAGTTCCTGCTCGGACACCCCCGGTCACTCGATGAGGTGAGAGCGGAGATCGCAGCCGTCACGTTGGAGGAGGTCAATGCGTACCTTTCCCGACGAAGCCGGCAGGAGCCCACCATCCTCACCATGGGCCCCGCTGCGCTGAACATCGACTGAATCCGCGTCGGGTCCGCATTCCGGCTGCTACTATGAAATCACATGAGCCTCGAAAGCCCCGGATACCAGCACGGCACCAGAGTCAGAGTCACGCAGCAGACTCCGCTGCGGGACCGGACCTGGAGTGAAGTCATCGAGGGCGAGGTGATGCGGTGTCGTCAGGCGAAGACGGGATCGTGGTTCGCCCATGCGAAGGATGATCAGCTCTGGCTCGATCGCATGGAACTCCGTCTGGCCGACGGTGAGCTTGCCGTTCTCAATCTTGATCAGTACTCGGTCGTGGAGATCCTGAGCGACCCTCAGGACTGATCGTCCTGCTTCTGCCCGTCCGGTGGAGATGGTTCGGACGAGGTCCGGTTGAATCGGATCCCCCGGACGTCCGACAGCGTCCGCCCCTTGGGGGTTTCGAGCACGGCCCGCAGTCTGGGCTCGAATGGCACATCGATCTGCGGTGTCAATTCCAGCGTGACCTGGTACGTGCGGGTGACCTCGTCGTAGTACCGACGATTGAGTTCGAGATCGTTGAGATCGCACTTCCATTCGGTCTTGGATATCAGCATGACCCCTTCGTCGCTGGGCCCGGTGAGCGAAATGGTGAGCGAGCCGACACCCCGGGTTGAAAATCCATCCGGATCCCGGAACTCGATGCGCGCCTGGACGACCGCCAGTCCGGTTGTGCGGTCGTACTTGATTCTCGAGATGGGGTGGACCCGAATGCTGTCGGGGGCGTAGGGCCACTGGCCCGAAGCGGCGTCCAGACGGAATCGCTCTCCGGACGTGTCGGGGGCACACGCCCCGAGACCACTGCAGCCGACCATGATGCACAGGGAGATGATGCGGTGAAGCATGCCCGCAGGATACCCGCGGGAGTGGGTCGATCGTTCAAGGGATCGAAATCAGCCCTGGAGATCCTTCAGCAGCTGATCGACGGCCTGCTCGAACTTGTCAGGGGTTTCGTATCCACCGGCATCAATCGCTTCCCGTACGGAATCGATCTTGTCGGTTCTGGTCTCCGGCATCTGCCGAATGGTNTGCANCCACGAGGCGAATCGGGATACTTCGACCCGGTCGGGCCGTTCCTGTCCTGCGGGGCCGGTTGGATGTCCCATGGCCCGGGTATCGTGTTCACGCCCGGGGCTTGCGGCTCGTTGTACTGGTCCCACCGAACCATTGGCGATCGAAGCGATGTCTGGCATCGAAATACACTCCTGNACGATCNNTCNAGCGAGAGGATCGCNTCCCTGGGTATCCATCTNAAATTCGCAGATTCTTCCCTGAATCCGTNTGGCGACGGGGGCACCTGGAGAAGCCCGCCTCCGANGTANTCCATCGGATCACCGGTGCACGNGNACTTGAACATTTCNTNGCCNNCNNCCTGNGGNGNTCATGAAGCNGCATTTTGACACCNGAATGGNGGTTTCGTACCGTGAANNGTCGACCAGAGGGAGGCCNTTCGTGCCCATTCGNANCGNATNNCACCCNATNNTNANCGCNATGGCNTTCACCNTNCTNCTGGGGATGGGATGCCAGCCNGNCGCCNNGCGNCCNGTNGCCGGNGGCGGNTCCANNGNTGCAGGATNGAATCCCACCGAGGACACNCTGGCCGANCTGGACCTCGGNGAGGATTGGGACCANTACGAGCGGCANCTNTCGTCACGAAACGCCCTCGGATCCGCACCCGCGGCGGCTCCGACGTTTCGGGGTGGTGATGCGGTTGGAGGTCCGGGATTCGCCATCGTGCTGGCGACGTTCGGGGGCGACGCCCATCGCGAGCAGGCCAACCAGTTTCGCGATCGTGCGGCGATCCTGCTTCCGGACATGGCCGGCTCCATGCGTCTGCATCCCTCCGCCGGCGGGTCGCTGGTCGTCTGTGGTGAATATTCCGGCTGGAAGGACCCGAATGCCAAGCAGGACATCAGGACGCTTCAGGAAATGACCATCAACGGTGTCCAGGTCTTCCCGCAGGCCATGTTGACGGAGCTGCTCTCGCAGCGGGATCCGAACTCCATCGACGATGCGGAACTGGTCTCCCTGCGTCTTCGGTATCCGGACATCCGGGTGCTCTACACGCTGGAGATCGCCATCTGGGGGGATTTCGAGAGTGGTCAGTGGCCCGAAGGGACTCGTCGAAATGCGGCGGAGCGGTACGCAAGAAGCCTTCGTCTGCGGGGGGTTCCGGCGTTCTACCACCATGATCCCGCCCGGGAGATGAGCATGGTCACGGTCGGGGTGTTCGATCATCGAGCCATCGACGGTCAGACAGGACTCCGAAGCCCGCAGGTCGAGCGATTCCTCATGGACTTTCCGGAGCGAATGGTCAACGGAGAACAGATCATCGATCTGTACGATCCCTCCGACCCGTCCAAGGGAGGGCGCCCTCAGGAGCCGCGAATCGTCGAGGTTCCGACCCTCTGACGGCCCGTTCAGGTCGAGGAGGGATGCCAGATCGTCTTGGATTCGACGAAGGGTTCGATGTTCCACGGCGATGCGACCAGATCATCGTCTTCCCACTGCGACTCGGTGTGCTTGACGTGGTGCACCCGTTTGAGGTTGTCCGCGGCACAGTCCTGCAGGGTGGTCCGTTGACCGGCCGTGAGGTTCGCAGCCAGCACCGCTGCGATCTCCCGATGACGGGCCACGGGTTCCAGCAGCTCCGTCCGCTGTCCGGTCAGCAGATTCACGACGCCCGGGGGAACGTCCGATGTGGCGCAGATCTCCGACAGCAGCACGCCGGGCAGCGGGTGTGATTCCGAGGCCACTGCGACCACCGTGCACCCTGCGCACAGGGGTGCGGCGAGCAGGGTGACCAGGCCCAGCAGCGACGGCGCATCGGGTGCGAACACGGCGGTGATGCCCGTCGGTTGCGGAACCGTGAAGTTGTAGAACGGACCCGCCACCGGATTCTGGCAGCCCAGGACCTGCTGGTACTTGTCCGACCAGCCGGCGAAGCGGACCAGCCGGTCGATGGAGGCTTCGACCTCGCGTCGGGCCCTGGCCGGTGTCACCCCGCTGGTGTTCCGGATGGCCGCGGTGAACTCCTCGCGCCGACCCTCGAGCATCTCGGCCATCCGGTAGAGGATCTGTCCCCGCAGGTAGGCGGTGGCATTCTCCCAGCCCGGTGACGCCTTTCTCGCCGCTTCGACGGCGTTGCGCATGTCCTTGCGGGATGCGACGCAGGCGTGAGCGATGACCCGGTCCTTGGTGTCGTGCAGGGGCATCGACCGTCCGGATTCGGTGCGCGGAAATGCGCCGCCGATGAAGAGTTTGCAGGTCTTGACGACGTCCAGCCGTGTGGTCATTGGTGAATCTCGGAAGGGCCTTCCAGAAGGCGTGCGATCGATGTTCGGTATCGCCTGAACGACACCACTGCGAAGCAGGCGAGCACCAGCCACCAGGCGCCGCCACGGACGGCGGGGTCACGGACCAGGATCAGATGTTCCCAGAATTCCCATGCCCCGTTCTTGACGAAGTGCATCCATGCCGAAGCCGTCGCCCCCGGATCCTCGGAGCCGGCCAGCAGCACTGCGTCCACCACGAACCACGTGATCCAGGCCAGCATCAACGCCTCCAGCGTGCGCATGGCGGCATGCCCGGTGATCCGCAGGGGTATCGTGCGTCGAGTTGTCGTACCGGCATGCATGTCAGAACTTCACGTAGGACTTGAGACCGTGTCGACCGCCTTCGCGGCCGAATCCCGATTCCTTGAATCCACCGAACGGCGACGCCGCATCGAACTGGTTGTAGGTGTTGCACCACACGACGCCGGCATCGAGCTTGCGTGCGATCTCGAAGATCTTGGCACCCGTATTGGTCCAGATACCGGCCGCCAGACCATAGGGGGTGTTATTGGCCCGGCTCAGGGCCTCCTCGGGGGTGCGGAACGTCATGACCGACAGGACCGGACCGAAGATCTCCTCCCGGGCGATCAGGTGACTGGGCTGCACTCCGGTGAAGAAGCAGGGACGGTGCCAGAACCCCTTCGAGGGAAGCGGTCCGGACGACACTTCGTGCATGATGGCGCCCTCGTGCTCGCCCGCATCCACGTACCGCTCGATGGTTCGCAGCTGCTGCGCGGAGTTGATGGCGCCGATGTCGGTGTTCTTGTCGAGCGGATCCCCGACGCGGAGCGACTGCATCCGGTGTCGAAGCTTGTCCACGACTTCATCGACGATCGATTCCTCGACGAACAACCGCGACCCTGCGCAGCAGACGTGCCCCTGATTGAACCAGATGGACGACACGATGCCCTCCACCGCCTGATCGATGGCGGCGTCCGCAAAGATGATGTTCGGACTCTTTCCGCCCAGTTCGAGGGTCAGTCGCTTTCCGGTCCCCGCCACGGACCGGGCCAGGATCTTTCCGACCTCGGTCGATCCGGTGAAGGCCACCTTCTTCACATCGGGATGGTCGACGATGGCCGCTCCGGTCTCACCGGCGCCGGTGACGATGTTCACCACGCCCGGCGGCAGATCGATCTCCTGCAGGATCTCGGCGAGTTTGAGTGCCGTCAGGGATGTCGTCTCGGCCGGCTTGAGCACGCAGGTGTTGCCGCAGGCCAGTGCGGGCGCGAGCTTCCACGCGGCCATCAGCATCGGGAAGTTCCACGGGATGATCTGTCCGCAGACGCCGAGGGGCTTGGGGGTACGGCCCGGGAACGCGTGGGTGAGCTTGTCGGCCCATCCGGCGTGATAGAAGAAGTGCTGGGCGGCCAGTGGAAGATCCACATCACGTGATTCCTTGATGGGCTTCCCACCATCCATGGTTTCCAGAACCGCCAGTTCACGGGCGCGCTCCTGGATTCGCCGTGCGATCCGGTAGAGGTACTTGGCGCGTTCACTCGCCTTCAGACGGGCCCAGGGGCCCTGTGCGGCCTTGGCCGCCTGCACGGCATCATCGACATCCTTGCTGCCGGCCTCGGCCACGGATGCCAACGTCTGCTCGGTCGCGGGGTTGATGGAATCGAATCGCTTGCGGGACTTCGGAGCCCGGAACGACCCGTCGATGAACAGTCCGTACGACTCGTCGAGATCGACGGGTGTCCGCTCGGGGGCCGGGCTGTAGTCCCACCCCGGGGTCGGTGTCGTGTCGTGTTCGTTCGTGTCCGATGCGATGGGATTCATGGTGTTGACCCGTTGTCTCAGGCTTCCGAGAAATCGTGCATGGCCATGTAGCGGCCGGTGAGTCCCTTGAGGAGTTGTCGAAGAAGATCGTTGGTGAGGCTTGAAGCTCCGAACCGGAAGAGATCCGGTGTCAGCCACTCGTCTCCCAGGGTCTCCTTCACCATCACCAGATAGTGCAGTGCCGACTTTGCGGTTCGAATGCCCCCGGCCGGCTTCATGCCGATCCGGACTCCCGTGGCGAGGAAGTGGTCTCGAATCGCTTCGAGCATCACGAGGCTGACGGGCATCGTCGCCGCCGGATTGATCTTTCCGGTGGAGGTCTTGATGAAGACCTCGCCGTCCTGCAGGACCCCGGCGGAGTCGACCGCCTCGATGGCCAGATCGCTCGCCCGCCGGACGTTGTCGTAGGTCTCCAGCTCACCGGTTTCCAGGATGATCTTGAGATGGGCGCCGTCGCAGGCCTGCCAGACCTGTCGAATCTCCTCGGCGACCTCACCGTGTCGGCCGGCGAGAAAGGCGCCACGGTTGATGACCATGTCGATCTCGTCCGCTCCCGCCTCGACGGCGGCGGTCACGTCGCGAAGCCGGACTTCCAGCGGGTACTGGCCGCTGGGGAAGCCGGTGGCGACGGATGCCACATGCACGCCGGTGCCCGTGAGCATCTTGGCGGCGGTTCGCACGTGGGACGGATAGACGCAGACGGCCGCGACCGGGGGAACGGGCTGCTCGATCGCACCCTCGTAGGGGCGTACCGCCTTGCGGCACAGCGCCCGCACCTTTTCGGGAGAATCCTTTCCTTCCAGCGTGGTGAGGTCCAGCATCGAGATCGCGAGCCGGATTCCCGCCTGCTTGGCGTCCGTCTTGATCGATCGGCGGGTGAACGACGCGGCTCGTTGCCGCACCATCACGGAGTCGACAGGGTGGTTCCGGCTGGACTGCATCGCTCCAGTGTACCCGTGAAGGGCTGGGAGGCCCTCAGGGACGCACCGCGTCGAACAGATGGCCGATGTGGCCGCCGTCCACCAGCGTGATGTTCATGGCGGGTCCGTTCTGGCTGGCCCGATAGGCGAGCAGGACGCCGTTGTCGTTGTCGATCACGTACAGGAGGTCGGATTTTCCGTCCCCACTTCCGGTCCGACCCGCCGCGGTCATCAGGGTGAAGGTGTCGTCGCTCGCCACCAGGCCGGCTTCGACCCTCGGCTCCGGGGACTGCCCGGTCAGAAGCAGGATGCCCGCGGCCATCGCCAGCGCGGTGGACGACAGCATGATCTTCGTACGGCGGGATGAGCGATTCGTCGTCATCTGGTCCTCAGGATCTTCTCGATGTCCTGTTGGACGTTCCGATGAGCAATTGCCTTCATGCCCTGCCCCGCGGTGGTCCAGTCGACGAGCACCAGTTCACCGTTCCGGCTTTCCAGTATCCAGACGTAGTTGGTGGAAGTCCGCTCGCCTTCGCCGGCGACCATGAGGAACGATTTCCGTCCGGTGAGCTGGGCCTGCACGGACGGAGCGGCAAGGATGCTCAGGAGGCCGACCAGCAGCACGGCATTGATCGCCAGCAGCGCAAGCATGCCCCGGCTTCCTCTGCGTTGCACGTGTGATGGTCTCGAGCCCGGCACCATTCGGTCAGTCCTGGTGGCTTCGGCGGGAGGGCATCAGGCTGATCGTCAGGATCACACCGACGATGAGCAGCATGATCAGAATTCCGACCCAGACCGCAGGGGTGTTCTTGTTGGCGGCCGGCTGCGGAGGTGCGAGATTGGTCGGCATCGCGACGGCGATTTCGCAGCACAGGAGAACGCCTGCAAACAGGAGGCAACGGGTCGTATCGAGGAGGTGCTGTATTCGATGCATGATCCGGTGAGGATACCGTGGGTCCGTGGCCGCTGGCAACACCGTTATTGGCGAAGCGAACCCGTATCGCGTGCTCCCAGAGCCCGGAATATCTCCAGCGTCGCGCCGGAACGGTTCAGGGTGTAGAAGTGGATGCCCGCCACCCCATGGTCGAGCAGTTCATTGCACTGCTCCGTCGCCCATTGCACACCCACCTGACGGATCGCGTCGTCGTCATCCTGATAGCGACGGATGCGCCGCTGCAGCTTCGCGGGAAAGTTCGTGCCGCCGGCGAGATCGGCCATGCGCTGCATCGTCTTGATGCCGGTGATCGGCATGATGCCCGAAATCAGCGGTACGTCGATCCCCTCGAGTTCACATCGTTCGCACCAGTCGTGGAAGGCGACGTTGTCGAAGAACATCTGCGAGGTGATCCAGTCCGCCCCTTCGTCGACCTTGGCCTTGAGGTATTCCAACTGCCTCAGGCGGTTGGGCGTCTCCGGGTGCCCTTCCGGAAATCCTGCGACTCCGATGCCGAATCCCCGGGGATCCCGATGGGCTCCCGACTCGTTGAATGCCTTGATGTGGCGGACCAGATCGGCGGCATGACGGTATTCGTCCGNGGCNGGNTNNTAGTCNNCNTCGAGGGGGCGNTCGCCCCGNAGGGCCAGGATGTTGCTGATNCCNGCGTCCGCNTANCGATGCAGGATCGTCTCGATCTCGTCGTGGGTGTGCTGGACNCAGGTNAGATGGGGNATCGCATCGACCCGATCCGATTCGTTCAGTTGNACCACCAGATCNTTNGTNCGCTGTCNGGTGGANCCNCCNGCGCCGTANGTGACCGANACGAAGGAGGGAGCGAGGGCCGCGAANTCGTCCATNCGANCNAGCAGNGCATCCANGGCNGTATCNGTTCGNGGGGGGAAGAACTCGAANCTGAANGNCTGCCGATCTCGCTTGAANATGTCATGAATGTGCATTGAAGTCCATTGTACGCCATGGAAAGAGGGACAGGCTGGGAGGTTTCCGTATCGACGGTACAATGAGATCGTCGAATGTCCGAACGCACGTCCATCCCCCGTCCGACCATCAAGCGGTTGAGCCTGTATCTCNGGGAGATCGAAACCCAGNNGGCCGACGGTGCCGNGACCGTGTCCTCCCGGACGTTGGGCAGCGCTCTGGGGATCACCGATGCGCAGGTACGTCGTGATCTCGGGTATTTCGGCCAGTTCGGACAGCCGGGCATCGGCTACAGCGTCAAGGCGATGATTCCACGATTGAAATCCATTCTCCGCATCGATCGGGAGTGGAACGCCGCNGTGGTCGGGGTGGGAAACATCGGACGTGCCCTGCTCAACTACCCCCGTTTCACCGCCAAGGGATTCAACATCGTGGGGGCGTTCGACATCGACGATTCGATCATCGGGTCCAGGGTCGGTCACTGTCGGGTCGCTCCGATCCGGGATATTCCCCGACTGGCCGTGGAACTCGACATCGAGTTCGGCATCCTCTGCGTTCCCAAGGTGGTCGCTCAGGAGGTGGCGGATCTTCTGGTGACCGCCGGCGTACGAGGCATTCTGAATTTCACTCCCCAGCGTGTCGAAGTCGGTCCTGCCATCGATGTCGTCAGCGTGGATTTCTCGATGGCGCTGGAGCAGCTNGCGTACCAGGTCTCGGAAGAAGTGCATGAGGGCTGATCTGCTTGCTTGAGTCAAAGGGGTGCAGCACGTATCCTCACGGCACGGAGTCAGCATGCCAACGCAAGGAAAGACAGTCGACCGGTACAACGAGGTGCGGGACCGCATTGCGTCGGCGGCGGCACGTGGTGGTCGATCGGCCGACGACGTCCATCTNGTGGCGGTCACCAAGNACGCCTCCATCGCCCAGGTTCGCGAACTCATCGAGGCGGGGCACGCCGACTTCGGTGAAAGCCGCATGCAGCATTTCCTGCAGTTTGCGGCGCAGGTCGACGATTTCCTGGAACGTCATCGGGAACTCGGACCATCGGGAGGACGTGTTCCGGACTCGATCCGCTGGCACTTCATCGGCCATCTCCAGCGGAACAAGGTGAAGAGGATCCTCCCCCTGACGCGTCTCGTGCATTCGGTGGATTCCCTGCGGTTGGCCGAGGAGATCCAGGCGTGTCCGCTCCAGCGTGAACAGCCCACCGAGGTGCTCATCCAGGTCAACACGTCCGGAGAACGCGGCAAGTACGGCATTGCACCCGCGGCCGCGACCCATCTGATCGATCAGATGGACACGATGATGAACATCCGCATCCGCGGCCTGATGTGCATGGCGCCTCAGACCGACGACCTTGACACCATCCGGAGCACATTCATNCGGACCCGAGAGCTGTTCGAGGAGCTTCGCATCTCATCGGTCACGGGGGATTCGTTCGACATCCTGTCCATGGGGATGAGCGGCGACTACGAACTGGCTGTGGAGTGCGGTGCGAACATCGTGCGAGTCGGGTCCGCGATCTTCGGCCCCCCCGCCGAGTCGGAAGAGACCTCCACGACGGCGACGTCGTCCGACGCCTGATCAGGATCGCGTGGCTGCGAGCAGGTCGACGGTGTTCATTCCACCCGGGGCCGTGCCGCTCTTGAGAATGCGTCCCATGGTGGTGTTGCGGGCATGATCCAGTTCGGGACCATTCAGACCGCTGGACTCCATCGTGGCGTAGACGCTCCTGAGTCCGCTCACGTAGTCGCGTGCCTGCGTGTTTCCGGAGGAATCCAGCCAGGTCCGGAACCCGTCGCCCGAAGCATCCTTGCCCGCTGATTCCCGGTAGGCCGTCCATGCCTGCTGGATCGAATTCGACATCGCAGTCGTCTGGTTCTGCTCGAGAATCTGATNGGGGTCGCCGGGCTGCATGGTCAGGACATTCTGGTACTCGAGCAGCGCACGATCGGCCACCTTGGCACTGATCCGCGCCTGCTTCACACGAATGTTGCCCGTGTCCGGATTCACATTGATCGCATTGGCGGTGTAGTCCGAGACCACGCGGGATCGAGCCAGGGATCCCCGCAGTTCACTGTCCGAGTTCGCCGGACCCTCGACCTCGATTCCAAGATCGCTCAGATCGGTCAGNAGGAGGGATCCGTCGGGATCAGCGTCGGCGAAGATCAGCAGATCGACGGGGAGCTCCGCGGTCTGTGCACCCTCGGCGATGGCCAGGGAGGATTCACTGGGGGTCGGTACGGGATTCGGTGGTCCCGGAGGATTGGGCGGGGTCGGCGGACCGGGAGGAGTCGGCGGACCGGGAGGAGTCGGCGGACCGGGAGGCCCCGGTGGCGTCGGGCCGCTTTCCTCGGTCGCTTCGAGGATCAGGACCACGGTGTCGTAGTAGAAATCCTGCAGATCGAGGGGAACGTTTTCCCACCAGACGAAGTCCTGCAGGGTGGTGTCTGCGTCGGGAGATTCCTCCACGGAGGAGAACCACGGGGTCCCTCCGGAACCCACCGTGACGGGGGCGCTGGTGAAGGAAATGGTCCCTCCGGATACGAAGTTGACGACGAAGCTGTCGATGTTGAAGCCGAGGTACGTCAGGATTCCAATCGGTTCGCGGAGGAAGATGGAGATCATCGGTGAATCGACCAGCAGGCTGCCGAACGTGGAGATGTCGTTGAGGGTGATTTCACCGTTGATCGCTCTCAGCGTGAGATCCCCGAGCTGGGTGAACTTGTGGTTCCTGCCGATGAAGATGCTCCCGCTCTCCGAACGGATTTCGAGATCGTCGGCCAGGCCCACGATGTCGGCAAATGCCGTCCGCGTGCCTTCGAAGTTGTTCAGGGAGATGTCGTTTTCCGCCCGCACGAGTCCACCCGACAGGATGATCAGGCCGTCCTCCGACTCGAGATTCACTGAATCGAGTGCGTTGGACGCACCGATGTCGCCGCCGATCTCGACGTTTCCGACGCCCGCTTCGGCGATGAAGGTGCCCTGGCCGGCGACGGTGGTGTCGATGCTTCCGTCGACGTACACGCTGCCCCCTTCGGACCGCATCAGCACCAGCGGTGACCCGTCCAGCGACAGGTCGCCGTTGACCTCGATGTCGCCGTTCTGCCACGAGATCAGCTGCGAGGTCGCATCGGCGACGAGATCGCCGTTGTAGGTCTGCGATCCGTCGGTCCAGATNTNGATGACCGGTGCCGTCGGCGAGAGATTGATGCGGTCGGCGGCGGTGAAGACGGCGTCGCCCTTGATGTCGATCAGGCTCGATCCGATGTTGATCGATCCGTTGCCGTTGGCTCCGGCGACGACGAAAAGGTCCTGCACACCGGTGATGGCACTCATGAAATCGATGTCCCGCCCCGCCCGGAGCGTTGCATCATGACGGTCGCCACCGCCATTCAGGCCGAATCCGTTCCGGATGCGCAGGACACCGTCGGTCGCGTCGAGCGTGAGATCACCGTCGAGTGGATCGAGGATCTGGGTGCCGATCTGGGATTCGCAGTTGATGGCTCCCACCAGCAGATCCGAGAAGGACGCGGACGACATGTCCGCCGCCTCGAGATCGCTCAGGGCATAGCCCGTCGAGGTGCTCCGTGCATCGAAGTTGCCTCCTCGCACCGTGGCGGTCAGGGAGCCGTCTCCGTTTCGGCCACCGACCTTGGTGGTTGCCCGGTAGTACAGACGCTCACCCGAGACCGAGATGCTTCCGCCTCGATTTCCGAACAGCGAGGATGCGATGGCGGTGACCGATGAACCCGGATGGAAGTAGGTCGTTCCGAAGGAGGTGTCGACATCGATGCTGCCGGCATCTCCGTTCGACGAGTCCGCCGACAGATTGGCGGATGATCCGAAGAACGTGTTGCAGACACCGTTGATGTCGATGGTGCCCGCGGCATCGGCTCCGAACTGGTTCTCGTCCGCGGCGACGGTGCCGTTGATCACGACGGCATCGGCTCCGATGGTGATCGAGCCGGTCGCCGAGCCGACGGTGTTGGCTCTGATGCGGGATCCGGCCTGGTTGTAGATCGATCCACCGGCGGCGGCGAGTTCGATCGAGCCGCCGTCGCCCTCGATTCTGGCGGTATGGGAGTTCAGGATGCCGATTCCGCAGAGATCTCCGGCGTTGAGGGTGATTTGTCCACCGATCGTTCCTCCGGTGGTGATCGTTCCCTCGTTGAGGATGGAAACCAGTCCCGTGGTGCTGGGATCGTTGATTCCCCCGACGGGATTTGCCGCATCCATGTCCTGATTGTCGATGCGCAGATGGATCCGGTCGCCGAGCCGGCTGATCATCACCTCGTTTTCACCCGTGGCCATGGAGATGATCGGTGCCTCGACCACGGCTCCCTCTCGCACATGGATGGCCCGGTTGGCGTAGCCCCCGATGAAGTGGAGTTCGTCCGCGTTGAAGGAAGCACCGGCCAGAATCTCGATTCGATTCGTGCCGGAGAGACTGGTGAACCGATCGACGCCGTCCAGGAAGTTCGTGTCGGACATATTCCCGGTGGCGGCGTACAGCCGGCCGGCATTCATCACGGAGTTCGCACCGAAGGTGATGCCATTCCGGTTGATGATGTAGATCTGACCGTTGGCGGTCATGATTCCGTTCAGGAACGAAGTGGCGTTGCCGTTGACCCGGTTGAGCACCCGCCAGGAGGAGGCCATGTTGAGGAAGTCGAGACGTTCGCCGGCTGCGATGCCGAACGTTTCCCAGTTGATGATGACATTCGATGAACCGATGTTCACCGTCATGTTCTGTCCGTAGTTGATGGACGCGGTCCCGTGGGTCACCTGACCACCCGTGGGGTTCGCATCCGCGGTGGCGGTGATCATGCACAACAGGAGTCCCGAAACGATGGAAGCGTCCTGGACGATCTTGCGAGCGCACCGACGTACTGCGGAGACCAATCTCTTCATCGTGCTTCCTTTCCCATCGGGGGTGCATCTCGACCGTCTCCGCTGCGCGGCCGACCGGTCGAATTCCGACGTTTCAAGATATCACGAGCCTCGATCCAGCGCGCTGCATTTGGCCTGAATTGGAGTCTGATAACTCCTGCAGGCCGCGCAAACCATGCATGCCGCACGATTGCCCGAAATTCAGAACGTGACGGTTCCGCTGGCGTAGACCCGTTCGTCTCCAGCTTCCACACCGGCGGAGGGCAGATCGCGCAACGGGAATCCCCAATCAAGACGGAAGCGGAAGTTGGTCCGGAACAGGAACTCGAGGCCGACCCCGGCACCGATCAGGGTCTCGTTGTTCTCGAAGAACAGCGGGTCGGCGGGCATGACCATTCCGTAGTCGAGGAATCCACACAGGATGAGATCCCAGTCGGTGCGTCCGTACACGTGCTGGGGTGCCGCCCGGAACTGGCCACCAAAGAGTTCGATGGGTTCGGGATTGACGGCGAAGGCGCGGGGAATGTGATACAGGTACTCGGCCTTGGCGACGATCGATGAATCGCCGGCGGCCACGGACTGCGGGTACCCGCGAACCGAATACATGCCGCCGATCACCTGCTGGAACTGCGGNAGCANCCGGCTNCCGAANGANTACTGNCCACNGAAGNAGAGCATNANCTCGTGNGCCAGNGTCGAGGTTTCGGGTGTGTTCGGATCNGCGAANCCCGCNGGGTTCAGNAGCGGNTCNAGGAAGAAGTACTGCACGGCGCTCCAGTTCATGCGNGCCCANCGATTCGCNGTATCGAGCCGNGATCCGAGTTCNAGNAGNGTCNGTTCNTCGTGTCCCGNNAGNTTGAACTCGATGCCNAGNGANCCNCTGAAGTTCGACCAGTCNCCGAGGTGATCNGCCTGGAGCATGAGGTAGGGNATCANGAAGTNCGCNTCNNCCNGGGTCAGGANGAGATTGTTGGTGACCTCCAGATGCTGGAGNCGGANNCCNCCGACCAGATCGAGGAAGAACGCGCCGTTCTGNGCGATGTTTGCAGTCNCGCTNNCGTTGATCGACCACGANTTGCCGGTGAANGCNTCNTCGAGGANNCCGAANTCGTCNGCNNAGAACTCGCTCCAGTCNCCCCCGATGGACCANCGCATCCGNTCGGTNCCCGGGATCTTGGCCGTGTANTCGGCGAAGACCGCNTTGGACGNGCTGAAGTCCGACGTGAGGTATTCGAGNGAGAAGGTGTCGTCGTTTCCGGTGAGCTGGGAGGTGAACAGGCCGTAGCGCTGCCTGAAGTACCCCTCCTGCTGGGTTCCGGTGTTGGAGAATTCCATGAAGAGCGACAGGGGCTTCGATTCCCACACCATGAAATCGAGTCCGACGCCGCCGGGCTGCGATGCCGCACCGACGGAGGCCTCGACGTTGCGTCCCGGGTGTCGGCTCAGGTAGAGGAAGTAGTCCTCGAGGTCCTGNCGCCGAAGAAGGTCCCCATCCCCGCGTTCGTCCGCTCCCTTGAGCGGCGCATTGTCGATGATGTGACGATGCAGCGGATGGTTGACGCGATCCTCGTCCGGAATGCGATCTCCGGAGGCCAGCGTCCGCAGTTCCTGGACTCGTCCCACGGCGATGTCGATGGTGAGGTTNCGATCACCGTCGGGCCGAAGATCCTGTCCCTGGGTCTGGGGCTTGTCCGAGATCTGCTCCGGATCGAAGGTCACGAACACTCCCATCAGTCCGTCGTCGATCAGCCGTGCGCTCAGGGTCGTGGAGATCGTCGCCAGTGCGGAGGAGTAGTAGGTGGCGACGCCCTGTGCATTGAGCTCCTCCAGGGTGACCATGCGGTTGTCGGAGCCCGCAGTGGGTCGTATCCATCCCTCCGGGGTTCGGCCCAGTGCGATCGGCGTCGTGAGCATCGAGGCCTCTTCCGGAAGATCCGGATGGTCCCATCGCCATTGGATGGAGAACGTGGACACCTCGTAGGGCAATCCGTCGATATCGGGGTCCGGTCCCGCCTCGGCCACTGCGGATGCGGCGGTGATCGCGACAGCGAACAGGCAAGCCAATCGTTGGAGGTGGGTTTTCATGTCCGGATCCCCGTCACTCGATCAGATGGTGAAGCGTGGATCCTAGGGTACATCGAGGTTCCGGATGGATCGAATCCGCGATATCGGACTCTCGCACCATTTCTGGGCTCTTTTTCAGTCTGATTGAAAGGTATGCGACTCCTCCAGATTGTCTTTGCTGCACACGGGACAACAAATACCCACGAAGTCCCACCCTCCGCTGAAGTCGCCCCCACATCAGGACGAAGTCCAGAAAAGACCTTCACCACCGGTGAAGCTCGCTGTCACCACCCCGCAAGAGGATCGAACCATGAACGCACGGATGAACACAATCGCACTCGGATGCCTCGCACTCGGCCTGCTTTCGGGCTGCACGTCGCATTCCACCAAGCCGACCCACGTTTCACTGGCTTCGATGGACCATTGCTCGACGCCAGCCGAGTCGTACGATCCGCTGCTGCTCGCCTCCGGAGACAGTCTGGGTATGGAGCTCCACGTCTGGTACGTGGTCAGCACCGACCCCGATCCCTCCTGGATGCTGGCCATCGGCGACTGAGCACCACAGACAACTTCTTGCGGGGGTGAGGCGGCATGGCCAGGCGGCGATGCCGCCTCGTCATTTTCAGTCGTATTGTTCGAGCAACTGATCGATCGCCTTCTTCTCGCGACGATTGACCGCGGTGGACCGCACCCGGCGAAGAGTGTCGCGGACCGCCTGGCGACCCTTCGTCCGTTGCAGCGCCGGGGCGAGTTGTTTCATGTCGCCGGCCGGNTAGCGGTCGCGAATCGACCGTTCCATCAGATCGACGGTGCCCGGATCGGACTGCTGGGCGAGGGTCGGTCCGACCAGCGACCACAACATGTCCCGTTCCCGCTGCGTCGACTTCGGCGCATCGGGGCCGGTGAAGCACACGTTCCAGGCCCGAAGGAAGGAGTTCTGGTCCCCCCCGCGAAACAGCGGACCGAGTGCGATTCGGGCGGTCTGAGGACCGCCGGCGCCGTCCTTGACGGCACGGGCCCAGAGATCCCTGGCCAGCCCGTCGAGATTGATCAGGATGAACAGCCGAAGTGTCTTGGCGAATGCGGCGTCGGACGGTGCGTCCAGCGCCTGCTCCATCGATTCCTTGGCGATTTCGTTGAGCAGTTCCGCGGACCCCCCGTTGATCGGTGCGAGGGGTCGAACGGAATCCTTGGCGCCGCCGCTGAGCATCATGGGATCACCGAACAGGTTCACCCGCCAGGAGACGGCCAGCGGGGCTTCACCCTCCCAGAGACGGACCGACGGTCCGAGCGGGACCATGCTGATGATTCGTCTGGCCACCTCGAAGGGGGGACGAAAGGCGCTCAGCAGCGGTTCATGCGAGGAGGCGTAGGCGGCGTAGACCCCGTTCTTCAACCATCGGCCACCGATCGTGTTGNGATCATCCGGCTTCTTCATCGACCAGCTGTGGATCAGATAGAGGAAGGCGGGGCGATCGAGGATCGGAACGTCGTACGGCGAGCAGCGATCCGCTCCGAGATCGAAGAAGTCCGCGTTGCCGCCCGAGTTCATGTAGATCTGGTCCGCATCAATGCCCGCCGACGTCGCGTCCAGAAACGACGCCCGTGACAGATCCTCGTGCAGTTCGACCTCGTACTGGTGTTGTTCGAACATGAAGGCGGTCCGCTTCATCTGGTAGGCATCGCGTCCCTCTTCATGCTGGTACGAGTCTCCCATCCACACCGAGGTGCGGGAGAGGAAGAAGCTGCACATCGCCGCGTACAGCGAGGCTCGTTGTCCGCCCTGGATCCAGCCGGTGAAGGCCCAGCGTCGTCCATCCAGGTGTCTGCCGATCACATCGGTGATCGCTCGGGGGCCGTTGAGGATCTCGCGGGGAAGACGGTCCGGCAAATCACCTCCGATGTTCACGTCGGTTCGTGCGGCCATGGTTCGGCAGATGGTCAGGAAGTCGAACCGGTCTCCGACGTCGACGTACGCCGTGCCGGACTGCTTGACCATGGCCTCGATCCGGTTCATGAACGCGCGGGTCCGTTCGTCGGACAGGATGTCGCCGGGTGCACCGAGGTCATCGTCGATGTAGAAGATGTCGAGGCCGCGTGCGGCGGCCAATGCGATGCCGCCGACCCACGCCGGATCCTGCAGGGACGTCACCACTGCGCCCATCGGTTGGAATCCACGTTCGTCAAGGACCTCCCGGTACGAGACGCCGAAGGTGTTGTCCAGCCGCCACGAGTTCGCCACCGTCCGGTCGAGCAGGGTGCGGCGGTCCTCCAGGTCCGCGGGCAGTCTCCCGACCGACGGACGTCGGAAGACCGCATCCGGCCGGTAGGCGCGGATGAACATCGGTGCGTAGAAGTCGTCCTCGTACAGAATCGGCCACTTCGCGTTCTTGCTCCATCGAGAGAGTTCGTCGATGAACGTCGCGGCATTGGGGACCAGCACCACCTGCTTGACGATGGGATGGGTGTTCTGCGTCACCAGCAGCGTCAATGCCTGCCGCCGTGCCCAGTGCACGCTCTCCTCGTAGCTTTTCGCCTGACTCCCGTCCAGAGTGGTGGGTGCGACCTGTGCGCTCGCGACGAGCGGCGGCTGCAGGACTGGGGAGGCGAGCAGGAGCAGGAGGCACATTCGATTCATTCGCATATCCATAGTGTAGGCCCAACCGGCTCACGGCAGGCCTGAACCCACGTATGCTTGTGCTCCATGCCCTGTACTCACCGCATCATCTCCATCGGTACCCTCCCCGCCCACCCGCTTCGCGGCGAAGAGGGTGTCGTTCGATCCGGTCACGCGACGACCTCGCTGCTCGACGTCGACGGTCGACGCATCCTCGTCAATCCGTCGNTGCCGCCGCAGGTACTGGAAGTCAGGCTTGATGAACGGGCGTCGTTGCGGTTGGCGGACATTACCGATGTGTTCATGACGAGTTTCTATCCGGATCACCGGCGCTCGCTGACCGCCCTCGAGCATGCCGACTGGTGGATCTCCGAGGCCGAACGCGAAGCGATGGAGGAGTTCCTGGACGGGGAGCAGTCCGGTGCGGATTCACACGACGATCGTGAACGGCAGGGATTGATCCGGTCGGAACGGGAACTCGTGGAGCGGACCCAGGTCGCACCGGATCAGCTTGCGGAGGGAATCGATCTCTTTCCGCTTCCGGGCATCTCACCCGGTTCCTGCGGACTCCTGCTCCCCCTTCCGCAGCAGACCGTACTCATCTGCGGCGACGCGGTGGCGACCAGCGAACATCTCGAGCAGGGTCAGGTCCTGGCGAGCTGTTGGAATCGGGAACAGGCGCTCGACTCGTTCAAGGACGCCATTGAGATCGCCGACATGCTGGTGCTCGGCCGCGACAATGCGGTTCCGAATCCGATCCGGTCCGGCGGGCTGCTCGGTTGATCAGTCGACGTGCCCGTCCCGGGCCATCCTTCGCAGCGGGCCATCGGGATCGTCCTGCAGATTGCGCAGACGTGCGATGACCAGTTCGGGAACCATGGTGCCGAGCCGGTCGACATCGGCGCCGAGGCCCGCAATCTGACGGATCAGTCCCGAGGAGGTGAAGGCGTAGCTCTCGCCGGTGACGATGAAGACGGTCTCGACGTCCGCCACCTGTCGATTCGTGATCGCCAGCTGACATTCACCCGCCAGATCCGTGACGTTCCGGATGCCGCGTACCAGCGCCACCGCGCCGACGTCCCGCGCGAAGTCGACCGTCAGGCCCTGGTACGACTGGACGCTCACCCGCGCGAGCTGCGGGCCCTGGTCGAGTCCCGCCACGAGCTGTTGTGCCATCGCCTCTCGTTCCTCCACCGGAAAGAGGGACGGCTTGTCGGGGTTCTGTCCGATCCCGAGGATGATCCGATCGAACATGCCCCGGGCCCGGTGCAGGACATCCAGGTGACCGTTGGTGATCGGGTCGAACGACCCGGCGTAGATGGCGAGATGCTCGTTCACGACCCCACAGGGTAGCGAATCGGACGCCTTCATCACGTGCTACCCCCCCAGACCGTCCAGACGGTGGTTCGAGGGTGGACTTTTCGACGCTGGGGCTTGCGAAGGGGCCGTACGAATTCGACCGTGCAGATGACGCACGGGAACCCGGGCTTGTTCCCCCGCATGGCTCCGTTTGGACCACCTCCCCGGTCGGGGCCGACCGCTTGCCGCAATCCGGCGGATTGCGTGCGAACACACTCTCTCTCTTCCCTTCCTCCCTCCGATGGGGAACACCGATTCAGTCTCGTGCGTGCCGCGGCTTCCGACCGGAGGCCGCGGCTGTCATGGGGAGGACTCGTCCAGGTGGTCGAGTCCCGCCTCCACGAGCAGTTCCCGGAAGTTCTCGGAGAACACGAAGTTCTCCTCGGGGAACTCGATGCCGGCCATGTTCCGGTCGACATGACTGAACATCAGATCGATCGTTCCGATTTCGTGCCACGTTCCGTCGTCGCGGGTTCGCAGCACGCGACCGGAGGTCGAGGCCCCCTTGTCGTCCATCCGGTCGATGGTCGCTTCGAAGCGGATGGTGTCTCCGGGTCCCGCATCGGCGTCGAGCCGCGCCCCGGCGATCTTGGCCAGAATGACCTTCTCACGGAATCCGTTGACCGAACCGACCAGGATGCCGGCGGTCTGGGCCATGCCCTCGACCACCAACGGCATGGGCAGCACGTCCATGCGGCCCAGATCGTTCATTCTCGGAATGTTCGTCCGCTGGTTGTCGAGTGCGCCATCGACGTCCTTGACCGCCACCAGACGGGTNTCGGGCTCGAAGTCCACGACACGATCGATCCACATCCAGCGCATGACGACTCAGGTCGCGGCGGTTTCACCGGCCAGCTTGTTGGATACGAAGTTNACCAGCGACTGCACCGTGATGAGATCCGCGACCTTGCTCACCTGGGGATCGGAACTGAAGGTCGTGAAGTCGATGTGCGGCATCCGTTCCCGAAGCATGGCGAGTCCGGAATCCGTGAACTTCCCGTCGTCCACCCAGTCGGCGTTGTCCATGAGATTCTCGGGGAAGAGCTCCCCCTGGGAGATCTTGAACGGCGCGTCGTCGGTCGAGAAGGCCTTCTCGAGCCGGAAGACGATGTCGAGGAAATCGATGGACTCCGCATCCAGATCTCCGGTGAGACTGGCATTGGGGGTGATTTCGTCGGCGTCGGCGCCGAGTGCCTCCTCGAGGACTTCCTGGACCTTGGCGAAGATCTCATCCTTGTTCATGGACATGTGGGGACAGCTCCTGTGCTTGGTCCGGGTGCGAAGCCCCACCGATCCTTCGGTGTCGGGCAGTCATCCCTGTGGGACGTCGCGTCGAGCCCGCATGGTAAACCTTCCGGAGAGAACTGTCTCCCCGTCCCCCTCGATTCCCGCCCCGCGCCGCAGAATCCCGCTTCCCTTGCAGGTCACCTGGTCCCCCTCCTGCTTCACGATCCGGACGTCCACCTCCAGCGATTCGCCCGGGCGGACCATCTGGCCGTATTTCATGGCCTTGACTTCACCGAGGACCCAAGGCCCGTCCTCCCGCCCCGGCAGGAGCAGTCGTCCCGCCTGGACGAGGGTCTCGAGCATCATCACTCCCGGCATGATCGGAAAGGTGGGAAAGTGGTCCTTGAGGTACGCCTCGCCGCCGTCGAGGTGCTTGACGGCGACGACCCGCTCCTCGGTCTGCTCGAGCACGTTGTCGATCATGGTTTCGGGCATGGTGGTATTCCTGATGGGGGGCAGTGTAGCCCGTCCGGCGAACGGGGCCGGCTTCCCCCCTGATGCTTGGCAGGGACCTTCCGGGAGACTATCCTGTGCGGCTCGTCCGGCCCCCCCGGGCCCCGTTAACCCAAGTGCAGAGAGGACCTGCTCATGGCCAGTACTGGCACCATCGTCCAGGTGATCGGATCCACCTTCGACGCAAGGTTTCCCGAGGATGATCTTCCGGATCTCTACAACGCAGTCACCGTCGATCTTCAGGTCGACGGTGTCAAGAGCACGCTCTTCGGCGAGGTCAGCAAGCACCTCGGCGGCGGAGACGTCCGATGCGTCTCGCTCGGTTCGACCGACGGCATGACCAGAGGTCAGGCCTGCATCGACACCGGTGCTCCGGTGAAGGTGCCCGTGGGCGAGGAAGTGCTCGGTCGCGTGTTCAACCTGCTTGGTGATCCCATCGACGAGCGTGGTCCCGTTGCGACGGAGAACCGTCGTCCGATTCACGCCGCGCCGCCCAAGCTCGAGAACCTGAACCCCAAGACCGAGATCCTCGAGACCGGCATCAAGGTCGTCGATCTGCTCTGCCCGTTCGTTCGTGGTGGCAAGATCGGTCTCTTCGGCGGAGCGGGTGTCGGCAAGACCGTCATCATCCAGGAGATGATCGCCCGTGTCGCCCGTGAGTTCGGTGGCTACTCCGTGTTCTGCGGAGTCGGCGAACGAACCCGTGAGGGCAACGACCTCTGGCGTGAAATGCAGGAGGCCGAGTACACCGATGAGAACGGCAACACCGCCCACGTCATCGACAAGGTGGCGATGGTGTTCGGTCAGATGAACGAGCCTCCCGGGTCGCGTCTCCGCGTCGCCCTCTCCGGCCTCGCCATGGCCGAGGAGTTCCGTGACGCATCGGGCAAGGAGACCCTGATCTTCGTCGACAACATCTTCCGGTTCACCCAGGCCGGCTCCGAGGTCTCCGCTCTGCTGGGCCGAATGCCCTCCGCCGTGGGATACCAGCCGACCCTCTCGACGGAGATGGGCGAGCTGCAGGAGCGGATCACGTCGACCGACAAGGGTGCGATCACCTCGGTGCAGGCCATCTACGTGCCTGCAGACGACCTGACCGACCCCGCCCCCGCGACGGCGTTCACCCACCTCGATGCCTTCGTGGTCCTCGAGCGTGGCATCGCCGAGAAGGGCATCTACCCCGCCGTGGATCCGCTGTCCTCGACCTCGAGCATCCTCGACCCGCAGGTGCTGGGCGAGCGGCACTACAACTGTGCCCGCCGCGTGCAGCAGATCCTGCAGCGGTATCGCGATCTCCAGGACATCATCGCCATTCTGGGCGTCGATGAACTGGCCGAGGACGACAAGCTGGTCGTCAACCGTGCCCGTCGAATCGAACGGTTCCTCAGCCAGCCGTGCTACGTGGCCGAACAGTTCACCGGCTTCCCCGGTGTCACCACGTCCCTGGCGGACACCATCGACTCCTTCGAGCGTCTCTGCGAGGGCGAAGGCGACGATCTGCCCGAGTCCGCCTTCATGTACGTCGGGAACCTCGACGACGCGAAGCGCAAGGCCGAAGAGATGGCGGCCTCCGTCGCCTGATCGGGATTCTTTCGTGATTCCAAGCCCCCGCGTCACTGCGACGCGGGGGCTTTTTCACATCCACGCCCTGCGCGGTACCCTTGCCGAACTTCGGGACGCAGGCGACGTACGACTTGCGGCAATCACCATCGAGGATTCAGACCATGCATCGATTTCAGACCACCCTCCTGCTTCTGGCCGGCACCAGCTTTCTCCTGATCGGCTGCGACAAGGCCGCACCGTCGTCGGCGACCGCCGCGTCCACCGCGGCGTCGGAGTCCAACACGGAACCTTCGACCACGTCCGCTCCCGAACCCGCGTCCGCTCCCGAACCCGCGGCTGATCCCGCTCCCACTCCGGAGCCGACCCCCGAACCGGAACCCGCCTCCGAGCCGACGCCCGAAGTCGCGTCCGATCCCGAGCCGGCCCCGTCCAAGGGCCCGATCATTGCGCACCTGCCCGGCGGCGTTCCGCTGAACGAGACCATGAAGCCGCTCAAGGACCATCCCGAGTACTGGGTTGCGGACATCAGTGTGGCGGAGGTGGCGGAAGGCGAAGCGCCACCCGCCGCCATCACGGATGACACGCAGGCGGTTTCGATCACCATGACCGCCTGGAACATGCACGGCGATCACGGTCACCTGCTGCTCAGTCGCGAGATGGTGATTCCGCTCGACGACAAGATGGTGTTCCCGGGTTGGCAGGAAGCATTGTCCGGACAGCGCGTGGGTGATACGCGCAAGATCTGGGCCAGTTCCAAGACCGTCCCCAGCCAGCAGATGGCACAGGGCGCTCCGGTCGTGTTCGACATCGCCCTCATGGGCGTCGATCAGTTCATCACCGTGCCGGCCCCGGCCGAGCTGCCCGGCGATCCGGTCGGCGAAGCCGAACTCCAGAACAGCGATTCCGGTCTGCAGTGGTACGACGTCGTGGTCGGCGAAGGGGCTTCCCCCGCGGCCGACGATCGCGTGAAGGTCCACTACTCCGGCTGGCTCGTCAACGGCACCCCCTTCGATTCATCGAAGAACAGCGGCGTGCCCTTCACCGTCGACATGCGTGGCGGCGTGATCCCCGGTTGGCTGGAGGGACTCAAGACCATGAAGGTCGGCGGGACCCGGAAGCTGATCATTCCGCAGCAGCTGGCCTACGGCTGGAATCCCCGCCCGGGCAGTCCGATCCCTCCGGGAGCGACGCTGATCTTCGATGTCGAGATGCTCGAGATCGTGGACGAGGATGCCCCGGCGGACAGCGGCGGAGGCAAGTAATCGGTTCCACATGATCCGATGCCTGCTCTTCATCCTGCTGTGGGGCCTCGCCGGCTGCACGGCCGGGCCGCATCCCCAGGCGCGTCCGCTGTTCAACGGCACCGATCTCTCGGGCTGGCAGGGGTTGGTCGGCAATCCCATCAGTCGGGCGAAGATGACGCCCGAGGAACTCGCGACGGCCCAGGCGACCGCGGACGCGTCGATGCGCGAGCACTGGACGGTCGAGGACGGCGTGATCGTGTTCGACGGCAAGGGGGACAACCTCGTCACCGTCGATGACTTCGGGGACTTCGAACTCTGGGTCGACTGGAAGATCGAACCTCGGGGCGACAGCGGCATCTACCTGCGTGGCAGTCCTCAGGTCCAGATCTGGGACGACAAGATCGGATCCGGGGGCTTGTACAACAACCAACGGGGGCGATCCAAGCCGCTGGTGGTCGCGGATCGTCCGGTCGGTGAATGGAACACCTTCCACATCGTCATGGACGGCGAACTGGTCACGGTCCGCCTGAACGACGAGCTGGTCGTGGATGCCGTCCGGTTGGAGAACTACTGGGACCGATCGATCCCGATCTTCCCGCGTGGTCCGATCGAACTGCAGAACCACGGCAACACGCTCTACTTCCGCAACATCTGGATCCGGGAGCGGTGAATCGCCCAGGAAGCCGCGATGCTCGAGCGGAACAGGGACCGTTCGAGCCCTCCACCCCCCGGATCGCGCGGACTCAGCCGATGCGTGCTCCGTCCCCGTCGTCTTCGAAGAAGTGGATTCCACGATCCTCGACGGCGAAGCTGGCTTCGTCGCCCTCGCGTCCCTCGTAGTGTCCACGGACCCGACTGACGAGTTCGTGTTCTCCGCAGCGGAGCACGAGGTCGGTGCAGTCCCCGTACTGTTCGATGACCTTCACCACCGCGGGGAATCCACGCGCGGCGGGTGTGATCGCGTCGGGGCGCAGCCCGAGGACGCATGCACGATCGGGCCCGGCACAGGGAAGCGTGATGTCCGGCCCGCCGTCGACGACGAAGGNCGCCTCTCCTCCCCGTCCCGGCAGGAAGTTCATCGAAGGGGTGCCGATGAAGCCGGCCACGAACCGGTTCGCNGGTCGATCGTAGATCGCCATGGGGGTGTCGCANTGCTGCACGACCCCGTCCTTCATNACCACCAGCCGATCTCCCAGNCTCATCGCCTCCTCCTGGTCGTGGGTGACGTAGACCATGGTGGCATNCATCGAACGGTGCAGGACCCGNAGTTCGGCNCGCATCTGCAGTCGCAGTTTCGCGTCCAGGTTCGAAAGCGGCTCGTCGAGCAGGAACACCTTNGGATCCCGGACCAGCGCCCGNCCGAGCGCCACCCGCTGACGCTGGCCNCCCGAGAGTTCCCGCGGNTGGCGGTCGAGCAGTGCATCGATTCCGAGGGTCGTGGCCGCCTGCTGCACGTGGTCCCGGACGTGTTCGAGTTCCGCCCGTCGCNGCTTCGCGTACGCCGGCGAGCACAGCGCCCGCAGACGACTCCGGTGCGCACGGCGGCGGTCGATGCCGAAGGCGAGGTTGGCCCGGACCGTCATGTGCGGATACAGGGCGTAGTCCTGGAAGACCATTGCGATGTCGCGATCGCGGGCGGGGACGTCGTTGACGACCCGGTCGTCGATGTGGATGTGTCCGTCGCTGATGGATTCGAGCCCCGCGAGCATCCGCAGGGTCGTCGACTTGCCGCAGCCCGAGGGNCCGACCAGCACGATGAACTCGCCGTNNNNGATGGTCATCGAGAATCGGTCGACGGCCCGGACGCCGCCGTCGTACACCTTCGTCACGTTGTCGAATCGAACGTCTGCCATGGTCAGCCCTTGACGGCCCCCTTGCCCAGGCCTTCGATGAAGTGCTTCTGGGCTGCGAAGAAGAGAATGATGCATGGAATCATCGTCACCACCGACAGTGCCATCAAGAGGTGGACGTCCTTGATTCCATTGAACTGGTTGCGGAACGAGTTCAGCGCNACGGNGAGCGTGGCCTGATCCTCCGAGTGCAGGTAGATCAGCGGGGTCATGAAGTCGTTCCAGACGAAGATGAAGGTGAACACCGCGGTGATCGCCGTCACCGGCTTGCACATCGGCAGCACGATCCTCCACCAGGCTCCGAGCCATCCGTAGCCGTCGATCTTGGCCGCCTCGATCAGCGATTCGGGGACCTGGGAGATGAACTGCCGGTACATGAAGATGAAGAAGGCGCTNCCGAAGAACGCCGGCACGATCAGCGGCAGCAGCGTGTCCACCCAGCCCAGGGACCGGAACAGCAGGAAGAGCGGGATCATCGTCACCTGGGCGGGGAGCATCATCGTGGCCAGCATCAGCAGGAAGAGGATCCGGTTGCCNCGGAAGCGGATGCGGGCGAATGCGAATCCCACCAGGCTCGAGGACAGGATGGTGGCCACCAGCACGAGGGTGGTCACCACGATCGAGTTCGCCAGGGCGTCGAGGAAGCCCCACCATTCGCTCGTTCCCACCCGCCGGATCGCTTCGCCGTAGTTGCCCCACTGCGGTTCGGNGGGAACGGTCAGCAGGGCCTGTCCCCGGGTGAGCGCAGCGCTGGCGTTGGACTCCGTCTCGAGGCTGAGCGTGATCATCCACCACAGNGGAAAGATCATGACGANCGTTCCCAGCAGGAGCGGGATGTACCAGGCCGGATTGGATCGACCGCGGTTCACTGCTTCATCCCCTCGTAGTAGACGTAGCGGCCGCTGGTCTTCAGGACNANCACNGTGAGCACCAGCACGATCACCAGCAGCAGCCAGGCCAGGGCCGAGGCGTAGCCCATCCGGTAGAAGTCGAACGCCTGGTTGAAGATGTAGAGCACGTAGAACCGGGTGTGGTCGCCGGGACCGCCACCGGTCATCACGAACGCCTGGGTGAACACCTGGAACGATGCGATCACGGCCATNACGAGGTTGAACAGGATCACCGGCGAGAGCATGGGGAGGGTGATGCGCACGAACCGGGTGATCGGGCCGACCCGGTCGATCTCCGCTGCTTCCATCAGGGATCTCGGGATCCCCTGCAGACCGGCGAGATAGATCATCATGCTGCCCCCGATGACCCAGAGGTTCATGATCGCGAAGGCGGGAGGNCCCCAGGTTCTGGCGTCGCCGTCCAGCCAGTCGACNCCTCCGACGCCGGTCCATTCGAGCACCGNATTGAGCAGTCCCCCGTCACCGCGGAAGACGAGCTGCCACAGCAACGCGACCCCCACTCCCGCCAGCACGCTGGGGAGGTACCAGGCCGCCCGGAAGATCGCCATGCCCCGCACCTTCGTGTTGAGCAGCAGAGCCGCCAGCAGCGCGAACAGCTGTCCGGTGGGGACCGCCAGCAGCGCGTAGATGACCGTGACCCGCAGACTCGTCCAGAACGTGGTGTCGCCGCCGACGATCTGCCGGTAGTTGTCGAGTCCGATGAACTCGGCCTCGGCCAGGGGCGTGTTGCCGTTCCAGTTCGTCAGCGACAGCAGCAGGGACAACAGAATCGGGAATGCGAGCAGCAGGCAGAATCCGATCAGCCACGGTGATGCGAGCAGGAATCCCGAACGCTCCTCGTGGCGTTGGGCCGCCGTCAACCGACCGCGTCGAAGGANCACGACGATGATGCANACGAGGATGCCGGCCAGCACCAGGCCCGCCAGACCGATCGAACGCCACGGCATCGGTGCGGCGGACGCTTCGCTGCCGGCCTGGGTCCGGGCGCGGTCCCACCAGCCTTCGAAGGCCGCCAGCCGCTCGTCCAGCGGTTCGCCGGTTCGCAACGCGAGATCGACCTGCTTGCCGAACTCGGCTTCGAATCTGGGATCGGTGGGCCAGTCGACCACCCGTGCGGTTCCGGCCCCCTCGAGGTAGTCCGTGTCCCGTGTCGGAGGCCGCGTGGAATCGATGAACGCATCGGATTCGGCGACGGAGCGTCGGGTCGGAATCGCCAGGCCGAGCCTCGACAACCTGGCCTGGGCCTCCGATCCGGTCAGGTAGCGCAGCAGGTTCCACGCCTCCTCGGGATGCTTGGATTCCCGCGCCATCGCCCAGGCCACCGTGACGGTGACGTTCGTCGCTTCGCGTCCCCGCGGCATCGGGGCGAAGTTCCATTCGAATCCATCGTCACCGGTCTCCGGGATGGTTCGGAACTGCGGTACGACCCAGCGGCCGAGCGGNCCGATCATGCCGAGGTTNCCGTCGATGAACACCGAAGCGGGNTCGAATCCCTCCGCNTCNCCCCGTGCGAGCGTGTGCTCCTCGTCGAATCGCCACCGGCGCAGCCGGTCGAGTGCTTCGGTCAGCCGGGGATCGTCGAGATCGACCTCGTCCCATGTCGTTCCCCGCAGTTCCACCCCCTCGGTCCGGAGGTATCCACGCAGCACGAACGGCCACGTGATGAACTCGGCTCCCGTCCGATCGGGGAGTTCGCCGATGGCTCGCGCGGCCGCGATGAACTCGTCCCAGGTCCAGTCGGGCGCCGGNTCGGGNATGCCGGCGGTGCGGAACAGATCCGCGTTGTAGTAGAAGCCGAGGGTCGTGAAGTCCTTNGGGATGCCGTAGAGCGGCCCNTCNCCCATCCGTCGNCCGTTCCACCGGAACGCCTCGACCGTCGTGGGGAAGAAGTCCTCCAGGCCGAACNCCGGNTCGTTCTCGANNAGCTGATCNAGCNGAAGCAGNTGGTCCGCATCGACGAAGACNGGGAGCCGTTCGAANTTCATGTAGAAGAGNTCCGGGGGATCCCCCGCCGCCATCATCGTCTGCAGCTTGGTGTAGAACTGGCCGGGATCGCCCGGATTGATGCGGATNACNCTGGTGCCGGGGTGCTCGGCCATGAACGCGTCGATNGAGTCGGCCACGATGGCGTCTTCCTGCTTNCCNCCGCCGCCGGACCAGTGCATGACNCGCAGGACCACGGCATCCTCCTCGAGGTNCCGTCCCAGGANTTCACGTTGNACCACGTGCAGAAANGCCCANGCAATCGCGANGATGGCGAGGCCAAANAGCAGTCGCTGAAATAGAATCCGAGTCGCNTCGATGGANNCACCCCNTTTCAATTCCAAGCNAGTTTATCGACTCCTCCTGNCATGCTCGTCACCCTGCTGNTCATCCTGCTNCTTCCCCGNGANGTCCCNGCNGNCTGGCCNCCNTCGTGTCCGNANGCACGCNTCCTGACGCAGCAGGTNGATCGGGTGCCGGNATCGGTCCGGGTNCGCANNCNGGGNCNGGATCGCTGGCGNTGCACCTTCGNGTATTCCGCCCCGNCNGNNACCCGATCNGTCTCGCTCGCGGGNTCGTTCAACGGTTGGAGNACGACNGCGACTCCGATGCGGCGTGGNACCGATCGCTGGACGACGACGCTCGAACTCGGNCCGGGCATGCATTCCTACAAGTTCGTCCGCAACGGCGACGAGTGGCTGCCGGACCCCCGCAACGCGGTGACCGAGCCGGACGGATTCGGGGGCGTCAACTCCCGGCTCGGACTGGGGGTTCCCGATCCCGATGCGCCGGTGGCCGAGGTGGGAGACGGTCGGGTGGATGCCATCGGCCTGGAACACGACCCGAAGCGCCCGCGCGATCGGAGCGTCACCCGCGGCGGCCAGGTCCGCATCCGCTACCGGACGCTGGCCGACGATGTCGAGCGGGTCCGAATCGTCACCGATGCCGGTGACCGGATCGACATGGCGGCGGTGCTTGATGGCGGCACGCACCAATGGTGGGAGGGCGTGCTGCCCGCCCCCGCTGCGGAGCTTCGCTACACCTTCGTTCTCGAGGATGGAGTCAGTCACGTGCGAGATGGATCGATCTACAGCCTCCAGCCCGGCGAAGCCCCGGCGTTCATGACTCCCGACTGGGCCAAGGACGCGATCTGGTATCAGATCATGGTCGACCGTTTCCGCAACGGTGATCCCTCGACGGACCCCGATCCGGTGCGTCCGTGGCGAAGCCGCTGGTACGAAGGCAGCCCGTGGGAGGGGGCGGACGGGCAGACCTTCTACGAGTACTACGTGTTCTCCCGTCTCTACGGGGGGGATCTCGCGGGGCTGCGGGAGGGACTGGACTACCTGAAGGATCTGGGGGTCAACGCGCTCTACCTCAATCCGATCTTCCAGGCCTCGAGCCATCACAAGTACAACACCACGAACTACATCCACGTCGACGAGTTCTACGGGGGTGACGCGGACTACGACGAGACGGTGGCCGGAGAGGATCTGCTGGATCCCTCGACCTGGTCCTTCACCCGCAGTGACCGGGCGTTCCTGGAGTTTCTGCGCGAGGCGAAGGCCCGGGGATTCCGCGTCATTCTCGACGGGGTCTTCAACCACGTCGGAACGGCGCACCCCGCCTTCGTCGATGTTCGTGCCAACGGTCGGGCCAGCCGGTATGCGGACTGGTTCGACATCACGAGTTGGGAACCGTTCGCCTACGAGGGCTGGGCGGGGTTCGGGGAACTTCCCGCCTTTCGCAAGGACGAGGCACACGGTCTCGCATCCGAGACCGCCCGCCGTCACATCTTCGACATCACGCGACGATGGATGGATCCCGACGGCGACGGCGATCCCGCCGACGGCATCGACGGCTGGAGGCTGGACGTTCCCAACGACGTCCCCATGGCCTTCTGGTACGAGTGGTGCGAGTTCGTGCGTTCGATCAACCCCGACGCCTACATCACCGGCGAGATCTGGAGCCGGGCGGATGAATGGCTCGACGGACGCAGCTTCGATGCGGTGATGAACTACCCCTTCGCGGAGATCGCCTTCGAGTGGATCGGCAACCGGGATCGTCGCATCAGCGTCTCCGAGGCCGAGCGGCGCTTTGCGGAACTTCGTCTGGCCTACGATCCCGAGGTCACCTACGTCCTGCAGAATCTGGTGGACAGCCATGACACCGATCGTCTGGTGTCGAAGCTCAAGAATCCGGACCGGGACTACGACCGGGGCAACCGTGAACAGGAGGATCCCTCCTACGACGGGTCGAAGCCCGGTCCCGAGCACTACCGGAAGGCCCGGTTGATCGCGCTGCTCCAGATGACCAGTGTCGGAGCCCCGATGATCTACTACGGCGACGAGGTGGGCATGTGGGGCGCGGACGATCCCACCAACCGCAAGCCGATGCTGTGGAAGGACCTCGAGCCGTACGAGGATCCGTCCGACAACTTCGTGATGGATGACCATCTCGAGTTCTACCGCCGTGCCATTGCACTTCGGAACGGACACGTCGCGCTGCGTCGTGGTTCGATCCGGACCCTGCTGGTCGACGACGCCCTGGACACCTGGGTGTTCCTGCGCGAATACGAGGACGATGTGGTACTGGTCGCGCTCAATGCGTCGGATCGTGAAGTGAGCCTCGAGGTGCCCGAAGACGCGCTTCCCGCCGGAACGTGGTCGTCGGCGTTCGGCTCCCCGTCCGCTGCCGAGTCGACTCCGCCCATGCTGGTCGTACCGCCGCTGGCCGGCCGTGTCTGGACCCTCACGCCTTGACTCGTCCCCATCCGTTCTTTCGACGTCGCCGGGCCGGCGTGCTGCTGCATCTCACCTCGCTGCCGGGCCCCGGTGGCCTGGGTGATCTCGGTGCCGCCGCCAGAGCCTTCGCGGAACGAATCGGTGATGCCGGTTTCTCGATCTGGCAGACGCTCCCCGTGCATCCGGTGGGTCCGGGCAACTCGCCCTACTCCCCACGGTCCGCCTTTGCGGGGGAACCGATGCTGCTCTCGCTGCAGGATCTGGCCGACGAAGGGCTGGTTCCCCGGTCGCTGGCCCGCCGGCGGGCCGGGACGCCCGGCCGGACGGATTGGCGGGCGGCCCGTCGAATACGTCGTCAAGCACTGGACATCGCCTGGGATCGATTCCACGCCGATGGTGGTGAACGGGATCCGCGCTTCAAGCGTTTTCTGCGTCGTGAATCGGCGTGGTTGCCGACCTGGTGCCGGTGGGGGGGACGTCGGGGGCAGACGCCGGAACAACTGGCCTTCGAGCAGTTTCTGTTCGATCGTCAATGGAAGTCCCTGCGGACGCACGCCCGGCGATGTGGCGTCCATCTGGTCGGAGATCTTCCGATCTTCGTGCCGCTGGAGTCGGTCGATGTCCGGGGGCATCCCGAGTTGTTCCGGCTCGACGCCCGGGGTCTTCCGACCGTCGTGACTGGCGTGCCGCCCGATGCATTCTCTCGGAGCGGACAACTCTGGAATCATCCCCATTACCGATGGGCATCGCACCGACGAACCGGATTCGAGTGGTGGATCGAGCGGATCGCACGGCAGTTGCGGCTCTTCGATGCGGTTCGAATCGATCACTTCATCGGCTTTCACAGGGCGTACGAGGTCAAGGCCGGTGCACGCGACGCACGCTCCGGCCGGTGGGGTCGCAGTCCCGGAGACGAACTGCTGCGTGCGGCCCGACGTCGACTCGGTCCGATGCCGTTGTTCGCCGAGGATCTCGGTGCGGTCACCCGGAAGGTGATCGCGCTCCGCGACCGCCATGGGCTGCCGGGCATGCGGATCCTTCAGAACGCATTCGGCTCGCCCGATTCAGCGGATCTCCCCGCCAACCACCCCCGGGATGCCGTGGTCTACACCGGCACCCACGACAACACGCCCCTCCGGGGCTGGTGGCGGACCCTTGGTCCCGCCGCCCGCCGCCGGGCCGAAGCCATTGCCGGCCCCGGCGATCCGGTGGACGGCCTGATCGATGTCTGCTTCGGATCCCACGCCAACACCGCCGTGGTTCCGGTGCAGGACCTGCTCGGCCTGGGGGCATCCGCCCGGATGAATCGCCCGGGGACTCCGCGCGGCAACTGGACATGGAGNCTTCCCCCCGCGATGCTNCCTCGCACGCGNGTNCGNNCCCTTCGCACGCTGCTCGAGNNATCANNGCGNATCTGAGGACGNTAGCGAACGAGTAGACCATGNCAGCACACGATCTTCGCNGTCAACTGAACGAACTCGCCATGAACCTGTGGTGGACCTGGTCGCCGCCGGCNCGTCGCCTNATGGCCGGNCTGGATCCGGANNCCTGGCGTTCNACCGGGCACGANGCNNTGGCNGTGATCGCCGGNCTCGACNACGAACGTCTCGANGAGCTCGNCNCCTGCGANGTNTTTCAGGAGGAGCTGGCCGCGGTGCATCGCCTCCGNAGNGCNGCGCTGGAGGGNACGACGTGGTTCGAACGGACNNNTCCCGANGCNNACGGNCTGCGNATCGCCTACTTCTGTTCGGAGTTCGGNNTGCACGAATCNCTGCCGCAGTACGCCGGNGGNCTGGGNATTCTCGCCGGCGANCATCTGCGTTCCGCNTCCGANCTGGGCATCCCNCTNGTCGGNGTNGGCATCGTCTANCACGGNGGGTACTACCGNCAGGGCATCGAAACGGATGGNAGCACCCGNGTCGANCACCCGGACTTCGATCCGGANCGNTCNCCCATGCAGGACACCGGNNAGGTGATCACCGTNCCCATGGGNGACGGCGTCGTNTCCGCCCGGGTGCTGCGCATGGANGTCGGNCGCTGTCCGCTCTACCTGCTGGATGCGGACANCGACGNCAACTGCGAGGCCGATCGTGCCNTGAGCGGCTGGCTCTACGGNGGCGATCCGACCATCAGAATGCGGCGGCAGATGCTNCTCGGNGTCGGCGGNGCCATGGCCCTGCGGGCCGTCGGNGAACANGTGACGGTNGATCATCTCAACGAGGGNCACGCGGCCTTCGTNTGCGTNCAGCGTCTGCGTGANGCNATCGATNCGGGACNCGGNNAGGANGCGGCGNTGGNTGCGGTNCGCANGCGNACCGTCTTCACCACGCACACNCCGGTCCCCGCCGGACACGANCGGTACGACATCGATGCGGTCNNCTCGCTGCTGGCNCCCATCACCGGACCGGCGGGCATNNCGGNTTCCACCCTGNNGGATCTNGGNAATGAACATCCCGGNACCNCNGCNGAGCAGTTCTGCATGACGGTGCTCGCNCTNCGCTGCTCGACGCACGTCAATGCCGTGTCGCNTCTGCACGGACTGGTCACCAAGGAGATGTGGCAGGACATCTACGGNACGCAGCTCNCGNGATGCGGTCCCCATCATGCACGTGACCAACGGAGTCCACCTCAACGCNTGGATGCANTCCGNCGCCTGGNNNTTCTGGCGTCGTCACGGAATCGATCTCGAGACCGTCGATCCCGNTGNNAACCCGTGGNGGNATGCGGANTCGATCGANCCNGNNGANCTGTGGNCNCTGCGGAACACGCTCCGGGCCGACTTCATCNCGGAGGTCCGTCGNCGGGTCGANGCCCGGGGCCGTCGNCTNGGGGTGGAGGTCGANGCNTCGGNACTGCTTGATCCGGNNGTGCTGACCATCGGCTTNGCACGNCGGTTCGCGACGTACAAGCGGGCNCCNNTGGTGTTCCGNGATCCGGCGCGNCTNGCTNCGATCCTCGGCNATCCCGANCGNCCGGTGCAGCTNATCTTCGCGGGCAAGGCCCATCCCGACGATCTCGGNGGACAGGACTATCTNCGTCAGGTCTTCGAACACGCCGGTTCGGANGTCTTCCGNGATCGNGTNGTNGTGCTCGAGGACTACGACATCGCGCTGGGACGNTCGCTCGTNTCGGGTTGCGATCTCTGGCTNAACACGCCGATCCGNCCCCGNGAGGCNAGCGGNACCAGCGGCATGAAGGTGCCNATCCACGGNGGCATGAACGTNTCGATTCCCGACGGNTGGTGGCCGGAGGCGATGGACGGCACCAACGGNTGGTCNTTCGGNAGCGAGNAGGANCTCGAGGATCCGGAGGNNCGGGATCGCCGCGACGTCGAGGANCTCTACGNTCTNCTCGAATCCGAGATCGTGCCCGCCTACTACGAGCGGAACGNGCANGNTCTNCCGGANNNATGGCTGCACCGNGTNCGNCGNTCGGCGGTCACGGTGCCNCCNGTGTTCAACACGCANCGGATGCTGGCCCAGTANCTCGAACAGGCCTANCTGCCGACNCATCNCGGTTGANCGGNTTCCGTCGTNGGNATGNTCNTCCTGTTTCNGNAGCGGGTACCATCCCNGCATGGATGAAGNACCCCCCGCANNGGANGANTCCGGNCCGGNGCAGTCGCCGANCGANGNCGGNCAGGATGAANCGNCCCCANCCAAGGGNGGTTCGACNCTCCAGTTCCTGGCGTCGCTGCTCTTTCTNNCCGTGGTCGTGGTCGTNGCCGTNCTGTGGNTNATGACCATGNTNNGNCCNCCNTGGTACGCCCCNCCGGNNGCGGACGATNCNTCCGCCTCCGACACGGCNCAGCAGGCCGAGTTNGCGCTGGTCGAGAACCTGCAGAAGATCCGCGAANCCGGNNCNTCCTGGAAGCTTCGGATCTCCGACGAGGCGGTCAATGCNTGGTTGGCCATTCGNCTGGTCAAATGGCTTGCCCACGANGGNCATCCNCCNTGGCCCGANTANCTGGGNCTTCCGCAGGTCCACACCACNCCCTCGGGGATGNTCATCGCNATCGAGNTGGTGCCCGANAACGGAGCCCGNCGGGTNCTCGGNCTGCAGCTCGCTCCNNCCATCACGGATNAGACGATGCATCTGGNCATCGTGGGTGGNCTGATCGGNCGNNTNCCGGTNCCCAGNCCNCCGGGATCNCTNCTNGANCTCGTTCGTGAGGCGGCNNCCGANGGNGACGAGGCNTCNATNCTGGCCGTGGACTACCTGATCGATGGNGCGGATTTCCCNTCCNNGGTGGAACTGGTCGATGGNCGNNTNGTNCGTNTGGANGCNNTNACNCTNGANGANGGNGCATTCGTCCTCGAGGCNAGGACNCTTCCTCGTCGATGAANNCTGGCGATCGGCCCGCCCNCTGCTACCATTTAGGGTCATCGAAGGAGCCGGGGCCCCATGCCCAGCATCAGCATCAACGGCCANNANTGCCAGTTCACCCANGGTCAGACGATCCTNGAGGTGGCNCTTGCGCANGAGCACGAGATCCCGCACTANTGCTGGCATCCCGGNCTGTCGATCGTCGCCAGCTGCCGGATCTGTCTGGTTGAGATCTGGGCCCCCAATCCGCGCAACGACAATGTGCTGGAGGAGATNCCGAAGCTGATGCCCGCCTGCCAGACTCCGGCGGCCGACGGGCAGGTGGTCTACACCGATTCCCCGAAGGCGGTGGGCAACCAGCGTGCGGTGATGGAATACCTCCTCATCAACCANCCGGTCGACTGCCCGGTCTGCGACCAGGCCGGTGAATGCTCGCTCCAGGACTACTCGTACCGCTACGGNCGATCCGCATCCCGCTTTCAGGANGAGAAGCTCAAGCAGCCCAAGAAGGACCTCGGACCGAACGTCCTCCTCTATTCCGACCGCTGCATCATGTGCACCCGGTGCGTCCGGTTCACCCGCGAGGTGACCGGTACCTCGGAGCTCATGGTGGAGGGACGTGGAGCGCTNGAGCAGATCGACGTCTTTCCGGGTCTGGCTCTGGACAACGAACTCAGCGGCAACGTCATCGATCTCTGTCCGGTCGGCGCGCTGCTCGACAAGGANTTCCTGTTCCAGCAGCGGGTCTGGTACCTCACGAGCACGCCGTCGATCGACGGAATCACCAGCGGCGGCGACAACATCAGTGTCGAACACAACAACGGAGTCGTCTACCGCATCAAGCCGCGGACGAATCCGGAGGTGAACGGATGGTGGATCTCCGACGAGATCCGCTACGGATGGGAGTTCGTCCACGACGAGTTCCGTCATCGGATGCCGTTGCTGCGCGATCAGCTGCCGAGGGAGCCGCACGAAGCCGCCGACGCCTGGGTCGAATCGCTGCATCGCGCCGTGGAAGGTCTGCGGTCGTCCGAACGTCTCGCGGCGATCATCAGTCCGATGCTGTCCTGCGAGGACGCCTGGTACCTGGGGCGACTCGTGCGTGCACTCGATCCGGCGGCCACCCTCGTGGTGGGTCCCGTCCCGGTGCAGGGCGAGGACAAGTCGTTCCCGGGCGGGTACACCGTACGGGCCGAGAAGGCCCCCAATGCACGCGGCGTTCGACGCGTGCTCGCCGCGCTCGGCGGCGAGGTCGTGGAGTTCGATCGCGTNCGCGAGGCCTGCNCGGCCGCCAACGGTCTGCTCGTGACCGGCAACTACCCCAGCGCCTGGGTCACCGACGATCTGCTGGAGCTGGTCGAGGACCGGTTCGTCGTGCTGCTGGACACCATGCCCAATCGTCTCGTGGAGCGNGCCGACGTGTTCCTGCCCGCCGCCACGTGGATGGAGAAGAGCGGCACCTTCCAGAACGTCGACGACCGGCTGCAGGTCTTCGAGCGGGCCATCGAGCCCGTCGACTACTGCAAGAGCGAAGCGCAGATCGCCATCGATCTGCTGGCGATGCATCGCGATGAACCCACCACCTGGTTCAATGCGGCGCTCGCCAGACAGCAGCTGGCGTCCGAGGCGGGACTGTCCGCCTTCGTGACCGATGTCCAGCAGCCCGTGGTCGAGCAGAAGGCCGAATCGGACATGCAGGTCGTCGATCTCTAGATCCCGCCGGCACCGGTACAATGCACGCATGACCACCTCGACCTGGACCAGCCGGGGCCACCTGTTGGATTTGGAGACGCTTTCGAGCGCCCAGCTCCGTGCACTGGTGGACGATGCCGAGTCCTTCCTCCCGATCGTGCAGGGCACCATGCCCGATGTTCCGATGCTCGAAGGCAGCGTGATCGCGAATCTGTTTCTGGAGAACAGCACCCGGACCCGGGTCAGCTTCTCGGTGGCGGCGCATCGTCTGGGAGCCCGGGTCGTGGATCTGCTGGGATCCAGTTCCAGCACCTCCAAGGGCGAAAGCCTCGTCGACACGGCATCNAACATCGCAGCCATGGGAGTCGACGGGATCGTCGTACGGTGTTCGGCCTCCGGGGGAGCGGCATTGATTGCGGAGCACGTGGAGGTCCCGGTCATCAATGCCGGGGACGGCCGACACGAGCATCCGACGCAGGGCCTGCTCGATCTGATGACGCTGCTGCAGCATTTCGGAGGGGAACTGGCGGGTCGGTCGGTGGCAATCGTCGGGGACATCGCCAGCAGTCGTGTCGCACGCTCCAATCTGTGGTCCTTGACCGCGATGGGCGCCGACGTGGTGCTGGTCGGTCCTTCCTCGCTCGTTCCGGCCGAGTTCGAATCCATCGTTCCGGTGGGACCGGATCGTGGTGCGGTCTCGATCAGCCACGATCTCGACGCGGTGCTGGAATCCGTGGACGCGTTGATGATGTTGCGGATTCAGTTTGAACGTCACGATGGGGACGGTATCCCGGACGACTACCGGGAGCGGTTCGGCCTGGATGTCGATCGTGCGGGTCGCCTGTCGGAGGGGGTTCCGGTGCTGCATCCGGGACCGATCAATCGGGGACTCGAACTGGCTCCGGAAGTCGCCGACGGCCCCCACAGCCTGATTCTTCGCCAGGTCACCAATGGTGTGGCGGTCCGCATGGCGGTCCTCGCCGGATTGCTGGCCTCCGACGGCTGAAGCGGCCGATATCTCATCCGTGGAACAGCATCTGCAGTCATTGCTCGGACTCGAGGTCCCGCTGATCGTTCAGATCGCGGACAAGGTTGCGACGGTCGGTGAGGTCACCAGCCTGCAGCCGGGCGTGATCATCGAGTTTCCCAAGCAGGCCAGTCAGGATCTGGCGGTCCTGGTGAACAACACCCGGATCGGGAGCGGTCAGGCGGTCAAGGTCGGCGAGAACTTCGGGATTCGCATTCGAAACGTCGAAGCACCGGCGCAGCGGATCGAGGCCCTCGGTGGATCGGCCTGAACAGTCTGTACGGCTGGTTCCAACCCGAAAACCGGTGCACACGGCCATTTCAGGGATCTGCACGATCCCCCGGGACGTATCTGGATGTTGCTCGCGCGTGGCAGGGATGGCACGGAGCGAGAAAGCGATGTCCATGCGATACGAAACCACGATCACGGTACGGGGCCCGGACGACGCTCTCCAGCGTCGAATCCGGATGGTGATGATCACCCTGCCGGCCTTCTACCTCGCGGTGCTGGCGGCCACGGTCATCGACGGCATGATCGGCGGAAGTCTCGTGGCGTTCTGGAGTCTGCTGCTGGTCCTGGTCACGACGTGTCTGCTGGTCCGGGCGAGTCGATTCCTCTGTCGATCGTTTTCGTTCGCGTCCCGTCTCTGGCAGATCGCACGATGCAGCGCCGTTGGGGCCCTGCTCGGGGTGCTGATCGGCATCCTGGTGATGCTGTTCGGCGACGGCACGTCGACCACCGTGGCGGGGGGACTGGCGCTGGCTTCGTTCTCGATGTTCTACGGCGTCCTGCTGGCCCTTCCTGCGGGCGGTGCCGTGGTGTGGCTCGAGCGGGAATCCTGATCATCCGCCCCAGTTGGCAAGTACGAGCAGCAGGTCGTTGACGTTGACGTATCCGTCCCCGTTCAGGTCTCCGTCGCAGATCACGCAGATGCCCCAGTCCTGGATCACGATCAGCAGATCGTCGACACCGACCGTGCCGTCGCCGTTGGCATCGCCCGTGGGAGGTTCGGGTTTGACGAAGAAGATCACCTGACTGTCCATGGCCACCGGCGCACTGCGGCCGTGCAGCACCCACTGGTCGTAGGCCACCTGTCCGATGGAGGGTCCCTCCTCGTTTTCGGGACTGTTGTCGCGGAGGTATTCGATGTACTCCTTGGACGTCGTCTGGTAGTAGACCGTCACGTGCGCCGCCACGGCCGCCGCGGGGATGTCGTACAGGGTTTCGTCCCAGTGCTGTTCGTCGTCGTAGGCGTAGTTCACCGGAGCGCCGTCGAACGACTCGTACGCGGCGTTGGTGAATCCGGGCGGTGGAATCCGGTTGTCCTTCTCGATCGTGTTGGCAAGCACGAGGCTCATGGTCTCGCCTTCGGGCATTCCGGTGGTGGCGGCCATGCCCGCATCCATGCCGAGCTTCATCTCGTAGACCTTGGTGTCGTCGAGCATCGAATCGCCGGTTGCGTAGTCGTACCAGCCGTGCTCCTGGATCATGGTGCCGGGCTCGTCGAAGAACCGGACGTTGATCCAGATGCGCCGGCCTTCGGGGAATCCGGTGGGCAGCTTGTGTCCGCACCAGTTGGTGACGGTGACGCTCAGTTCGTTTCCGATCTCCACCAGATCGAGATCCGATGCCGCCTGGAGGAAGGCTTCGGTCTGCGCGGAGACCCGATCGATGGCCTCGTCGTTCAATCCGGTCTCGTTGGGATCGTTCAGGTCGTGCACCGACCGGATGACCCAGGTGTTGGCACCCACGAAGGCATGATCAGGAATGTCCGGACTGGTGCCGATGCCGTCGACGTACCAGAAGACGCAGGCGGCCCCGTACTGCTTGGGCATGTGGCAGTCCTGACAGGATTCCATGGTGCCCGTGGGATGATCGCCGCCGAATCGTCCGTCGGAGAAGTTGATGCCGCCGTCGGCAAAGCTGCTGTGCAGCCATTCGCTGTAGGTCAGCTGCTCGGGCATCATGTCGTGCGGATTCTGGGTCGGGTGGGCATTGCCCAGGGCGTTGGGCGCGTAGCTCCCGTCGCTCTGCTTGCTGAAGACGGGGTTCCGCAGATCATGGCAGCTCGCGCAGAAGGACGACTCGTTGTGATGTGGTGAGACCAGGATGTCCGCACCGTGCATGTTCACTCCCCAATCGGCTTCGGGGCCGCGGCGGGTGTCGGTCGGATCGAAGATGAACCGGCCGTTGCCGAGATCGTCGGGATAGGTGCCCGCGGCCACCAGCGCCTGCAGGATGTCCACGTCCTCGCTCGGGTTCTCGGCTTCGTACACGGGGTCGACGGTGCGGTGACAGAAGTGGCAACTGACGCCGTCGAAGTGCTCCGGATCGGTGAACGTACTCAGGTCGCCGTTGTCGGAGAGGCCGGCCGCCCAGCTCTGTGGAGCGTGGCACCGGATGCAGTACTCACCCGACATGTTCGCTTCGGTGTTGGAGATCGCCAGGGCGGCCTGCCAGATGACGTCACGCGCCGAGTGCGCCATCATGCTCGTCGACCAGGTGTTGAACGGACCGGTCTCGAAATCAGCGTTCTGGTCGTCGTCCACCTGGTGGCAGTTCGCGCAGTTGTAGATGCTGGAGAGCATCTGCTGGTACGGTTCGCCGGATGGGGTGTTCGGTTGCGGTTGTTGCCCGGGCTGGAAGAAGTCGTCGATGGTGGTTTGGAGCGGAAGCAGGGGCTCCTCGCCCCGGGCGGATCCGTTCGGGGTCAGCAGGGTCGGCGCAGGACGTCCCTGGGCCGGCACAAAGCCTGCCGACAGGACCACGGGCAGGGCCCAGGTAGCCAATCTCATCGCCTGATGCATATGGATTGAATCCGCCCCTTGTACCTCGAAAGAACCGGACTGGTAGGGCATAAAAAACCCGATTCCAGCCCTTCAATGTACCTCTGCACGGGCCCTGGTCAACGCTCGAATCAGGCTCCGGGCCGTTCGAAAGCGTCGTGATGGGCCCCCTCTTTCAAAAACCGACTTCACGTCCCGTTCAGCGGGGGTGGTAGACTCCTGCTGTGCAGAAGTTGATCGGACAAATTTGTCTCCTTCTGAGCCTTGGCTCGCTGATTTCGACGCTCTCGGGTTGTGCGGGTGCTGCGGGGCCCGACGTGCTCAATATCCCCGGGGACCGATATGAACAGGCTTTTGACACTGCCGTGGCCGTTGTTCGTTCGCACGGCATGCAGCCGGTGGTTCGCGATCGCCGGGAAGGCGTGATCGAGACGGATCCCGTGCTCGCCGGGACCATCCTCGAGCCCTGGTACGGCAACACGAGCGATCTGGCCCAGGGGGTCGACAACACCTTGTCGCAGTACCGGATGAAGGCGCGCTTCGAGTTTCTTCCCCGAGGCTTCATCGAATCTTCGGGTGTCGCCGCGGGCGAGGGACCGGACCTGCTGGGGGTTTCCATGCCTCCTCGAGATCTTGCCAACAGCCCGGAACCTCTCGAGCTTCGGGTGTGGGTCTATCGGGAACGCAAGCACACCGTTGGCCAGCGTCGCAGCACCTGGACCCGCATCGCCAGGAGTCGTGCCGAGCATGAATCCGACGATCCGCTCTGGGAGGAGACGCCGGGTGCCTTCTGGACACCCGTCGCCCGTGACGAGGCGGCTGAACGCCGGTTTCTGGCGGAGATCGCACGGGATCTCGGACTGTCCGCCGCGGAACGGTCCGATTCCGGTCCCGATTGATCGGGCTGTGCCATCTGAAAGGCCTGTTTTTACGCCTGCATCATTGCCCCGGGGAGTGCTCGTGATAGGCTGTGATGTTGGAGTAAGGAAGCCCGCATGGTCCATTTCAATCGNAGTGTCTGTGTCCTGGTCGGTGTCCTGATCACCACCATGCCGGCCCCGGCGGACGTGCCGGACGACATCGGTCTCACCTCGCTTCTGGAACGTCTTGGTGCGGACGACATGCCGACGGGGACCGGTGTCCGACTGGCTCAGGTCGAAGCCGAGGAATCCGGCAACTACGCGCCCAACGAATCGAATTCGCAGTTCATCGGCAAGACCATCCACTACCGGAGTGGAGCATCCGGAGCATCCAGTCACGCCACCAANGTGTGCCAGTGGATGTGCGGTTCCGAATGGGGACCCGCTCCGGGAGTCGTGGACATCGACTGCTGGTCGCTGGCCGACTGGTGTCTCGACGGCTTTCTCAAGGCCAACTTCAACGACAGCGTCCCGCCCGCCGGCACACCCAGTCTGATCAAGAACTTCAATCTCAGCTGGATCGGTTCGTTCGGCAACACGACCAACAACCAGAAGGTGCTCCGTCGTGCCGACTACGTCGTGCATCGTGACAATGTGCTGATGTGTCACGGCGTCGGGAACGACGGCCAGGAAGGCATTCCGCTCATGACCTGCATGTTCAACGGCCTGTCCGTCGGCAAGCGGAACGGAGAGCATCTGACCGCCGACACCACGACGAGCGTGGAGGGTGGTGGCCGCATGCGGCCGGAGATCGTCGGTCCGCTGGGTACATCCAGCGCCGCGACCGGTCTGGTGTCGGGGGNGGTGGCNCTGCTGGTCGAGACCGCACGGAACGACGACTCGCTCGATTCCCAGGCCGAGGACACCGAGGTCATCAAGGCCGTGCTGCTGGCGGGTGCCACCCACATNGATCACCAGGANNTCTGGGCCAACGGCGCCGTGACCGACGGGGCGCAACGAGGCACCTCCGTACGTCCCCTGGACGACACGGTGGGTGCCGGCATGCTCAATGTCGATCGCAGCCATCGCATCCTGACCGCAGGCCGGACGTGGGGCGGACTCTATCCGGCATCACCGGCTGCAGCGGGCCTGCACGGTTGGGACCATGCATTCTGTCTGAACGGCAACAGTCGCTGGTGGTCGTTCAGCCTGGACGGCCGGGTGGCGAACGCGACCATCGTCGCCACCTGGAACCGGATCGTGAACGGCGACTTCTCGGGGTACGGGTTGGGCAACGTCGACCTCGTCCTCTGGCGTCTGGATGCGTCCGGCGACTACGAGTCGCTCGTGGGTGATGCGGGGCTGAATGCGTTCGAGGGTGGAAACGTNACCTCCGAGAGCGAGGTCGACAACGTGGAACTGCTCTCGGTCGATGGCCTGGCTCCGGGCGACTACGTCCTGGAGTTGCGGCATCTGAGCTCCGGCGTGTCCTCCATCACCGCCGGACTCGCCTGGTCCTTCAGCGATCCCGAGCCGGTCGACGATGTGCCGGGCGACGCCAACGGCGACGGGTCCGTGGGGGTCGAGGATCTCCTGCTGGTCATCGCCGAGTGGAACTGCGTGGCCGGATGCACCGCAGATCTGACCGGAGACGGCCTCGTGAACGTTTCTGATCTGCTCGCCGTGATTGCAAATTGGGACTGACTTATACTCCGGGCCATGCGTCGTCGCTCCCTGGTTCCCTATCTGCTTACGGCGGGTCTGTTCGCGTTCTTCGCGGCCTTCCTGCTGTACCCGATCTGGTTGACGATCGCCTCGGGCTTCCAGTCCGAAGGCGGCGGGTTCACGCTGTACCACATTCTCGATGTCTTCAAGGATGACTCGACGCGTCGCGGGCTCCTGAACGCCCTCGGNATCGCAGTGGCCACGACCGCATTGAGCTTCGTCATCGCCCTGCCGCTGGCGGTGCTCGCGGCCCGGTTCGACTTTCCCGGCAAGGGGGCGATGAGTGCGCTGATCCTCGTCCCGCTGATTCTTCCTCCGTTCGTGGGCGCCATCGGACTGCACCATCTCCTCGGACGCAGCGGTGCCCTCAATACCCTGCTGATGGACATGGGATTCATCGAGCACGGAGTCGATTTCATCGGTCGTGGTGGATTCTTCGCCATCGTCTTCGTCGAAGCGCTGCATCTGTATCCCATTCTCTACCTGAATGCGACGGCGGCGCTGGCGAATCTGGATCCGGCTCTCGAGGAGGCCGCGGAGAACCTGGGTGCATCGCCCTGGCGGCGGTTCAAGGATGTCGTNCTGCCGCTCATCCGTCCCGGACTGTTCGCCGGCGCGACCATCGTCTTCATCTGGTCCTTCACCGAACTCGGTACGCCCCTGATGTTCAACTACCAGGACGTCACGCCGGTCCAGATCTTCAACGGCATCAAGGAGATGGCGGCGTCCCGCCAGCCCTACGCCCTCACGGCGGTGCTGCTGGCCAGTGCCGTCCTGTTCTACGTGCTCGGAAAGCTGGTCTTCGGTGGTCGGGCGTACGTGATGTACTCCAAGGCCTCCATCCAGGCCAAGCCGAATCGTCTGACCGGGCTCGCCGGCCTCGGGGCGCTGCTGGCGTTCCTCTTCGTGATCGGCATGGCGGTGCTGCCGCACATCAGCGTGGTCTTCACGAGTCTTGCGGTGGAGGGTTCCTGGTACGAGTCGGTTCTGCCCGAGGAATGGACCCTTCGACACTTCGGCCAGGCCCTGTCCCATCCGCTGTCCGTGGGGTCGATCCAGAATAGCCTGCTCTATTCGTTCTTTGCGGTGATGATCGACATCATCATCGGCCTGGTGATCGCCTACGTCGTGGTGCGGACCAAGATCAGGGGTCGTGGGCTGCTCGACTCGCTTTCGATGCTGCCGCTGGCGGTTCCCGGCCTGGTCATGGCATTCGGATACGTGGCGATGACGCTCCGCTGGCCGTTTGCGAAGGGTGATCCGCTCGAAGGTGTCATCAGCGTGATCGGTGCGGATCCGAATCCAGCCCTGCTGCTGGTGATCGCCTACGGGGTCCGTCGACTTCCGTACGTGGTCCGTGCCGCGGTCGCCGGACTGGAGCAGACGTCCGGTGAACTCGAGGAGGCGGCGTTGAATCTCGGCGCGAGTCGTGTCCGGGCCGTCCGCACGATCATCGTGCCGTTGATCATGGCCAACCTCATTGCCGGTGGACTGCTTGCGTTCTCCTTCGCCATGCTCGAGGTCTCCGATTCACTCATTCTGGCCCAGCGNGAGTCCGACTATCCGATAACCAAGGCCATCTACACCCTGTTCGAGCGTCTGGGCGACGGTCAGTACATCGCCAGTGCCATGGGGGTCTGGGCGATGGTGCTTCTGGCGGTCACGCTGGTGGGGGCATCCATCCTCATGGGGAAGAAGATGGGGGCCATCTTCAGGGTCTGATTGGGGCTTGTTGAGACCGATTCGCATCGTGATTTCAGGCATTTGATGGCTATACTGGTGTATAGGTTTGTGAAATGCTTCACNAACTTCTCCGGAACGCTCTATGCCCTTTCAACTCCAACCCGCCGAAGCCTGGGATATCGATGTCGATCGGATCGACTATCTCAAGGATCGCCCCACGGCCGGCGATCGGTGGGTCCTGAACTTCGGGCCTCAGCACCCGGCCACCCACACCNCGATCCGGGTGGTGCTGGAGTTGGACGGCGAGCGGGTGGTCCGTGCGACACCCCACATCGGCTACCTGCACAGCGGCTTCGAGAAGCTCGGTGAGCACCACGACTACAACCAGTACGTCTGCACCATCAGCCGCATGGACTACATCAGTCCGATCGTCAACGACATCGCCTGGCATCATTCGGTCGAGAAGCTCTTCGACGTGGATCTCACGCCGCGGTGCAAGGTGATCCGGACGATCCTCTCGGAACTCGGCCGCATCCAGAACCATCTGCTGTGCGTGGGTGCCGCGGCACTGGACCTCGGTGCGTTCACCGGATTCCTCTACGGCTTCAACGAACGCGAGCACATCTACGACATCATCGACTACGTGTCCGGTCAGCGATTCCATCCCGACTACACCCGGGTCGGCGGGGTCATGCGCGATCTGCCCGACGAGGAGGTCTTCAAGCGCATGGTCCGGGCGTTCATCGACGACCGGCTCGTGTCGGCCATGAAGGATGTGGAGACGCTTCTGAACCGGAACCGGATCTTCATCGACCGGGTGCAGGGCATCGGTGTGGTCACCGAGGAGGAGGCCACGGCCTGGTCGTTGACCGGTCCGCTCGCCCGTGCGTCCGGAGTCCGTCGGGATCTCCGCAAGGACGATCCCTACCTCTGCTTCGAGGACAACTGGGACGGCCAGGGGGCCGAAGCGGTCGAGTTCTCGGTGCCCATCGCCACCGACGGGGACTGCTTCAGCCGCTACCTCGTTCGTCTTGAGGAGATGCGCCAGAGCCGCCGCATCATCCATCAGCTGATCGACAACATCCCGTCGGGACCGATCAACTCCGATCCGGACGGCAAGATGCACATCCCGGCCAAGGGCGACGTGTACGGTTCGATCGAGGCGACCATCCAGCACTTCGAGATCATCATGACCAACCGCGGCTGGGCCGCTCCGATCGGCGAGTTCTATTCCGCCATCGAATCGCCCAACGGCGAGCTCGGCTACTACATCGTCGCGGACGGCGGTCGCTGCCCTTGGCGGGTCGCGGTCCGTCCGCCGTCGTTCATCAACTTCGCAGCCTTCTCCAAGATGCTCGAAGGCCACCAACTCGCAGACCTCGTGGCCGTCATGGGGTCGATCAACGTCATCGCCGCGGAACTCGATCGCTAGGAGACGCAATGGCCTGGAAGGTCAAACCATCCGGCAGCATGAGCATCCCCCGGCGGGACGAGCCCTGGGTGACCGAGAAGCTGGCTGCGCACATCCGCAGCGAGCTCATGCCCCGCTACGCCGAGCCGATGGGCGCATTGATGCCTTCGTTGCACGCCGTTCAGGAGCAGTGGGGATGGATCTCGCACCAGGCGATGCAGGAACTGGCCGACGTGCTGGGCATCAACGCGGCCGACGTCCTCGACACCGCCTCCTTCTACGAGGAGTACCATCTGCACCCTGTCGGAGCGTGCGTCATCGGAATCTGCCAGTCGGTGGCCTGTGAAATGTGCGGTCACCAGGCGCTGGTCGACCATGTGCGCAACCGACTCGACATCGAGCCCCACGAGACCACCCACGACGGCCGATTCACCCTGCTGACGCTCGAGTGCCTCGGTTCGTGCGACACCGCCCCGTGTGCGCTGGTCAACGACACCCGATACGACAATCTGACGCTGGAGCAGATCGATCGTCTGATCGAAGAGGGGCCCGACGAATGACCAACGAACCCCGCAAGCCGCTCATGCGCTGTCTCGGCGAGTTCTTCGGAAACATCGCGGAGGGCATCCGGACCAACCCCGCCGAGGAGAACCGACAGGAAGTGTCGCGAACCGTCGAGGAGCATGTCGATGGAGATGTGACCCTGCGTCGCACCACCATCGAAGAGATCGAGATCCATCCCGGTTCCGAGGAGCAATCCTGACATGCCCATGGACGGACCAGCCCTGACCACCCGCATTCCGACGCCCCCGTGGGGCGACTTCTCGGATCGTCATCTCGTGCACATCGACGAGTACGTCAAGACCGGCGGATACGCTGCGCTGCAGAAGGCCCTGTCCATGGATCCCAAGGACGTGATCGAAGCGGTCAAGGGAGCCGAACTCCGCGGTCGGGGCGGTGCGGGATTCCCCTGCGGCCTCAAGTGGGGGTTCCTTCCCGAGCCGGACGGCGGCCGGCGGTACCTCGCGCTCAACTGCGATGAAGCCGAGCCCGGCACCTTCAAGGACCGGCTGCTCATCGACTTCGATCCGCACCTCGTCCTCGAGGGGATCGCCATCGCATGCTGGGCCTGCCAACTGGATACCGCCTACTTCTTCATCCGCGGCGAGTACCGCGAGCAGATCCCGGTGGTCGAGCAGGCCATCCGCGAGGCCTACGAATACGGAATCTTCGGCAAGCAGGGTCTCTTCAAGGGCGCCGTGCCGTTCACCGTCGACTGCTATCTGCACAAGAGCGCCGGGGCCTACATCTGCGGTGAGGAGACGGGGCTCATCGAGGCCATCGAGGGCAAGCGGGCCTGGCCGCGGGTCAAGCCGCCCTTCCCCGCCGTCGAGGGAATCTTCCGTCGTCCGACCATCGTCAACAACGTCGAGACGCTTGCGACCGTCCCGGCNATCCTCGTCAGGGGCGCCGACTGGTTCAAGTCGATGGGCAGCGAATCCACGATCGGAGCCGCGGGCTCCTACGGTTCGAAGCTCATGGGCGTCTCCGGGCACGTGGTCCGCCCCGGCGTCTACGAGTGCGATCTGGGCATCACCGTCCGTCAACTCGTCGAGCGGTCCTGCGGAGGCATGCGCGGCGGCAAGGCCTACAAGGCGTGCATTCCCGGCGGCGTGAGCATGGGCGTGCTGGGACGAGATCAGTTCGACGCCGAGCTCGACTTCGACATCGGACGCAAGTACGACCTGATGGGACTGGGCACCGCCTGTCCGATCATCTGCGACCAGGACACCGACATGGTGGCCGTGGCCAGGAACATCTCCCGGTTCTTCCGCAACGAATCCTGCGGGCAATGCACCCCGTGCCGCGAAGGGTCGGAGTGGCTCTACAAGCTGCTGTGCCGGATCGAGCGGGGCGACGGATACACCAACGATCTGGACATGGTGCTGGAGATCGCAGGATCGATGGGCATCATTCCCGGTACGACGATCTGCGGTCTGGCCGATGGCAACAACTGGGCCGTGAAGACCATCGTCAACAAGTTCCGTGACGAGTTCGAGGCGCGGGTCAGTCCGTCGCTGCAGCCGATCGACAACTCGATGAAGCGGGCCCTGCAGACCGTGACGGTGGGCATCACCTGACGCTCCGGACACGGCAGCCGATAATGACCCCGTCCGCCCCATCCGAGGGCGGACCGTTCGTTTTCAAGTGGATCGACCGCCATCGACGCCGTATGGTGTATGAATCGCGGTGGTACGCCGCACCCCGCTCCGGGAAGGGAGCATCAAGGATCGTCCTGCGACAATGAACGCAACCGACCATGCGATCTCAGATCGCGAGGAACCCGGCTCGTCGAACGAGTCGGAACTTCCTCCGGAACCGAAGCTGAGCCTGACCTGCGACGTCGAGTCCGATGACTGCGACGAGCGGTGGCTTTCGATGCGGATCGAAGCCGCCTGCGATCATCTTCCGCGCGGAGTGCACCGGATCGCGGTCCGCATCGTCGACGATGCCGAGATGATCGATCTGCATCGACGATTCCACGACGATGCGACACCGACCGACGTGCTGACCTTCGACGCCGGTGCGACGGACGGTCCGATCGATGCGGACATCGCGGTCTGTCTCGACGAGGCCCGGCGCAATGCATCCGATCGTGGCCACGACGTCGGTCGGGAACTGCTGCTCTACGTGGTGCACGGGCTGCTGCACTGCTGCGGACACGACGATCACGATGCGGACGAGCACCGGCGAATGCACGTCGAGGAGGACCGCATCCTCACGGCGATCGGCGTCGGTCCGGTCTACGGAGGTGATGCATGATCGTCTGGAACATCATCTGGTGGTCGATCATTCTCGCGGGTGGAATCTACGCCACCCTCTGCATGTCGATCTCGATGATCCTCCGCAACGGTGGTCGCAGCGCGATCGAGCGTCGCCTCGCGGACCGGGGTCGTGATCAGGCCTGGCGGGACATGGATGCCCACCGGCACCAGACTTCGCACGTGTTCGCCCTCGAGGCGTGGGTCGTGGCCATCGCCTGGCTCGCGGTCTGGACGATCGACTTCAGCGGGCTGCCCGGAGGCGACTTCTCGACCACCGGCTTCTTCGTCGGAGCCGGAATCGGCACCTTCGCCACCTGGTTCGCACTGGATCCGGTGGCGACCGCGATCGCACGGCACGCGGGCCCCGCGACGGTCTCGGCGTGTTTCCCGCTCATTCGATTCTTCTGTGCAATGCGGTTCCTCACCACCGGAATGACGTCGTTCACCGACGAGGTCATCAAGCGACTCAGCGGAGCCAATCTCGAATCCGCGGGTGAGCAGGCGGAGGTGGAGGCCGAACTGCTGCGAAGCATCGAACAGAGCCACCGTGAAGGCGGTCTGGACGAGGGCGCCGTGGCGTTGCTGGAGAACGTGGTGGAGTTCACCAGCACCGATGTCGGTGAGGTGATGACACCGCGAACGGACATCGACGGTCTGGAATACACGGATGATCTTTCCGAGATCCGGGGCTTCATCGGCGAGATCGGCCATTCCCGGATTCCGGTGTACGAGGAGGACCTCGATCACATCGTGGGAATTCTCTACGCGAAGGATCTGGTGCGCTGGCTGGGTGAGAAGGATCCGACCTTCACCCTGCGTCCGCTGCTTCGTCGTCCGATCGTGGTTCCGGAAACCAAGCAGGTCGCCGACCTGCTGGCCGACTTCCAGCGTTCCGAGGTGCACATGGCGATGGTCGTCGACGAGTACGGCGGCACCGCCGGACTGGTGACGATCGAGGACGTGCTGGAGGAGATCGTGGGCGAGATCGTCGATGAGCACGAGCCCGACGACGAGGAGCTGCCGGGGTTGCGTCCGCTTCCCGACGGCAGCTTCGAGGTCGACGGCAGCTTCCACATCGACGATCTCAACGAGGCTCTGGAACTCGGCCTTCCCGAGGACGAGGAGTACGACACCGTCGGAGGTTGGCTGATGGCCTGCATCGGCCACGTGCCCGAAACCGGTGAGAGTCACGATGAGAACGGTCACCGGTTCACGGCGATCGCGACGACACCCACCCAGGTGGAGCGAATTGAAATCGTCGCCCGGCTCGTTGAAAACGACTGATTCGCATCGTTCGTTCCATCACGCGATAAGATGATCCCGGTTCAAACCCCGGAGATCATCATGAAGACGCATCACACCGCCCTGTTCGCACTCCTTCTGGCCACGCTCATCCTGGCGCTTCCGCTCCACGCCACGTCCGACGACGGGGCCACGAACGATTCCGAGAACGCCCGCATCAGGGCTCTCGAGGCCGAACTCGCCGCGTTGCGGGCCCAGCTCCGGGCCGAGTCGGGCATGCGGAACGAGGACCGGGGACGTGATCGGACCATGGCGGAACGTCGCGAGCGTGAACGTCGGGCGCAGGAAGCGGAGCGACGCGAGCACGAGCGACGTGAACACGAACGACGGATGCACGAGCACGAGGAACACGACGACCGTGGCCACCGCGAGCATCACGTCATGCACTTGGATCTCCGTGAGATGACCGGCGGAGCACTCCAGGGTGAAGTGCACATCGAGCTCGACGGCTCCATGGATGCCATGCCGGGATTCCTTCCGGAACTCATCATGCGTCAAATGGACGGTCACCTCGGCGGCATGGACCACCATGACCCGCATCACGAGGAGATCATGCACGAGCAGGAGATGCTCGAGGCCCTCCACATGCACGTGGTTTCGATCATGGAGGAGCACGGGATGCCCATGGCCCTTCTCGAGGAGGCGCACATGGCCGTCGAGGAAGACGGCGTGCATCCGCTCGAGGCCGTCCATCTGCTCATCGACCGTCTGAGCGAGGAGGGCATCGACCCGTCGCCGCTGATCGAACTGATGGAAGAGGTCCACGACGACCACGACGGTGGACATCACGGAGAGGATCCGTTCTTCGAGCAGGGTGGCGAATTCGTGGCCAAGATGGAACTGGCGAACAAGATCGGCACGAGTCTGTCCGATCCCCTCGACGTCGCGATCTTCGGCGTCTGGGAAGCACGGCAGCATCTGGAACCCGAGGAGCGCCTCCAGGTTCTGGGGCCGATCATGGGCGACGAGAACATCGACATGTCGGTCCGCAATGCGGCCGCCATGGTGGTCCGTGAAGCGTTCTACCAGCTCGGTGATCGCGAGAAGGCCCTCGAGACCCTGCACCTGCAGATCCGTCTCAACGGGACGGTCCGCTGATCAACCCCGTTGATCGTCCTCGATGATCGGGACGTGTTCGACCACCTCGAGTCCGTAGGCATGCAGTCCCGGATAGGGTCGTTCGCTGGTCGCCAGCACCCGGAGCTTTCCGAGCCCGAGATCACGAAGGATCTGGCTGCCGGTTCCGAGTTCACGTTCCTCGATGGGACGTGAGGATCCGATGCCGTCGGTGCGGGTCAGGTCGGGGCGATCCGGATCGTCCCGATGCGGCCGCTGAATGCTCTGCAGCCGATCGAGCAGGCCGTCTCCCATGTGCTCCGGGCGCAGGTAGATCAGCACGCCGCATTCCGCATCCTGGAGTTGACGCAGGCACGATCGCAACTGGCGACCGGTGGGCCGATCGGATGCGTCGAAGATGTCCCCCAGCAGATCGCGTCGCTGCACCCGGACCAGAGTCGGTACGTCGGGTCCGGGCAGTTCGCCGGCGACCAGGGCGATGTGCGGCTGGGGATCGATGGCGCTGTGGAAGGCGTAGAGCGTGAAGGGACCGTAGGGGGTCTGGATTGGCGTGCCCGCGTGCGGTTCCACCCGCTGGACCAGAGCCTCGCGGGCCAGTCGGTGTTCGATGACCTGCTCGACGCTGCACATCTTCAGACCGTGTTCGATGCAGATCTGTTCGAGATCTGGCATCCGCGCCATTTCGCCGTCCTCGCGCACGACCTCGATGATGCAGGCGGCGGGCTTGAGTCCGGCCAACTTCATGAGATCGACACTGCCTTCCGTCTGTCCCGTGCGCACCAGCGATCCGCCTTCTCGGGCCCGGAGCGGGTTGATGTGTCCGGGTCGGACGAAGTCGTCCGGACGCGAACCATGGTCCGCCAGCAGTCGAATGGTGGTGACGCGGTCGCCGGCGGAGATGCCGGTGCCGACCCCGTGCCGGGGATGCCCGTCCACGCTGACGGTGAACGGCGTGGTGCGCAGCGAGGTGTTGACCGCCGATTGGGGGGCGAGATCGAGCCGGTCGCACGCCTCACCGGTGAGGGCGACGCAGAGGTAGCCGCCTCCGATGCGGGTCATGAAGTTGATCATCTCCACGTCGACGTGTTCGGCCGCGCACACGAAGTCGCCTTCGTTCTCCCGATCCTCGTCGTCGACCAGTACGATCATTCGACCGTTGCGGAGGTCCTCGAGGATGTCTTCGATCGGTGACATGGCCATGGTGTGGTGCTCGTTCGGGTGGATGCGGTGGGGATCAGTCGCGTTGGGCCATGCGGGCGATCANTTCGACGCATTGGATGTAGATCCAGGCGAGCGAGACCAGCAGGATGAANCCNCAGAACCANTCCATNCGCTTGGGNGCNCCGGACTTGATCTTCNGNTCGATGATNCCGAAGTCGATGATNAGCATCAGCGANGCGATGATCAGGATGAACAGGTTNANGCCCATGCCGATCNNCCANCCNCCACCACTGGTNGGNGTCGTGAANGCGGAGATGAACGGNACCTGNATNCCGAAGAGGTACAGCGGCAGNGAGATNAGNTAGACNAGNACGATNCCCANCATGCAGGTNCCGACGACGGCCTGGAACTTCCGCGTCGGCTGCAGGATCCGGGTCGTATAGAGAATCAGCATGGAGGCCAGAATGGCGATGGTGATGACGAAGGCCTGGAGCGCGACGCCCCCGGAGACGGCCCAGTCGTTGGCGGCCAGCCAGCGGTCGATCATGCTGGTGAAGATGCCCAGGAAGCACCCTTCGATGATCGCGTAGATCGGGGCGAGCACGACCGAGGCCATCGGCCTGGCGATGGCGGCGAAGTACAGCCCGAGGGTGACCAGGGCGGTCAGCAGCACCACGCCCAGCAGGGCTCCCTGCCCCAGGGAAGGTGCGATGGAGACGCCGATGGCTCCGCCGATCACGGCGATGACGGTCAGCATGGCGGTCTTGTTGACCACGCCCTGGATGCTGGCGGTCTCCGTTGCGGCTGCGGAGGTAAAGACGTCCGCGTTGCGTAGGGCGGGATTGGTGGATTCGGTCAGGCTGAAGCGTCGCATGGGTGCTCTCCGTGCTGCATGGTGGAATGGCGATTATAGACGGCTCGCTTCCGGGTCGTTCCGTGTGGTACAAACGGGCCGAGAGGAGCTTTCCGTGCCCACCACGATTCAGGAACTTGTCATCACGATGGAATCCCTCGCCCCCTCCGCCTACGCGGCCGAGTGGGACAATACGGGGCTGCTGGTCGGCGATCCGACCCGGTCCCTGCAGAGCGTGCTGCTGACCATCGACCTCACGATGGACGTGCTGGACGAGGCCGAGCGGGCGGAGTCCGATGCGGTCATCGCCTACCACCCCCCCATCTTCTCCGGACTCAAGCGGCTGGTGGCCGACGACCCCGTCTCGGCGGTCGTACTGCGTGCTGCGGCATCGCGCATCGCCCTGTACAGTCCGCACACCGCGCTGGACGCGGCGCCCGGCGGCATGACCGACTGGTTGGCCGAGGGCGTGGGCAGCGGGACCGTCGCACCGATCGAGCACGCGACCGAACTGGGTTCGCACGAACGATGCAAGGTGGTGACGTACGTCCCCCATGACGCGGTGGATGCGGTCCGCAGCGCGATGGGTGATGCCGGCGCGGGCACCATCGGCGACTACACCCACTGCTCGACGAGCATCGAGAACGAAGGCACGTTCATCGGTGGAACCGGCAGCGATCCGGCGGTCGGCTCGGCCGGACAGCTCGAGCGGGTCGCCGAACGCCGTCTGATGATGGTCAGTTCGAATCGGGGTCTGGCCGCGGTGCTGGCGGCGCTGCGTTCGGCTCACCCCTACGAGGAACCGCCGATGCACGTGGTTCCGCTGGCCGATCGACCGATGCACGACACGGGCATCGGCCGCTGTCTGCAGCTGGCCGAATCGAAATCGACCGGAGAGGTGGTCGCCTCGCTGAAGTCGCACCTCGGTGTGTCGACGCTGCGGGTCGCCGAGGGCCGTGGTGGTCCCGAACGGCACGAGCATGTCGGCCTGTGTCCCGGCGCCGGCGGTTCGCTGCTTGATCAAGCGGCGGCACGGGGCTGCACGCTGTTCGTCACCGGCGAGATGCGGCATCACGACGTGCTGTCGGCGGTCGATCGCGGCATCACGGTGGTTCTCGCGGGTCACGCGAACACCGAGCGCGGGTACCTTCCGCATCTACGTGACCGGTTGTCCGCGGCGATGCCGGACTGTGAGTTCACGGTTTCGACCCGCGACCGTACGCCCTGGACGGACGCCTGAGTCCTATGGGGCGGGCTCGATGACCACGGCGGTGCCGTAGCAGAGCACTTCCGTGGCGCTCTCCCCGATCTCCGCCGAGTCGTAGCGGAATCCGACCACCGCATTGGCGCCCATCGTCTCGGCGTGCTCGAGCAGATGGTTCAGGGCATCCTGCCGGGCCTGTTCGCACATCTGGGTGTAGGCGCCGATCTTGCCGCCGATCACGGACTTGAGGCCACCCATGATGCCCTGGGAGATGGTCGGTGACCGGACGACGATGCCGCGTACGACACCCTTGTATTCAACGATGTGGTGCCCTTCGATGTCGAAGGTCGTCGAAAGTGGCATTGACATTCGAATGCTCCTCTTTTGGTTCGGCGGGTGAATCCCTTCCGGTTGAGGGCTACGTTACCATTTGGATCCGGAGCGCATCATGACCTCGCGACGCGTCATCACCACCACCTGTCCCGCCAAGCTCAACCTGCTGCTGGCCGTGGATCCGCCGCGCGAGGACGGAATGCACCCGATCGCATCGTGGATGGTGACCGTCGATCTGGTCGACGACCTCGAGGTGATCCGCCTCGAACCGGATCGCCTGTCGCGCTACGCCATCCTCTGGCACGACGATGCGCACCGCCGCAGCGACATCGACTGGTCGATCACCTCCGATCTCGCCGTCCGCGCCCATCTGGCCCTCGAGGAGCACGTCGGCCGCTCCCTGCCGGTGCAGATGAAGCTCGAGAAGCGGATCCCGGTGGGTGGCGGGCTCGGGGGTGGGTCCTCCAATGCGGCCGCCATGCTGCGCGCCGTCAACGAACTGCATGAACTCGGACTCGATGACACGACCCTCGCATCCATCGGGGCGACGCTCGGCAGCGATGTCCCCTTCCTCGTCCGCGGCGGCAGTGCCGTCGTGGCGGGGGTCGGCGAGACCGTGCACCGGCATGCAGACGTCCCCGGGTTCCACGCGGTGCTCGTGTTCCCCGACGTCGCCTGTCCGACCGGGGCCGTCTACGCAGCCTTCGACGAGGATCTTCCGGTCACGAGCCGAAGGTCCGAGGTCCTGTCGCTGGACGGTGCACACGTGCCCGATCCCGACGCACTCTTCAACGATCTGGCCGCCCCGGCCATGCGGGTGGCCCCCGACCTGGCCGCTCAGCACGAGCAGGTGGCCGCCGTCGCCGAGGGGCCCGTGCACGTCAGTGGCAGCGG
>PAAB01000015.1 GCA_002591705.1 Phycisphaerae bacterium
TTGCCTTTAAGAGATATTGTAATTTTTCCCGACATGATAGTTCCACTTTTTGTAGGTAGAGAAAAGTCTGTACTAGCTATTGAGGCAGTAATGAAAGATGGTAAGTCAGAAAAAACGGTATTGTTAGTAACTCAAAAAGATCCAATAGTTGATAATCCTCAAGAAAAAGATTTATTTAAAATAGGTATATTGGCAAATATTCTCCAAATGCTGAAACTACCTGACGGAACAGTGAAAGTTTTAGTTGAAGGAGTGTCTAGAGTAAAAATTTCTGATCTAAATGTTAAACAAGAATTTATAAGTGCTGCTTTAACTGAATTTCCAGATAAGTTATCAAAAGAAGACGAAGCAAAAGCTCTTGTAAGAGCTATTTCTGAGCAATTTGAAGGGTATGTTAAAGTTAATAAAAAGATTTCAAAAGAGGTACTTACCACTGTGACCCAAATTGAAGACCCAACCAAGTTATCCAATACTGTTGCTGCGCATTTAAACATTAAAATTCCTGAAAAGCAGAAACTTCTTGAAATAGAAAAAGTGGAAGATAGGCTGTCAAAAATTTTGGAACTTCTTGAGACAGAATTAGATGTTTTGAAGGTAGAAAAAAAAATAAGATCTCGAGTTAAAAGACAAATGGAAAAAACTCAAAGGGAATACTATCTCAATGAACAGTTGAAAGCCATTCAAAAAGAGCTGGGTGATAACGACGAGACTGGAGATGATAATGAAGAGTTTCTTAAAAAAATAAACACACTTAAATTGACTAAGGAGGCTAAGAAGAAAGCCGAAGCTGAATTAAAAAAACTTAGAAGTATGAGTCCCATGTCAGCAGAGTCTACAGTAGTAAGAAATTATTTAGATTGGATTTTGGGTATACCATGGAAAAACCCTTCTAAGGTAAAATACGATTTAAATGCTGCAGTAAAATCTCTAGACTCTGATCATTTCGGTTTAGAAAAAGTTAAGGAAAGAATAGTTGAATATCTTGCTATACAAAAAAGAGTTAAAAGAGTTCAAGGATCTATTCTTTGTTTAGTAGGCCCTCCAGGAGTAGGTAAGACATCCTTGGGAAAATCTATCGCAAAAGCTACAGGAAGAAAATTTGTAAGAATTTCTTTAGGGGGAGTTAGAGATGAGGCAGAGATAAAAGGGCATAGAAGAACTTATATTGGTTCCATGCCAGGAAAAATTATTCAAGGTATGAAGAAGGCAGGAACTTCAAATCCACTTTTTCTTTTAGATGAAATTGATAAACTAGGAGCTGATTGGAGAGGTGACCCATCATCAGCGCTATTAGAAGCGTTAGACCCAGAACAAAATTCTACCTTTAGTGATCACTACCTTGAAGTCGACTATGACTTATCTAATGTGTTATTTATTACAACAGCAAACACATTAAATATGTCACAACCTTTGCTTGATAGATTAGAGGTAATAAAGTTAGCAGGCTACACTGAAGAGGAAAAATTACAGATAGCTAAAAAACATTTAGTAAAAAAACAGATGGAAAAGAATGGGCTTGCCTCTAAAGAGTTTAGCCTTAATAATAAAGCTATAAGTAGTATTATTAAACACTACACCAGAGAAGCTGGGGTTAGAAATTTGGAAAGAGAAATTTCTAAGTTATGCAGAAAATCTACTACAGAAATAGTTAAGGGGAACACAAAGAAAGTTGCAATAGTTCCAGATAATATAAATACTTACCTTGGAGTTAAAAAATTTAGACACGGTGAGGTTGAAAGAAAAAATTTAGTAGGAATTACAACCGGTCTTGCATATACAAACTTCGGAGGAGATATATTAGCTATAGAAGCCGTATTAATGCCTGGAAAAGGTAGAAGACAAGTTACTGGTCAACTGGGTAATGTAATGAAAGAAAGTATTCAAGCAGCTGTTTCTTATGTCCGCTACAATGCTACAACACTTGGAGTAATACCGCCTGAATTTGAAAAGAAAGACATACACGTACATGTTCCAGAGGGTGCAATACCTAAGGATGGCCCATCAGCAGGAGTAGCTATTGTAACTTCAATAGTTTCTATACTTACTGGCATTCCTGTTAACTGCAAGGTAGCAATGACTGGAGAAATTACGCTTAGAGGAAGAGTTTTGCCTATAGGAGGCTTAAAAGAAAAGTTATTAGCTGCGTTAAGGGCAGGCATAAAGAAGGTTATAATTCCAAAGGAAAATGAAAAAGATCTTCAGGAAATTCCACAGAATGTTATTAAGAAACTCAAGATAATTCCAGCTGAAAATATTTCAGAGGTTTTAGTAGAAGCTTTAACAAAAAAAACCACTCCGATAAAATGGAAAGAAGAGGATGTTGTTCCTAAAACATCTATAAGCAGCGACAGCAAAGAAGACTTAGTAAGGCATTAATAAAATATTATTGACCTTTTTAAACAAATAGTCTCTAATTAATTAAAATTATAATAAAGGAGTGATTGTGAATAAAAACGAATTAATATCAGCTATGGCTAATGCCTCAAGTCTTAATCAAACACAATGCACAGAAGCATTACAAACTTTCATTAACACTGTAACGGCAGAACTTAAAGGCGGATCTGAAGTTAAAATTATTGGTTTTGGAACATTTAAAATTTCAAAACGAAAAGCTACTACAGGCAGAAATCCGCAGACTGGCGCGCAAATACAAATACCTGCTTCTAATGCACCAAAATTTTCTGCTGGAAAAGCATTAAAAGAAGCTGTTAATTAAGTTATAGCTTAATTACATCAGAAGAAACAGGGCGATTAGCTCAGCTGGGAGAGCATCTCGTTTACACCGAGAGGGTCGGCGGTTCGATCCCGTCATCGCCCACCATCTTATGAATGTAGGGGGTGTAGCTCAGCTGGTTAGAGCGCCGGCCTGTCACGCCGGAGGCCGCGGGTTCGAGTCCCGTCACTCCCGCCACCCTTCTGCACCCTTCATGGTACTTGGTGTCTTTTTTGGTTTCGGTGTCTGCTGGTGAATTTGACTTCAATTATATATATATTTTATTATTGAAACATTCTACGCCACTTATCCTGGTTGTACTGGTTACCATACATTACAGTACTATTTAAAGAAACTACACCAGCAACCATAATCGCAGTTTTTATTTCTTCTTGAGTTGCGCCGGCCTTTTTAGCCATAGCAGTATGTGCTACTATACAATATTCACACTTCATTCCTGCAGCAGCAGATAATGCAAATAATTCAAATATTTTAGCGTCAAAACCACTTTTTTCTTGAAAAGCAGCCATTTTTAGAACCATCTCAGTATAAGCTCCTAAAAATGCTTGAGGTTCCATTGGAGTAGTAATGGGATTGGTTTTAATATGGTCATTCGCTTTTAATATTGAAAGTGAAATTGNAAAAAATACAATTACAAATAATAGTGTTTTCATGTTTTATTTCCTTATAAAGTAGATTAATGATATATATTGATAATATTTTTAGACCAAGGAGTTCTAAAATGAAATATCTTTTTATGCTTTTTTATTTCTTAGTAAATATTGTATTTAGTAAAGATTTCTCTCTGGAGGCATACTCTAAAACTACAAAGGATAGAGTAAAGGTTGCAGATAACTTTATTTACGAAAATTTAGAGACTAAAGGTCAATGGAAAGATACTGAAGGACAATATGGTTTATTTTTTTGTCATGGTAACATTGTAAATGAAAATAGTATTAAAAAGGTTCAATCATTTTGTGAATATATNGACAGAGATAATGATAAAGCTTGGACTGTAATGACAAGCACTAAGGAAATAGACTTAGATAATAAAATGTATCAATTTGATACAACTGCTGAGATAGGAGAAAATATTTATTTAAATGGTTCAGGTAAATATAAAAAATACATTGGTTATAAATGTACTTTTGCAATTAAATATTATGATGAAGAATACAATTTTCTTTTACAGAAATGCAAGTCTNCATCTAAAAATAATTAATACAAAGTAAAATTGTAAAAAGTATTTTTTTTGTACATAATTGATCCTTTCTAATAATTAAAATATTATAATACTATTTTATTTATAAAAGGGAGCGCTAAAAAGTCTGGTTAATCTTGGTGCTGTTTTGGTGTAGTTGAGTCCTGTCACTCCAACTACTTTAAATTAATTTAAAATTTTTACTTACAACTTATCTCTTGTTGGTTTACTATCATTTTGTTTTTGTGTTTTTAACTTAATATATATAATTCATATCTAACTTTGAATAGAGATAATAAAATTGATTACATAACACTAAAAGAAATTGAAAAAAAAGTCTTTTGGTTATCTACCTACATAATCCATTATGCTAATAATATCAGAAAAAAAGAAGATGATTTAAAAGTAGGAGGACACCAAGCTTCTTGTGCGTCTGCTGTTTCCATTTTAGTTGTATTGTACTTTAAGATACTAAAAAAGTTTGACAAATTAGCTGTCAAGCCTCATGCAAGTCCAGTATTCCACGCTATACAGTATTTGCTTGATAATCAAGATGTAAATAATCTTATTAATTTTAGAAAACTTAATGGAGCACAGGCATATCCGTCTTTAACAAAAGACAAACCAAATGTAGATTTTTCCACAGGATCTGTAGGTTTAGGCGGGGCAATGACTATTTTTAGCTCTATAGTTCAGGATTATTTAATTGATAATAAATTTCTTGAAATTGGAAAAAAAGGAAAAATGATAGCACTATTCGGTGACGCTGAACTAGATGAAGGCAATGTCTATGAGGCACTATTGGAAGGAGCTAAGTATAATCTAAGAAACTGTTGGTGGATCATAGACTATAACAGGCAATCTCTAGATGGGATAATACATGATCGTTTTTTTGAAAAAATCATAAATTTATTTAAATTGATGGGTTGGAATGTAGAGATTTTAAAGTANGGTGAAAAATTAAGTTCATTAAATAATNTGNCAGGAGGAAANGAAATTTTAGAATGGATAGATCAATGCCCAAATGATCTTTTCAGTGCTCTTACTTTTCAAGGAGGAGAGGAGTGGAGGCGATATTTAGAAGAAGATTTTAAAAACAATAAGAAGGTAAGTTTATTACTTAAAAAATTTAATGATAAAGAACTTCATGATTTAATGACTAACTTGGCAGGTCATGATATTCAAACTTTAGACAAAAGCTTCTCGCTTCATTTAGAATCCGATATTCCTACTTGTTTCATATGCTATACAGTAAAAGGATTTGGTCTTCCACTTGAGGGGCACAAGGATAATCATTCAGGTCTTATGAATAACTCACAGTTTAATAATTTTAAAGAGATTATGAAAATTAGAAGTGGAAGAGAATGGGATAAATTAGAGGGCCTAAATTTACCAAGAAAAGTATTCGAGAAAATAGTTTCTTCTAATGCTTTTCATAAAAAAAGTAAGTTATATGAGAGTCAAAAAATTCCTATACCTAGCAATTATGAAATTAAGTTTAAAGAATATATTAGCACGCAAGAGACTTTTGGCATCATCTTAAANGATTTTGGTAAATCAAAATACCCTTTTTCATCTAATGTTATAACAACCTCTCCAGATGTCACAGTTTCCACAAATTTGGGAGGGTGGGTTAATCAAAAGGATATATTTAGTACAAGTTCTCAAGAAGATATTTTTAAAGAGAAAAAAGTTTCCTCAGCTCAAAAATGGAAACGTACCTCTAAAGGGCAGCACTTTGAGTTAGGTATAGCTGAAAATAATTTCTTTCTATTATTAGCCTCGTTAGGAATATCTAATAAACTTTTTGGTACTAAGCTTCTACCTATTGGAGCAATCTATGATACTTTCATAGGTAGAGGTTTAGATGCTTTAAATTATGCTACTTATATTGATTCAAGATTTATTATGGTAGGTACGCCATCAGGTGTTACTCTTTCCCACGAAGGGGGAGCTCATCAATCACTTATAACACCTAGTATAGGAATAGCACAACCAAACCTACTTTATTATGAACCCAGTTATGCTGATGAATTANCTTTTCTTTTTTTATGGGCNTTAGAATATATACAAAATGAAGATGGNTGTTCTATCTATTTTAGACTTTCTACTAAAAAANTATATCAACCAAAAAGAGTTCTTAGCATTAATAACAAGTCTGATATTCTNAAGGGAGGATATTGGCTTAAAAAGCCATCAGAAGAATGTGAGGTTGTTATTTTATGCACAGGTGTAATTGTTGGAGAAGTCATGGAGTGCACTAAAAATATGAGTGATGATGAAATAAAGATTGGTGTAATTGAAATNATTTCTCCTGATAAAATATATAAAGAATGGGAGGACTCTAAAAAATCATCAAATANAATATCGCATATAGAAGGTTTNCTAACAGACATTAATAAAAATTTACCATTAGTAACTATTATTGATGGTCATTCTAGTGCTCTATCTTGGATTGGAGGGGTTTTTGGACATAAAATTTTCCCCATGGGTGTCAATAAATTTGGAAAATCTGGAGATTTACAAGAAATATATGAATATACTAAAATNGATGTTAAATCTATTATCGACAATGTAGCTAAAGTCATAATAGAAACTGAGTAAACTAAATTTTTTTATAATATTTTTGAAAAAAAGGAATTAATTCATATTAAAAAAATAATAAAATTGTTTTTTTAAGATTAGCAAAAAGAGAAAACCCTTTAAAACCNGCTTTTTTACTAATATTATGGAATATTGCTTAATTTATTAACTGATANCGATAGGATTTTCTTATAACTTGTATTGATTAAAATAAAATTAATACTATAATTAATNATGTTATTTTTTATCAACCATAAATATTTATAGGGAGACTACATATTATGAAAATAATAAATAAATTAAACTTGTTCTCTGCTGTACTAGCTTCAATTATGATGCTAATAGGAGCAAGTAGTTATGCCTTAAAAGGTAATGGCAAAGACGTTCCTAAGATCGGATCTATGATTATTATGTCTGGTCTNGAAAACCCTTGGGATATAGCGTTTACAAATGATGGTAAAGCTATGTTTTATACTGAAAAAACAAAAGGTTTATCAGTAAAAACCGGATCTGGTGTTCACGCACTTTACGGTATTAAGGGTTCATCAGGATATGCAGATAAAGGAGATGATCTTTATGCAGACGGTCAAGCTGGTATGCTTGGAGTAGCTCTAGATGCTAACTTTAAAAAGAATCGTACACTTTATCTATACTCTACTTCTACTAAGTATCGTGGAGGTCAGTGTAAAACAAACTTTGAAAGATGTGATGGAAATATCGTAATGAAGTTCACAGTAGCTAAGGACTTCAAAAGCGTATCAAATCGTACTGATATAGTAAAAGATATTCAATATAAGCCTTTCAAATCAGATCAACCTTTTGGTGGCCCAGGAGCACACAATGGCGGAAGAATCCGTATTGGTCCTGAAGGTTATCTATGGGTAGGAACTGGTGATCGTCATAGAGGTATTTGCCCACAAGATAATTCATTACTTTGTGGTGTAGTACTTAGAATTGATGGTGACGGAAACCCACATCCTGGAAACAAGATTAAGGGTGACAAGCGTATCTACACATATGGACATAGAAATGTTCAAGGTATTGATTTTAGACCAAGTGATGGAAGAGCATTCACTGCAGAGCATGGCCCATGGCACAACGACGAAATTACTGCATTAGTTAATGGTGGTAATGGTGGTTGGGCTCCAGAGCAGCTTGTAGGTGGAAGAGGTAAATGCCCAGACGAGTATTGTGGATATGAGCCACAACAGATGGAAGGCGTTACACCAGCAATTAGAGCAGCTTACATGCCTATGAGTGATACTAGATTTAAAGATCTAATGCCACCAGCTTGGAATAACAATGGTTACTCTCAAGGTACAGGTTCAGCAGCTTTCTTAAGAGGAAGCAACTGGGGTCTNTACGAGGGTCGTTTAGCAGCAGGTATTATGGGTATCGGTTTTGGTGGATCACCAACTGGATTACGTATTGATATATACGATATTGCAGATGATGGTTTATCAATGAAAAGCGTTATTCATATGCCAATAGAGTCAAAGAGATTCCGTGGTTTAAGAATGGGACCTCACGANAACGCTCTTTATGCTACTACTGACGAAGGTGAAATTTACAAAATTTCAGCTCAGTAATTATTANAATTAAACTCGTGTTGTTATTAANTATAGCAACGCGAGTTTTTTTTATTAAAAACCAGATATTCTTTTTCTAAAACTAGCTATAAAACTTTCTTTTTTTCTAAAAGATTTTTTTGGACAAAACTCTTTATTTACAGCAATCTCACTTAGTATGATCTCTTGAGAGTTATTAGACTTTAGGATATAGTGGAGAATTTTGTTGAATACTCTTTTCTCTTTTATAAGATAAACTTCTCTTGAATTGCTCTTTCTTACTAATTCCGTATTAATTTCAAAATTTTCCATATAACAAAAATATATTTTCCTAATAAAATAATCAATTATATACTTTCTCAATTTGAGAAAACGTGTAAGATAATAATATGACGTATGATTTAGATACTTTATTTGAAAAAAACTTTGCATCGCTATGGCTAAGTTTTTTAGAATTAGAAATTAAAAGATCTTGTGAGGCAGTTAAATTTATCGGTGGTGCAAGAACTTATTTAGTGCTGCAAATAATTTGTTGGCATTATTTTCTTGTTGTGAAAGGATCTTTAAAACAAAAAGAAAGATCCAGCATAGTAAAGCACTGGCATAAACTTTCAGAAAAAGGGTACACAGACAAAAATATTTTAACTTACTCTCTNATATCTAGATTATCCGGTTTAAGTATAGAAACTGTCAGAAGGCATGTAAAAAAACTAATAGACTCCAAATGGGTTAAGTATAATAAACTCAGTGGTGTTATATTTGCAGCTAGTGAAGAAAACAATAAAAGACTTACTGACGAATTTAATATAAAAGAGTTAAGTTTTTTAAAAGAATTTATGAATAAAGTTGAAACACTGAAAAATAAAGATATTTCTTAATATTTTTAAATAGAATGCTANAACTTTACTATAAGAATTGTATTTTTGTAAATTATCATATAAAGGAATATAGAAATGAATAATGAGAAATTTTATATAAATGGAGAATGGGTAGAAAGTAATTCGAAAGACTTTATAGATGTTATAAACCCTGCTACAGAAGAAGTTATATGTCAGATTAAGTTAGCTAATAAAAAAGATTTAGATAGCGCTGTTTTGGCTGCTAAAAAAGCACTAAAACCATTTTCTGCTTTAAAACAAGATCAGAAGGTTGATTTAATAAGCAGTATTATTAATTCTTATAAAAAAAGAAAAGAAGATCTAGTAGAAGCAATCACTAAAGAAATGGGAGCTCCTTTAAGTCTTTCTACAAATGCACAAGTTCCTTCTGGTTTAGGACACTTTATTCAAGCAAAAGAAAACCTAAAGAGCTTCAAATTTCATAGTCAAATAAATAATACTTCCATTTTAAAAGAGCCAATAGGGGTTTGTGGGTTAATTACTCCTTGGAATTGGCCATTAAATCAAATAGCCTGTAAGGTAGCTCCAGCNATAGCAGCTGGCTGTACAATGGTATTAAAACCTAGCGAAATAGCTCCTCTAAGTGCCCTAATATTTGCAGAAATAATAGATGAATCTGACCTACCAAAGGGTGTATTTAATATGATAAATGGTACAGGGTTAGGAGTAGGAGAAAATATGAGCAAGCATCCAAATATAGATATGATTTCTTTTACAGGGTCTACCCAAGCAGGTATTTCAGTAGCAAAAAACGCTTCAAATTCGGTTAAAAGAGTTACACAGGAACTTGGNGGAAAGTCAGCAAATTTAATTTTNGAAGATGCTAATCTAGTAGATGCTGTTTCAAAAGGAATTTTTCATTGTATGAATAATAGTGGTCAATCCTGCAATGCTCCGACTAGAATGTTAGTTCCTAACAATAAAATGTCACAAGTAATAGATATNGCAAAAGAAGTAATAAAAAAAATAAGAATAGGTAATCCCTTATTAAAAGATACAACAATGGGCCCTCTAGTAAGTAAAAAACAGCAAGAAAAAGTTAAAGAATATATTGAAATTGGTATCAAAGAAGGGGCTAATCTTGTGACAGGAGGAAGTGCTGATCCTAGTAATATAGAAAAAGGCTTTTATGTGCAGCCAACAATTTTTGCCAACGTAGACAACTCTATGACAATAGCTCGAGAAGAAATCTTTGGGCCTGTTCTTTGTATTATAGGTTACAACAATTTAAATGATGCAGTAGACATTGCTAACGATACTATNTATGGNCTTTCTGGATACGTTTCTGGAGANAACATTGATGAAGTAAGAAANGTTGCCTCTAGTCTTAAAACAGGAATGGTGCACATAAATTATGCGCCTCTAGATCAATCTGCTCCTTTTGGTGGATATAAGATGTCTGGAAATGGAAAGGAATGGGGTGCTTATGGAATAGAAGACTTTCTAGAGACAAAAGCAATTATGTCAAAATAGTAAACTAATACAATATCTTAAGATTATATTTGAATGTGATTGGTTCTTTTTCTTTCTAAAGCAGTTAANAGTTTTTTTCTTAGCCGTAATTTGGTAGGAGTGACTTCTATAAACTCATCCTCTCTTATGTACGATAGCATTTGTTCAAGTGTCATAGTTATTGCTGGAGTTAGTTTTACAGCTTCGTCTGTGCCAGAAGCTCTAACATTAGTTAGTTTTTTTCCTTTCAAAACATTAACTTCTAAGTCATTTTCTCTGCTATTTTCTCCTATTATCATACCTTCATAAACTTCAGTTTGTGGCTTTATAAATAATTTACCTCGTTCCTGAAGATTAAATAATGCATATGCAAGTGCCTTACCTTGTATCATAGATATTAATACGCCATTTCTTCTATTAATGAGTTTTCCCTTAAAATTATCATAGCTATGAAAAGTTCTATTCATTACAGCAGTGCCTCTTGTTTCAGATAATAGTTGGTTATGATACCCTATTAAGCCTCTTGAAGGTGCTTTAAATATTAATCTTACTTTGCCTTTGCCAGTGGACTTCATTTGCAGCAATTCTCCTTTTCTTTTGCTCATTCCATCAATTGCTGTACTAGAGTAAGGTTCATCTACATCTATTGTAACTTCTTCAAAAGGTTCAAGTTTTTTACCATTATCTGAAACTTTGTATAAAACTCTTGGGGAAGATACACTCAATTCAAAGCTTTCACGTCTCATAGTCTCTATTAGGATTCCTATCTGTAACTCTCCTCTTCCACCAATTTCAAAAGCATCTTTACTTTTATTTTCAGAAAATGTAATTGCAACATTGGAATTTGACTCAGCAATAAGCCTTTCTCTTATTTTTGTAGAGGTTACTTTTTTTCCGTCCATTCCTGATAAAGGAGAGCTGTTTACTGTTATGGTAACAGCCATTGTGGGAGGATCTATCTCTGTGGCTTTTAATGGAATATCTATAATTGGATCACAAATAGTATCTGACACTGATGATTTTTCTAATCCCGCTATACATATTATATCTCCTGCATAAACTTGATTTACGGGATTCTTTTTCATCCCTTCATAAATAAATAGTTTNGTTAGTCTACCCTTTTCTACTTCAGATCCTTTCAAATTGATAGTTTTAACATTATCATTTACATTTATTTTACCTTTTTCAACCTTGCCAATTAGACATCTTCCTAAATAAGGGTCGTAAGTTACAAGACTTGCTAGCATAGCAAAAGGTTCTTTAATTTTGACGGTAGGTGTTTTTATATAACTTAAAATTAAATCTAAAAGAGGTGCTAGATCTTTCTTAGTTTCTTTTTTCAGATCCTTGACACACCATCCATCGCGNCCAGAAGAATAAAGAACAGGAAAATCAAGTTGTNGTTCATCAGCGTCTANGTCTACAAATAAATCAAATACTTCATTTAATACCTCATCTGTTCTATTTTCACTTTTATCCACCTTATTAATTACAACTATAGGCAATAGACCTTGACTCAGAGCTTTCCCAAGTACGAATTTAGTTTGTGGCATGGGACCTTCTAAAGCATCAACTAAAAGTATTACGCCATCAGTCATACCTAATATTCTCTCAACTTCTCCACCAAAATCAGCGTGACCAGGTGTATCTATAATATTTATTCTGTTATTTTTCCAAATTACTGAGGTAGGTTTGGCTACTATTGTAATTCCTCTCTCTTTTTCTAGGTCTCCGGTATCCATAATTCTTTCTGAAATAATTTGATTATCTCTAAAAATACCAGTTTGTTTCATCATAGAGTCGATAAGTGTCGTTTTTCCGTGATCAACATGGGCTATTATAGCAATATTTCTAAGATTGCTTAAATTATCATCATTTTTATAAGTCATATACAGTCAAAAAGAATTTATTATTAATTATTTTTTAGGTTGTAAATTACTTTACTTATGTTTTCTAACATTTCAGATGCAGTAAGTGTAGCTTTTTTTTTTAAATAAATATCATCCGCACAAAGGCTATGAATTTTTACTGCTATTTCGATTTGCTTTCCTTTTTTTTGAGCTAAAAGTCCTGCAACAATACCAGCTAAAACGTCACCAGTTCCTGAAGTAGAAAGAATATTATTTGAAAAGTCATTTATATATAATTTTTTAGTCAAAACTAATGTGCCTGGTCCTTTCAAAATCCAATCTCCCCCGTAGCAATTTTTTAATTTACATATAGCATTGAACCTATCTTTGAAGTCTTCCTTTAAAAGTTTTTTAGCTTCACCGTAATGGGGCGTTCCTATAAAATAAGAAGGTCTTTTTTTATATGTGCTACTAGACAACCAATTGAGAGCGTCAGCGTCATATACTACAGGAATCCTGTAATTCCATAACATTTCTAAATGTTCCGATGCATTTTTTCCTAGTCCTGGACCTGCAACAACAACATCTGCTATTTTAAGACATTTTTTAAAACTCGCTATATCTGATCTTATGCTTATAAGGTCATCCGGCTTTTTTTGCTTGCTATTATTGCAAATAAAAACTTTTCCAGCGCCTGTTTTTAGAGCAGCAAGACCTGCTAAATTTCCAGCTCCTTGCATGCCATCCCATCCTCCAAGGATTAAAACTTTACCAAAATTTCCTTTATAAGTATTATTATTTGATCTTAAAGAAACTTTATTTTTAATGTCTATTAGTTTACTGCTACCAGTCCCATACTTTTNAATATTAGTAAAACCAAGGTTTTTATAAATTAAAGTTCCAGAATATTTTATTCCGTCTCCTGTAAAACATCCTTGTTTAGGAGTCAAACACATTATTGTTTTGTTAGCTAAAACTGTATCTTTGCTACCTACTCCTGTATCAATAAATAATCCAGAGGGAACATCAATAGACACTACATATGCACCTTTTCTTTTATAAGAATTAATCCATTTTATTGCTTTTTGATACTTACCTGCAGGACTTCTATTTAAGCCTATTCCTAAAATTGAGTCAATTATTACAATATCTTTATTAATTCTATTAATTTTAGGAAGAGTCTTATAAGTTTTTATATTTAGAGATTTAATAAGATTATAGACATCTATATTTTGTTTTTCTATTTTATCCAACAAAACACAAGTTACTGTTAAATTATTTATAGCAGACAACAGAGCTAGACTTAGCCCATCAGCGCCATTATTGCCTTTTCCAATAACTATAAACATATTTGATTTTTTTAACTTTACAACTTCTTCATAAATTGCGTTTCCTGCTTTTAAAATTAATGAAGTTGAACTGTAACCCAAACTGATTAATTTCTTCTCTAATTTCCTAGTTTTTTCAGTATCGTATAGTTCCATCACGAAAATTGTAAATATAATTGTCTAATAAAAATATTATAATAAGTAATATAGAAAGGATATCAAACGTTTCTTTTATAGCTATGCAACAAAGGTCCAGGCAAATCTTCTATAATNCCCGACAAATCTTTTATAAGTGATACTGCAAGGGGTCTTAACCATTTATTAGTTTCTTCGAAATCTTCTTTACTGTTATATTTAGCGAACGTTAATATTTTTCCTTCCCCTATATCTACAGCATCGTATTGTAAAATTTTTGACTCATCACTGAACTTTTTGTCCAGGTCTTTAATAAATGCCAACACNAATCTTTTTTTTGTTTCTGATGAAAATTTATATATCTGTGTCCTTGTATACATTTTACTTTTGATTATATATGTACTTAAAGNGAAGTCAATTTTAAGAAAAGAAGGAGNCTAATAATATATTAGACTCCTTAAAAATGAAAAGTAAATTTAAGTAGACTTATAAATTTACTGTAACAGCTTTTGTTTCTAGGTAATTATCCATCATTTCCATTCCCATTTCTCTACCATTACCGGATTGTTTGTATCCTCCAAATGGAAGAGCAGCATCGAAAATGTTATGACAATTAATCCAAACTGTTCCTGCTTTAATCTTTTTTGCCATTTTATGTGCAGTGCTTATATCCTTTGACCAGACACTAGCTGCAAGCCCAAAAACAGTATTATTTGCTTCTTCAGCAATTTTATTTAGATCATCGTCTGTTATCTTCTGACAAGTTAAGACAGGACCAAAAATTTCATCCTGAACAAATTTCATATCAGCATTCGTTTTCGAAAAGACAGTAGGGTGCACAAAGTGTCCACCTTTAGAATTGTCTGAGGTTCCTCCTACTAAACACTCAGCTCCGTCATTCTTTCCAGACTCCATGTAACCGACTACTTTTTCATATTGNTCATTTGATACCAATGGCCCCATTTGTGTGCCGTCAGTATCATTCATTCCAGGTCCAACNTTAATATTTTTTGCTATCTCTGAAACACCTTCNGTTACTCTGTCATATACTTTTTCATGAGCAAAAAGCCTTGATCCTGCACAACAGGTCTGTCCGTGGTTAAAGAATATTCCACTAGCTACGCCTTGTATAGCAGCATCAATATCTGCGTCTGGAAAAACNATAGCCGGAGATTTTCCACCTAGTTCAAGAGTTACTTTTTTTAAGTTACCTGCAGAAGCTTGAGTAATTAACTTGCCAACTTCTGTAGAGCCAGTAAATGCAACNTTATCAACATCTGGATGAGATGCAAGTGGTGCACCTGCTTCTTCACCTAATCCTGTAACTACATTTAAAGTACCTTTTGGTAATAAACCGGAATCATTTATGATTTCAGTAAGTCTTAAACATGATAAAGGCGTTTGTTCGGCTGGTTTTAATACAATCGTACAGCCTGATGCTAATGCTGGTGCAATTTTCCAAGTTGCCATTAACAATGGAAAGTTCCACGGAGTTATTTGACCGCAAACACCAATAGGCTCTCTTAATGTNTAAGAATGATATTCTGCACCTGGTGTAAAAGGCACAGATATTGGCAGAGTAGAACCTTCTAACTTCGTTGTCATACCTGACATATATCTAAATAAGTCTATTGAAAGAGCTACATCGGCTACGCCTGCAACAACAACAGACTTACCATTATCTAAGGCCTCTAACTGTGCTAGTTCTTCAGAATGACTTTCAATGATATCTGATAATTTCCATAATATTTTTGCTCTTTCATTAGGAACCATTCTAGACCAAGCTCCACTTTCAAAAGCTGCTCTTGCTGCTTTTACGGCTAAGTCTATGTCAACTTCATTACCTGCAGCACAAGTTGCAATTCTTTTCCCTGTTGCTGGATCTTCTACATCAAAGGTCTTTCCTGATTTTGAGTCTACCCAATCTCCATTAATAAATAGTCTCTTTGCTTTATTAGTAACAAGAAAACTTTCTACATTACTATTAACTTTGTAATCTAAATTTAACGCTTCCATTTACATTCCTCCTTAATATATTGTGGACTATTATATATAGTGCAAATGAAAACTATTCTCAACTAGTTTTTTTAAAAACTTTTAAAAAATTCTTTTTTTCAGCTGTTTTTTAATATTTTTAAATTCTATTCTAAAATAAATGTTAAAAAAATAAGAAACTAAACACACCAATTTAAAGAATCATTAATACTTATTCTTTAAAAAACTCAAATATTTTTTTTAGGAAGATATCGGTGTCCGTAGTTATGGAATTTATCATGGAAAAATGGTTTTGTTTTTTAAGTTCAATCAGAGAATAAGGTATTTTATAGTTTGTTAATAATTTTGAATATTTAATAGTTTGTTTTTTCCATAGTTCTGGTTCTAATTCTCCATACGATAATAAAAATTTGACATTCTTATTAGGATGTTTATCTAGTGGGTTAAGTCTTTTAGCTTCTTCAATTGACATACGAATATCATTATTTACTTCTAATTTTAATACTAGTTCCGTATCAAAAATCCCGCTTAGCAGAACAGAGGCAATGAAAAATCTGTTTTTAATGTTATATTTTTTCCAATCTTTAGATACCATTAATGCAGCTAAATGTGCTCCCGCAGAATGGCCACAAATAATAATCTTGGTTTTGACTCCGCCATACGTATGGATATTTTTATAGATCCATATTACAGCTTGCGTAACTTGTTTTTCTATAGTTGTAACTTTTACTTTTGGACATAAATCATAATTAACATTCACAAACATTATGCCTTTTTTCACAAAAGGCTTTGCCATATGCGTATGATAAGACTTGTCCAAACCTCTCCAATAGCCACCGTGCAAAAAAATAAAAATAGGTTTCTCTTTGTCTTTATCTACTCCAAATATATCCAAATTCTGAAGAGGGCCATTACCATATTTAATATTTTCAATGCCTTTTAATTCTTCAGAAGCTTTTTTGGATAGCATTAATGCTTTATTTAGATAATTTTCAAAATTTGGGACAGAAACTCTAGGATTATAATTCTTTTCAAAATAATAATTTTTTTTGTATTTCATTTTAAAATTATAATTGCATAATTTTTAATTAAAATATTTTTTATTGAAATCTAAATTAAATATTATGCCGTATTATACATTTTAAGAGGATATTATGATTAAAAATATGTACTATTTACTAATGGATAGTGAATTGAATGGGCTGTCTAAACTACCAAATGTTGTTAAATTTCAATTAATGACATTATTATCGTTTATGTGGTCTATTATATTTACACTTATGATAGGAAGTTTTTTAGTGCTTGGAGTAACTATGGTTTTGCACGTACTCTTTTTGGTAGGAATATTTTTTACAGCAGAAATTTTCAAAAAAGCTAAACAACACTAATTCTTACTGGGATTTGAAATTTCAAGATTAAGTTGTTTAAAGAAATTCGCTGATAAATATTTTACTACTTTAACATCTGACAATTCTGAACCAAATTTAAGACCTTTTGTTAAAGCCGGGCAGACTTCTTTCGTCGTCCAAGTTACATTAGAGGAAACTACTTCTACGTTATTGCTGTAAGAATAAAACTTATTTTGTCCCTCCGCAGGTTCACACTCCTGAGTTACTTCTATAGAAGCATTTATTATATTTTTTTTATTCACATTAGCTCTAGCACCTATTTTTTTATCTAAAACTGTTACTCTGCTTGAACCCAAAGAAGAATTAGCTCTATACAACTCATTCATAATCCTATTAATGAGAGTATTAGGACCAAATGTACTATAAAAAACCCATCTTCCAATGTCTTGATTTTTATTGGGATCTACTTGTACCCAGAGTAGCGCACCACTTAAAGGAGAAAAAAATTGTTTTTTTTTCGAACTGAAGATCGAAATTCCGCCGAATAATTTTGAACTATCATTTAAACCTAATTTAGGAGGAAGTAATTTTTTTATTGTAGCCACATCCCATTCAACATTAATACTAACTATATCTAATTCTTCCATGATGTAAGGAGCTTTAGGTATTTTTGAGGTGTCTATTGGAGGCGCAGCTGCAATAACAGCTTTTGTTATTATACACACTAATAATAATATTATTATTTTTCTCATAAACACTCCTTGATTTAGTTTTTTAATTCACTAGTATATTGGCTCATATTCACCATTTATATTTAAAAACTCATTATTTTCATTATAGAATTTTTTTTCTCCGGAAGTCTCCAAAACTTTTAGCATAGTGGGGATATGAATATTTTTATTTTCACATATGTCTAAAATATTATATGGATCAAAATCATCTAACATTTCAAATGGCCCTTTTTCCCATGCAAACCCCCATTTCATAGCTCTATCTACATTTAAAATATCATTAGAAATTTCCGGCACCAAATCAGCTGCGTACAGCAATGTAGATCCTATAACTTCCCAGGCAAAATCACTTATTTTTGTATTTTTATTAAAAATATTTCTATCTTTATCATAGTTAAACTTTTGTATTTTTTTCCATTCCTCAAGTTCTAGATCAAAAACTTCTTTAATTTTTTCTCCAGATGTATCTTTATTTATTCTATAAAAACCTCCCCCAGTTTTTCTACCTAATTGCCCTTTATTGTACAAAGAAAGTTCTTTTTCTGGGAGGGTAACAAAATCCTTTCCTAAGTCTCCTGCAGGAAGATTATCTTTTAAATTATTTCCAACTGAGTACATTATATCTAAGCCTATCAGGTCTATGAGACCATAAAGACCTGTAGGAGGTAATCCAAAAGGTTTAGATAAAATAGCATCTATCTCATCGATTTTAATGCCGTTCATTCTTGCTTTTTTTCCTTCATGCAAGCCTCGTAACATAAAGTAGCAACCAATTCTATTACCGATAAAGTTCACTGTGTCTTTGCCAAAAACAACTCCTTTGTCAAATTCTTCCGTTAAAAAATTACTCAAAGTTTCGATTATACTTTCTTCTGTAGTAGTTCCTGGAATTAATTCACATAATTTCATAATACTAACAGGATTAAAAAAATGAGTTATACAAATATTTTTTTTGAAATCTTCTGACAAGTCTTCTGTTATTGCCCTAAGAGGTATTCCAGAGGTGTTTGAGCTTACAATAGAGTTTTTATTTCTAAATTTTTCTATGCTGCTGAATATTTGTTTTTTAATATCTAATTTTTCTACTACAGCTTCACAAATCCAATCACAATCCTTAATCTTTATTAAATCGTCTCTAATATTTCCAACATAGATATTATTTCCTTTTTCAATATTAGATAACATTCTATATTTTGGATCCAATATCTTTTTTTTAGCTTTAATAGCAATCTCAGAGTCAGTATCTAATAATACAACCTGTAGATTTTTTTCTGCTGCAATTGCAGCTATTCCAGCTCCCATGGTCCCTGATCCAATCACTGCAATAGATTTAATAACGTATTTCATAATCTTCTTAGGTATATATCAAATTTCATTATATTTCCAATAACTTTTAGTATATATTTTAGTTAAATACAAATTATCCGAGATAAATAGATGATTAAAAAGTTTTCAATTCCCTTGAACAAAAAGAAAGAAAGATATTTTTATCAAAAAGTTAGGAATTTTAATTGGAACAATATTCCTATGGCTGATGCCTGGTCTATGGGAACGGATATCAACTTTTTGTCTAGGCTTTGTGATTATTGGCTTAAAAAATATAGTTGGGAAAATGAAGTAAAAAAGTTAAATAAATTAAATCAGTTTATTACAAAAATTGATGGTATCGACATTCATTTTATCCATAGCAAAAGCAAAAATAAAAATGCGCTTCCTATTTTACTCATACACGGATGGCCAGGTTCCTTATTTGAGTTTAAAAAACTGACACTACTTCTTAATAAAACTGATAAAAATGGAATTTCCTTTGATGTGGTTTGTCCTTCAATTCCAGGGTTTGGTTTTTCAAAGCCACTTTTAAATGCTATGGGGCCAAGAAAGATAGCAAAATATTTTAATAAACTTATGGTAGAAGTATTGGGATACGATTATTATTTATCACAAGGAGGAGATTGGGGAGCTGCAATATCTTCTTGGATAGGATATGACTATAAAAGAAGCTGTAAAGGAATTCATCTCAATGCAATGCTAATGAGACATGAAAAAGGGCCAATTACAAGAACTGAAAAAAATTGGCATAAAAAATTTTTACAAGAACAACAAATGGAAGATGGGTATAGGACATTACAAGCTACTAAACCTTTGACACTGTCATATGCAATGAATGACAACCCAGTAGGAGTAGCAGCTTGGATAATAGAAAAATTTCAGAGTTGGTCTGATTTAAAGGGAAAGAGTTTGAATAAAATATTCGGTTATGAAGATTTGATATCCAATATTATGCTATATTTAATGACAAATAGTTTTAACACTTCAACATGGATTTATTTTGGAAGAAGAGAAGAGGGTGGACGGGTAATGAAAATTGGGAAAAAAAAAATTAAAGTACCCACAGCCTGCGCATTGTTTCCTAAAGAGTTTCTTTCATGGCCACCTAAATCTTATGTAAATAACCTTTACAACGTTGTACAGTGGAATAGTATGCCTTCTGGAGGGCATTTTGCGGCACTTGAAGAGCCTAAACTTCTCGAAAGCGATATTAGAAAATTTGCCTCTAAAATAAATTTAAATAA
>PAAB01000016.1 GCA_002591705.1 Phycisphaerae bacterium
GATCATCGCGGACCTTGAAGCCCATCCGGGAATCGAATCGGTGACCAGCATCAGAATCGACAAGGCGGGCAACAAGGATGTCCGCACCCGCCTGTCCCTGGAAGCGTGGGTGCGAACGCGATGAAGTCGAACCGATCCAATTCGCTCGTGAACCCCATGACCTTCAGCGTCGGGGCTCTCGGAGTGATCGTGCTGTTCCTGATCTTCATGACGCCGAACCTCTATCGATCCGGACAGACCATCTTCTTGGACGATCCGAAATCCGACGATTCGCTCGACAAACTGCTCGCTCGCCACGAACAGAACATGCAGACGGATGTGGATCGCTTCAATGGACGTTCCTTCTTCTACACACCACCGATCGTCCGGAAGCCCCCGCCACCGGCTCCTCCCCCGCCCCCGCGACCGGTCGTGGAGGAGAAGCCTCCCCCGCCTCCCCCGGAACCGTCCTTTCCCCCCAACTACACCGGCCCCAAACTGGTGGCCATCCTCGGAGCGGAAGCCTGGTTCAAGCAGCAGACCTCCGACGGCGACCCCCTGACCCGATTGAACATCGGCGACAGTCATGACGACATCGACGTGCTGGCCACCGATCCGCCCCGGGGGATCACCGTGAAGTACCGGGGTGGCGGCCCCTACGATGTCGCCCTGATCAACATGGAGTTGACACCGTTCTCCGATGAAGCCGTCGAGCTGCGGATGCCCCGCGGCATTCTTGAGGATGTGCTCCCCGAGAACGAAGCCGTGGAAGAGGATCTGACCCTCGAACAACAGTGCGAACGGGCGTGGAGAACCTCCATCGCCCGGCTTGGATTCACCAATGAGTACGAACCCGCCATCGCCATCGGCAAGCGGATCGAGATCTACCGGGGCTGGATCAAATGGTGGGGGCGAACCCCCGACACCATGCGATCCCTTGGAGCCCCATCGGTGGATCTGCTGGAAGCGATGATCGATGAGCTTGAGGCCGAACTGATTCGACTGGGCGGCGACGGAAACCCCACTGAAGCTTCAAATGACGAACCCGCCTCCGCCCCCGTGACCGAGCCGGAATCGAATACGACCCCCGAACCCTCTGCCGAGCCGTCGAAGGCGGACCCGGAGGCGAAAAACGGCGATTCACCCCCTCAAGGCACCGATAAGGAAGATGGTTCCTGAGTCTCCTCTCACGAACCATGGAATAGAAGAAAGATCCATTCGTTCTCCATTCAACCGGATACCCACCAGGTAGCCGAGCCTCCTAACGAGAAGACAGACGTGGCACGCAACTCATCCGACATCTTCGCCCTGCCCGCCCTGCTCCTTGCGATCACCGCCTCCGGTGCCGCAGTGGCCCAGGAAGACGGACGCCCCGCCCCCGAAGCGCCTCCAAGCCCCCAGGCGGAGACGGAAGCCCCGGACGAACTCGGGACCGACGACACCAATCGAAACGCCGACGGCTACCGGCCTTCCGAGGTCCTCGAGCCGATCGAACAGGCCCATCTCAATCGACGTCCGATTCCGGAGGGCAAGATCAACTTCGCATTCGACGACGTGGAGATCAAGGACATCGTTCCGTGGCTTGCCAAGGTCACCGGCAAGATCGTGATGCCTCTCAAGCTCGACGGTGCCGGCATCGGGATCGGAGCATCCGGCGGCAAGATCACCGTCATCGTGGATGAGCCCATCGAGAAGCAGGCGGCACTCGACATGCTCTTCAGCGCGTTGCGAATGAACGGCATTGCGGTCATCGAACGCCCGCAGCTGATCATTCTCACGAAGCTCGACCTCGCCACCATCACCGACGAGATGAGCGACATTCCCGTACTCGANGCCGCGGTCGACATCCGCGACCGCGTGGACCGCGGCACCATCGTGATGAAGATCTTTCCCGTGACCGTCAGCGACGCCTCGGAGATCGCCGACAAGATCTCCGAGATGAAGCCCCAGTACGCCGAGGTCTGGGTCGACGAACTCTCGAACCAGATCATCGTGCTGGGCGACATCGGGCTGTGCCAGCAGTACGACAAGATCATCCGCGAACTGGATCAGAAGTGGCTCAATCGGAGGATGCACACCTTCCGACTCAAGTGGGCCGATGCCAACGAGATCGCGACCAACATCGATGAACTGTTCTCCGGCGGCACCTCGACCAGCTCCGCCCGACGAAGCACCGGCAACTCCAACAGCCGGAACTCCCGAAATCAGGGCAACAACCGATCCTCCACCCCGAGCGACAGCGGGGTCGAACTCCGGCTCACCGTCAACGTGCAGCAGAACACGGTGACGGTGCAGACCGAGCCCGGAATCATGGAGGAGATCGCCACGCTCATCGGCACGGAATGGGATCTCCCCCGGTCCGAGGGCACGTCGCGTCTGTTCATCCTCAGATACACCGATCCGAAGAAGATCAAGGCCCTGCTCGAAGAGGTGCTCGGTGAGGGCACCACGACCAGCGGCGGTGGTGGTCGGGGTCAGAATGCCCAGCGTGCGAACGCGACCCAGGCGATCTCCGGAATCTATTCCATCGACGCCTATCCGGACAAGAATGCCCTCCTCGTGCTCGCCAAGACGGCCGAATCCTTCGACTTCATCTCCTCGATCATCGAGGAACTCGACCAGCCGAGCAATGTGGGCGTCCCCCAGATCATCCAGCTGAAGTACGCACGGGCCGTCGAGCTGTCCGAGGAACTGAATGTTCTTCTGTCCAAGCCCGGAACCAATGTCACCATTNCACGACCCGACACCGGGCTCAGCGGTGAGGGGTTCGAGTCGCCCAGCGGCACGAGCACGGGCGCCGGCGTCCAGAACACCACCACCACGGGGCAGGAACTCAGCTTTCCGTGGCAGCGAGGCAGCGAGGACGAAGAGCAGTCCCCCGAATCGTCGCTGATCGGCAAGGTACGAATCGTCCCCATCGTCCGGCAGAACGCCCTCGCCGTGCTGGCTCCGCCCGCATTCCTGGANCCGATGGTCGAAATGATCCAGAGNTTCGATCGNCCNCGTCGNCAGGTCATGCTGTCCGCCACGGTCGTCGAAGTCGACATCACCGACCAGNTGAANCTCGGCATGAAGTACGGNGCNGACGCNCAGGCGAGCCCCGACGTCAACGGCCAGTTCNTCGGTGGCGGCATCTTCGATGCCGCCGGCNCCGCCAGCGCCTTCAATGTGACGATCAACGACTTCCTCGACCAGTTGATCGGAAAGAGCGTCAGCGGATCCTCCCAGACCTCCGTTCTCAGCATCAACTCGTTCGACGTCAAGGTGATCATCGAGGCTCTCGCCCAGGTCACCAACACCCGGATCATCCAGGAACCGAGGGTCTTCACCGCCGACAACGAGGAAGCCGTCTTCTTCTCGGGCAAGGAAGTCCCCATCCCCGTCAGCAACACCACCGACCTCGCGGGGGGCAATTCGCTGAACACCCAGTTCGAATACCGGGATGTCGGCGTCTTCCTGAACGTACGCCCCCGCATCACGCAGGAGGGNACCGTCGACATGGAGATCAGCCTCCAGTTGTCGGACACCATCGGTACGACGACGGTCGGATCCATCTCCGGCGAGATCTTCTCCCGCAAGCANGTCAACAGCCACGCCATCGTGCTCGACGGCCAGACGGTCGTGATCGGCGGCCTGCTTCGTGAAAATGAGCGGCAGTTCAAGTCCAAGATCCCCCTGCTGGGCGACATTCCGATCCTGGGCGAACTCTTCAAGTACACCGACGAGGCCCTGGAACGAAACGAGTTGATCGCCTTCATCACCCCCACCGTGGTGATGAATCCCAACGAGAACTACGACAACTTCAATCAACAGGACCTCATCCGTCTGGAAGCCGTCTCNCGGCCACTCGCCGAACAGCTTCAGGATGAGGAGAAGCTGAATCTCCGCATCAGCGAGCGGATCGCCGGCAAGAACCTCTCCTCCGCCACCANGGAAGTCGAACGAGGCGATTCGCCCCTGCCCGACACCACCAAGGCCCAGGAGGAGATGGACGCCGCCCCGATCGATCTGATCGACGTGGACGCAGACTGACACCGAATGCGACTCCACCGCACCATCCTGCTCGTGATCAATGCATGCGTGATGACCGCCTGCACCCCCGTGCAGCAGGAACCCCNCAAGCAGGCGATGAGTCCGGAGGCGATCAAGCGACTCAACGAGATCGCTGAGTACGAAATGATGCGTGGGGACAACCCTTCGCTGCGTTTCAACGCCAATCTGCAGGATCTTTGCGAGATCCCCTACGACCGCTCCACGCTCCCCCTGCTGAGTCCGGGCGGACGATTCATCGCGACGGTGCTCGGCTCTGCTCCCAGCACCCCCACCCGCCTCGCCGAACCGGGAGCACCTCCCCCGTTGGACACCGGCGTGGAAGTCTGGCGGATCAACCAGAGCCCCACCACCTGTTCCGTCGCCTACCGGCTCGATCCGCCGCTGCTGCTGGGACGATCCGCCGACTCCACCGGCTTCCTGGTGGAATCGCCTCNGCCCGNCGGCTCCCGTCGAATCGGAAAGGTCGCATGGGATACGGGCGACATCGATTGGATCATCGACGACGGCATGGTCAACGCCTTCGCCACCCTCGGCCGAAATGGTGAAGTGGCGTGGTGCACCCGGCAACGCGACGCCCGGGCATTCTCACTGGTCATTCGCGAAGAGGATGGACGAGAGATCGTGATCGATCCCCAGGGTGGCAACTGGCTGTTCCCGTCCTGGAGCACGCTCTCCGATCGGATCTACGTCTTCTGGCTCTCCCGCTCGGGCACGATGAAGCTCGCGACCATGAACACTCTGTCCTCGGACATCATGATGACGAGTCTCCAGGACGTGGACATCATGACCAACGGATCCATCGGACTCGTCGAGCAGGCCGCAGTGGCCCACCCCGTGGTTCAGGGAGTTCCCGCCGGGGACATCGAGGGCCACATCTTCTTCCACCCGGTCAAGAACCGCGTGGTGGTCTGGGTTCCCGACGACACCAGCGATGCACGTCCCTTCGTCCTGCTGAAGCGATCCGTCGCCGCCGCACCGGACGTGGAGGGCGGCGGACGCTACCTCGTGGCGACGCCCTACGAACTTCGGTACGTGAACCCCAGCCGAATGCACAGTTCGATTCGCATCCACGACGAACTCGCCATTCCCCGGGCCACCAGCAACGGGGCCTGGCAGTACATCCTGATGTCGCCGGATCAGGACACGATCATGCTTCGTGCCCTGAATCCGCGCATCAACGCTTCCGCTTCACCGGGCTTCTGATCCCTTTGGAATGATCGGCGTGCTCAGGAGGAGGCCTCGACCTCTTCCTCCATGTAGTAGGTGTGAGGCTTGTAGAGCCAGACCACCGGCACGAACACCACTGCGGTGCCGAGCATCAGCCAGGTGAAGAACCAGAAGAACGCCGCTCCCTGGAAGCGATTCTGCCCTCCGATCTCGATCTCCCGGCTGATGGTGACCTCCCCCGTCTGATTGGCCTGGGACTCGATGCCGAGTTCGGCCTTCCGGCGTGACAGCCACGAGTTGGCGTCCTCCGCAGGGCTGGGATACACCACACTGGCCTTGAGCACGACCGCCGTGGAGGAGAGCAGATCGTCGGTGGGGCCCGGAGAGCCGACCGAGAAGTTGTTCCGGTTCAGCAGTCGGTAGACCAGTTGATGGCCCCAGGGGCCCGTCTGTCCCTTGAGCAGATCGCCTCCCTCCTCGTTGGAGGGCAACCGGTCGTTGGTGCGCCAGAAGGACTCGATGCGGTCCGCTCCCGATTCCAGCTGATCCGTGGCGGGCCAGTCGACCCGCTCGAGTCCGCCCGTGGCGTCGTACACGAAGCTGCCGTCCCCGTAGCCGTCCGTCGCACCGGTTCCCAGCGGCAGGCCGATGGTGAAACCGGATTCGGTCAGCGAGTAGATCGGCTCCTGATCACGTTCCGCAGCCGAAAGACCCTCGAGCAGCTTCTGGGCCTCGGCGGCACTCGGAAGCGATCCGTCGTGCTCATCCATCCAGTCTCCGATCCGATCCCGCGCCTCGCTGAGGCACTGCGTATCCGACGGTGCGACACTGACGGAACTGACCAGACTCGTGATGACGTTTCCAACCGTCACCGACGCGAGGAAGAAGCCCATGATGATCGACTTCATCTTTCGTGGTGCCTGAGTGTACGAGAACTCGAGGCAGGTGATGGAGACCATGACCTCGGCGGTGGTGATGATGGCGTACGCCAGCACCTGCCAGCCGATCGACGGGGTCTGCCCCGCATCGATGAGTTCCTGGGCGACCGCGATGATCGCGAACCCTCCGGCCATGATGAAGAGGCCGATGCAGATCTTCCGCATGGGGGTCAGGGGCCAGATCTTGTCGATCGCCGGGTACACCAGCCAACCGAACAACGGAGTCAGGATGAGGATCATCACCGGGTTGATGGCCTGGATCTGGGCCGACAGCCAGTTGATTCCCATCCAGTTCCGGTTCATGTCCTCCGCCTGGAGCACCCACGTCGAGCCGGTCTGGTCGAAGAGGGCCCAGAACACGGCCACGAAGAGGTAGATGATCGACAACTTGAGGATGGCCTTGATGCCGCGGGCGCTGAACACCTCGCGGACGAAGGCCATCCCGCCGGGTGGGACGTGGATGAACTTCTTGCGACCGAGCCAGAAGGTCAGGGTCGCGATCGCCATGAGCACTCCCGGCACCCCGAAGGCCCAGTGCGGCCCGTAGTGATGGAGCAGCCATGGCGTTGCGAGGTTGGACAATGCGGCACCGATGTTGATCGACAGGTAGAAGACCATGAAGATCTTCGTCATCCAGACCTTTGCACTGGATTCGCCGAACTGGTCACCGACGTGGGCCGACACGCACGGCTTGATGCCGCCCGATCCCAGGCAGATGAGAATCAGTCCCAGGACGAAGAAGAAGCTNGGATTGAGCGGTTCGTCCATGAAGGGGATCTGGGCCCCCATCAGGGCCAGGGCTCCGTGGCCCAGGCAGTAGACGATCGACAGCAGCATGATCGTCAGGTACTTGCCCAGGAACGCATCGGCGATGAAGGCTCCCAGCAGCGGCGTGATGTACACGGCACCGACGAACCAGTGGTACCAGCTCACGACGTCGCTTTCGCTCATCTGCTCGTCGAGTACCCCACCGGGCATGTAGACGAGCATGGTGCTCATGAAGATCGTGAGGATCCCCTTCATCCCGTAGAANGAGAACCGCTCTGCGGCCTCGTTCCCGATGATGTAGGGAATGCCGCCGGGGAGCTTCGACGATTGTGCGGGAGCGGTACGGTACTTCGATGCCATGGTGGCCTCCTGGACCGGGGATCGGGGTTGAACTGCCGATTGTGGTCCCTGAGACCGCCATGTCAACTTCGGGGTCGGTCAGCCTCCGGCCGGAGGCAGGACCTTCAGCGGAATCGAAGTGGTCACGGGCATCAGGCAGTTCTGGTTGTTGCAGGCCTGCCAGGTGATCGTGAAGCCCACGCTGCGGCCGATGTCGCCGGTTCTGGTCACGGTGATGGGGATCTCGACGGTATGTGAATAGACGTTGACCTGTCCGTCGGGGCCCCTGAACGACTCGCCGGAGGGATAGTCCGCCTGAACACGAACGCCATTGGCCAGACTGGTGATGGCCAGCGGAACGACGAACGGATCCGACTGGACCGGAGAGTTGATGTGCCAGCCCGAATCGATCTCGAGCGTCAGCACCACNGTNCCCGACTCGCCGGGCCCCAGTCGAAGCTGCCGCTGGNNGATCCCCAACGCCACCTTGTGCGTGGATCCGGACTTCTTCGTCTTGACCGAANTNCCNCCGGNTCCACCNNNCGACAGATGGTCGGANTGATCCCGAAGCATGCGNTGAAGNCCCTGNACGGAATGAATGACGCTNCGNGGNGACTCGACGATGTCGGGACTGACCACGGNCAGGGCNCGNGNNGCATCCTCGATGTACTCNCTGCGTCCGGTCCGCTCGTGCAGNTCGATCANNGCNTTGATCATNACGCCNTTNGCACTCGGNACCGCTCCGTCGTAGAANGAACGTCCACGCACGAAGAGNTCCGGNTGCGACTCNAGNGTATCGAACCAGCCCCCCCGCTCGTCGTCCCAGAATCNCGTNCGNGCCTGNGNNGCGAGNGTNGCNGCCCGATCNAGGTAGANNGCGTCATCCGTCGCCTGNTGCAGNCGCACCAGNCCACGNATCATGAANGCNTAGTCNTCNAGNAAGGCCGGAATCCTGACNTCGGNACCNCGACGNNTCCGCATCAGNCCTCNACNGCTCGACCACATGGTGGCCAGNACNTCATCNGCCGCNCGNCGGGCGGCNTCNGTGTANCGNNCCTCCNCCAGCAGNCGNCCNCCGTCGGCCATNCCNCCGATCATCAGTCCGTTCCANCCNGCCAGNACCTTGTCGTCGGTNCCCGGCTGATCCCGGGTGTCCCGNAGCTTCAGCATCGCCNCGTTGATGCGTTCGAACCGATNNCGGACCTCCCGACGGGANAGNNCCAGACGGGATGCGATNTCNTCGGGACGCTCNGACAGCCNCAGCACGTTNCGGGGNGGATCGCCCGGGTGNTGCGGGTCCGTGAAGTTGGTNCCTTCNTTCAGNCCGTAGACNTCGAGGGCGAAATCGACCTCCGCNNCCAGNCCGNCGGCCTCCAGNGCGGANCGCACCTCCTCNGGNGTCCAGAGGTAGCTNTCGCCTTCCCGGGCATTGGACTCCGCATCCTGAGCNGAATAGAAGGCNCCGCCTTCACTGGTCATCTCCCGCAGGACGTAGTCGAGAATCTCCCCNGCNACTTCNGNGTAGNACTCGTCCCCNGTCTCNTCGGCNGCCCGNGCGTANACCGANGCGAGCATGGCNTTGTCGTAGAGCATCTTCTCGAAATGNGGAACCANCCACTGGTCATCGACNCTGTAGCGGTGGAATCCACCGCCGANCTGNTCGTACATNCCGCCCATNGCCATNCGATCGAGNGTCTNCACCNCCGCATCNCGAACCGGCATCGANGNCCATCCCGCCTCGAGCAGGAACTCGAGATTGACCGGCATCGGAAACTTCGGNGCGCCCTTGGAGAANCCNCCGTNNGTCCGGTCGTANCCNGACAGCATCTGCGACANCGATGCATCGACCTGNNNCTTGGCNAGNNCCTCCGGNNCNTCCTCCACATCCATCCGGGCCNTGATGGCNNCGGCCANNTTNNCNCCCTGATCACGCAGNGATNCCTCCTGCTGGGTCCAGTACTGNTGCATGGANTTCAGCAGCGTGGGAAATCCGGGACGACCNAGCTGNGGCGCGTCNTCGGGNGGNAAATAGGTTCCNCCGTAGAACGGCTCGAGCGTATCGGGNATCAGGAAGNCGCTCATCGGCCANCCGCCNCCNCCGGTCATCAACTGCACCCCGGTCATGTAGATGTCGTCNACGTCCGGNCGCTCTTCNCGATCGACCTTCACACAGATGAAATGCTCGTTCATGATGTCNGCNNTGGCTTCGTTCTCGAAGCTNTCACGCTCCATCACNTGNCACCANTAGCAGGTGGAATANCCGATGCTCAGGAAGATCGGCTTGTTCTGCTCCTTTGCCGCCGCGAAGGCCTCTTCGCCCCAGGGATACCAGTCCACCGGATTGCGTGCGTGCTGCAGCAGATACGGACTCGTCTCCCCGGCCAGCCGGTTGAGATGTCCGCCGTCCTGTCCTGCATCGTCGGCCATCGTCCATCCTCCCAGTGCCAGAGCCGCCGTGGCGGCCCACCGATATCGAGCCAAATCGTGCATTCACGCATGCTAGCACCCACCATGGAAGCCCGGACTCGGATCCGGTCGATAAGCAGGAATCGACGATGACCACCGGGCACACCGAACAACTTGTCTCCTTCGTGCTCGCCATCCTTGCCGGTGGAGTGCTGTGGGGCCTGGGCGCGGTGGTGCTTCGGGCGGGCATCGCATTGGCCGGACTGGCCCTGGGGGCACTGATCGGCTGGCTCACCTGGCTGGAGACCGGCGGAAGCTTTCCACTGTGGATCATTCTTCTGGTCTTTGCCCTTGCCGTCGGTCTGGTCGGCCTGCTGATCTATCGACTGCTGCTGGCCGGACTGCTTTCGGGCATCCTTGCTTCGGTCGGCCTGGTGACCGTCTGGAGCATGCTCACCTTCGTTCCGTCGACCGATCAATCAAGTGTCGAGGATCGCACCACCCCTGCCCCGCTGATCGATGTGGGACTGCTTCTGGTCGGCAGTTCTGAACGCAGCGGAGCTGAAACCACACCCAACGGTGAGGGGGAGGCCCGAGACGTGCTGCCGGCCGCCGCGCAACGGGCGGAAGCCGTCCGGCGGGCACTGGTGGCCCGGATCAGCAACCTGTGGGGCCAATGGCAGCTGCTTGCTCCACGCACGCAACTCGCCGTCGTGGGCAGCATCCTCGGCGGAATCCTTCTGGGCCTGGTGCTGGCCACCTTTGCTCGAAAGACCTCGGCGGTGATCGTGACCGCCGTGGTCGGTTCGGTGCTGATCATCTCCAGCGCCAGTCGACTGCTGGCGATGACCGGAGCACCCATGCATCAGATCATGGAAGCCTGGGTTCTGCTGCCCACGGTCGCGCTCGCAGTGCTCACGATCGTCGGCGTGCTGGTCCAGATGACATTGCTTCGACGCCGCGTCGTCAATCAGGAACCGGCCGCTTCGTAGTCGCCGGTGTCCTGCATGGTCACCGCATCGTCCTGAGCGTCCGGAAGCACGACCGCCGTCTCATCCTGAATGCCGGCCAGGAAAATGGGGAGCACGACCATCGAAGCCGCGAGGCCGATGGCCGCGAGGCGTGCCCACGGGGCGTCGACCCGGTCGATCGTTTCACTGCGTTCCGTCGGCTCCGCCATCAACGGCAGACCAACCAACCGCAGGTAGTACCAGGCACTGATGGCGCTGTTCAGACCGGCAATGATCACCAGGACCACGTGGCCGGAGGCGACACCGGCCACAAACAGCGCCAACTTGCCCCAGAAGCCGAGCAGCGGAGGGAACCCCAGCAGCGAGCCGGAGGTGACGGCCATGGCGGTTGAAATCCCCGGATGCTTCTGACGCAGACCGGCCAGGTCCTCCACGGCCTCGATCTCCCGATCGGCACGTTGGAGCGACGCGAGAGCGGCAAAGGCTCCCGTGCTGGCCAGCCCGTACACGAAGAGGTAGAGGACGACCGCGTTGAATCCGAGTCCGGGGCCGGCGATGATGCCGACCATGATGTAGCCGCTGTGGGCGATGGAGGAATAGGCGAACATCCGCTTGATCGACCGCTGCAGCAGCGCCCCGATGTTGCCGAGCGTCATCGTCAGAACCGCCATGACCCACAGCATGATCAGGATCGGCAGCGGAAGCGGTGTCCCATCGAACCAGCCGATGGTCGACAACAGGAGCATGAAGGCCATCGCACCGGCCGCCTTCGGAACGAATCCGAGTACCGCGGTGACATGCACGGCGGCCCCCTCGTAGACATCACCCGCATAGAGGTGCATGGGTGCCGCGGCCAGCTTGAAGCCGATGCCCAGCAGCGCGAGCATCATCCCGACCACGGCGAGGATGCCGATGCCGCCATCGGCGGCCTGGGCGGACAGTACGTCCCGCATTGCGGACAACTCGAGGGTGCCGGTTGCTCCGTAGAGCAGTGCGAAACCGTACAGGAACATCGCCGCTGACATCGCACCGAGGTAGAAGTACTTCATCGCCGATTCCTGGGCACGCTTCGAACCTCGGCTCATCGCGACCATGACGTAGGTCGGAAGACTGGTGAGCTCCAGGGCCAGAAACAACCAGATCAGATCGCTCGCGGTGCAGGTGAGCATCAACCCGGCCAGCGACAACAGGAAGAAGACGTAGTACTCGCCGCGATTGGAACGCAGCGGATCGAAGGTCATCCGCCCCTCCGCGATGGCCCGTTCGTATCGACGATCGATGCGGCCGACCGTCATCAGGACCAGACAGAGGCCGATGACGCACGAGACGAGACCCATGGGACGTCCCAATCCTGGAAGCAGCAGCGTCGATTCGGCCACCCGAGTCTCCGAGAAGACGAAGGGAATGCTGACTCCGGCGCCGAGAATGAAAAGCATCGCGACCCATGGGACCTTGCTGCGAAGCGACGCCGACCGCACCAGTCCGAGAATCGCCACCGCCACGACGCCGGCCAGGAGGATGACTTCGGGAATGACGAAGGTCAGTTTCTCGGTCATGGAGCACCTCCCGCCAAGGATCCCTGCACGGCCGACTTCGCCTGCCCGAGAATGGGCTCGTAGACGGCGAGGGTGTCCGCCACCGCGGCCGACGTGCCGTCGATCACGATCCAGGGCTGAACCCCGAGCACGATGCAGAAGACGGCCAGGGGAATCAGCACGGTGATTTCCCGGATGCTGAGATCCTGGGGAAGCATCTCCTCATCCGGTGTACCGGGAGGAAGCTTCTCGGGGCCGAAGACGATGCGCCCGACCATGATCAGAAGGTACATGGCAGCGAAGATCATGCCCAGAGCGGCGATCGCCGCGTACCAGGGACCCAGTACGCCCGGATAGGCGCCCATGTCTCCGGCCGCGAAGGCGGCGATCAGGCACAGGAACTCGCTCACGAACCCGTTGAGGCCCGGCAGTCCGACCGACGCCAGGACGAAGAAGACCATGAAGCAGGCCCAGACGGGCATGCGTCCCGCCAGGCCCCCGACCGCATTCATGTCGCGGGTGTGGTACCGCTCGTACATCATCCCGATGAGGAAGAACAGGGCCCCGGTCGACAGACCATGGTTCACCATGTAGAGAATCGAGCCTTCCAGTCCCATCGGATTCAATGCGAACAGACCCAGAATGCAGAAGCCGAGGTGGCTGACGGACGAATAGGCGACCAGTTTCTTGACATCGGTCTGGACCCAGCAGATCAGGGCGCCGTACAGGATGCCGATGATGGCCAGCACCGCGATGAACGGGGCCCAGGTCACCACCGCCTCCGGACACATCGGAAGCATGAACCGGTACAGACCGTACGTACCCAGTTTGAGCAGCACCCCGGCGAGAATGACCGATCCCGCGGTCGGTGCTTCGGTATGGGCAAGGGGCAGCCAGGTGTGGACGGGGAAGATCGGAACCTTCACCCCAAATCCGATCAGCAGCGCCAGCAGCAGCCACCCCTGCTGGGTCGCATCGAGGCCGTTGACGGCATGATCGGTCAGGGCGGCAATGGAGAACGTCCACGCACCGTCTGCGACCTGCGAAGCGGACCAGGCGAGCCACAGGAAGGCGGCCAGCGTGATCAACGACCCGGTGAAGGTGTAGATCATGAACTTGACGCTGGCCTTGGCCCGGTTCGCACCGCCGTAGATGGCGATGATGAAGAACATGGGAACGAGGGTGAACTCGAAGCAGACGTAGAACANNACNAGATCNCGNGCCAGGAANACTCCCAGCATGGCGGCCTCGAGTCCCAGCAGCCATCCGTAGTACTCACGCAGCCGATCCCGGACCGACGTGAAGGATCCGAGCACGGCCAGGGGCATCAGGAAGGTGGTCAGCAGCACNAGCACGAGCGAAACCGAATCCGCCCCGACCTGGATCTCGATTCCGTAGCGAGACAGCCAGTCGAATGATCCGAGCAGACCCCAGGTGCCCTTTCCCCATCCGTCGAACCCCACGGCAGCGCCGATGCTGACCCCGAAGACGACCAGCGTGGTCAGCAGCGAGACCGTCTTGGCCATGCGAGCCGGCGAGAGAATGATCGCCACGACACCGACCAGCGGCAGCAGGATGAGAAGCCAGCTCATCACTGAACGGCCCCCCCTTCGAAGAACTGCATCATCAGGACCATCATGAGGATGATGAGCACCGCTCCGCCGGCCATGGTCACGGCGTACGACTGGAGCAACCCGTTCTGCAGCGGCTGGAACCAACGCCCCAGCAGACGGGGCAGCTTCGAGGTGCCGTCAACCAGCAGGCCATCCACGATGTAGCGGTCGATCGCGTGGAAGACGTGTCCCAGCAGCCACAGCGGCGCCCTGACCAGTGCGTGGTAGACCTCGTCCACGTACCACTTGTTCTCCATGGCGACGGGAAGCCACCGGATCCAAGCCCGGGACAGCAGCCAGGACCGGAGTCGGTCCGCATCCTGTCGTCGCCACAGATGGAGCCAGAAGGCGAGCAGCAGGCCGATGCCGCCNACGACGCCGGAGATGTAGTACATCGCGACATGTGGATCCATTCCAAGGATCGTGCCGTGATGCCCATGTCCGTCATCGTGGTGCCCGTGCTCTGCATGTCCGGCACCGTGCGACATGCTTCCCGGATGATCCGGATGCCCCGGGATGCCCGAGGCCGCCGAGGAGCCGTGCACCATGTCCGCGATCCACCCCCCCTTGATTCCCTCGACCTCGTTGGGCATGAAGTAGGGAACCGCCGCCAGAAGCGCTCCGATGGAGATCACCACCAGGACGAAGTTGATGGCGAACCGTGGTGCGTGGGGATGAAACCCATGGCCGTCGTGGTGATCGTCGTGGTGGTCGTCGTGGTGGTCGTCGTCGTGCAACTCGTCACCGGGCTCGTAGTGCGCCGGTCCCGCGCAGACTCGACACCAGACCCGGAAGGTGTAATACGCGGTGAGGAACGCCGTGAAGATCGCAATCCAGCCCAGCACCTTGAATCCCGGGCCCTGCGTCACGAAGGCCTCGGCGAGAATGGCATCCTTGCTGAAGTACCCCGACGTGAACGGGAAGCCGGCCAGGCAGATGCAGCCCACGAACATGGTCCAGGCCACGATCTTCCATCCCTTCATGCGTCGAAGGCCCGACAGCTTCCGGAGATCGAGCTGCCCTGCGAAGCCGTGCATCACCGCACCGGCGGTCAGGAAGAGGACCGCCTTGAAGAACGCATGCGTGAACACGTGGTAGGCGGCTCCGTAGGTCGTCAGCACTCCCAGCCCGAGGAACATGTAGCCCAGCTGCGAAACCGTCGAATAGGCGAAGATGCGCTTGATGTCGTACTGGGCCATGCCGATGGTCGCGGCCAGCAGTGCCGTCATTCCGCCGATCCAGGCCACCAGGTGCAGCGAGGCGGGTTCCAGCAGGAAGAACGGGTACATCCTCGCGATGAGGTAGATGCCCGCGGTCACCATGGTGGCCGCGTGGATCAGGGCGGAGACCGGGGTCGGCCCCTCCATGGCGTCCGGCAACCAGACGTACAGCGGAAGCTGGGCCGACTTGCCGAAGGCGGCGAGCATCAGCAGATACGGGATCGCCTTCACGGACCAGCCTTCGTAGGCCTCCGAGAAGTTGCCCGACTCGATGACCGTCATGAGTTCGTTGTACTGGACGGTCCCGAACGTGGCCCAGATGAGATACACCGCGAGCGCGAGGCCGAGGTCACCGATTCGATTGACGATGAAGGCCTTCTTGGCCGCGGCCACCGCTTCCGGACGGCGGTAGTAGTAGCCGATCAGCCAGTAGGAGGCGAAGCCCACACCTTCCCAGCCCAGGTACAGCATGAGGAGGTTGTCCCCCATGACCAGGCAGCCCATGGCAAAGAGGAACACGCTCACCCCGGAGAAGAATCGCGTGTAGCCCTTGCCGACATCCGGCTCCATGTACTCGCTTGCGTAGAGCGCGATGAGCGTGCCCAGACCGGTCACGAAGCTCATCCAGAGAATGGTCAGCGAATCGATGTAGAGGGCGAAGTTCGCGACGAACGCCCCTCCCACCCAGTCCATCGAGATCCACTCGAAGAGCAGGATGCGCTCCGGGACGTTCTCCGAGTTGCCCAGCAGGATGGTGAGGGAGAAGGAACAGGCCAGCGAACCGATGGTGATCCAAGCGGGGAGCTTGGACTTCACCCGACAGGCCGCACAGAGGCCGCAGAGCACCAGGGAGATGAGCGGAAACCAGAGGATGAATCCCGCCCACCAGTGACTGCCCGCTTCGACCACCTCCGCGACCGGTACCGGGGGCACGGTGGGAATGAGTTCGGCGATGCGGATGGCCGTCGACTGCATCATTCGCAGAGCTCCATCCAGTCATCGGCGTTGAGGGTGGAACGGCGACGGTAGAGCAGCACCACGAGGGCCAGTGCGAGCGCCGCCTCCGCTGCGGCCACCGTGAGAATGAAGATCACGAAGACCTGGCCGGAGAAGTCGAACCAGTACCGGCCGAAGGCCACGAACGCAATCGCCGCGGCCTGGAACATCAGTTCGGTGCAGAGGAACATCACGATCAGGTTGCGGCGGGTGAGAAATCCGACCAGACCGATCACGAACAGGAGACTGCTGAGGACCATGTACTGCGACAGCGACAACTGCGAGAAGGTGGATGCCAGCTGAATCATCATGCCGACTCCTCCTCGTCCACGATGCCGTGGACGGGCTTGAGACCGGCATCCATCCGGAGTTCGTCCTCGCTGTGCTCGGCCTGCCGCCGGGCCAGCACCACGGCTCCGAACATGGCCAGCAGCAGGATCACCCCCGCAACTTCGAGACTTGCCGGAAACGACGCCACCAGGGACCAGCCGACGTGCTGGGTGTTGCTGGGCAGGTATTCGGTGTCAATCCGCAGGTCGCGTCCGTCGACATGCACGTAGGGACCGTCCTCGTCCCACTGCACCGGGGGGACCGCCTCCGCACCCGCCGGAGGCCAGGTGAGTTCGGGATCGGCGGCGTGCACCGCCTCCCGGTACTGACCCGGAAGCCGTTCGAGCAGTTCACCGCTCGCCGTGTTCATCGCGGCCGGTTCCACCGGAGGCGGGAGCTGACTCAGCCCGGTCGTCGAGGCCGTCACCATCGTTCCTGCAAGGATCAGCCCGACGATCACCGCCGCACCGGGCTCGCGCGCAACGCGGTCGTAGAGCGGCGTCTCATCGACCTGTTCGGCCTCGGACGCCTGCTGGGCAAGCATCAGCACGAACATGTAGGTGATGAGAATTGCTCCGGCGTAGACGATGATCAGGGCGAACGCCATGAACTCGGCCTCCAGAAGGAGGAAGAGGCCGGCCGACGACATCACCACCATCACGAAGTACAGGGCCGCGTAGACCGGTCTGGCGTGGGTGATCATGCGGACCGCAGCACTGACTGCAATCGTGGCGAAGATCAGAAAGAGGATGTTCCGGGTGGGATCGACCTCTCCGGGGACCACCTCGGAGCAGATCACCACCAGCCAGCCCATCGTCCCCAGTCCCAGGAGGACGCCGATCAATTTCATTGCCAAGGGACCCCTGCGAAGCAGGAGATACAGTGCAAGCGAGCCTGCAAGGCATGCGATGTAGGGGTCGAGTCCGTCCATCCAATCACCGGGGGGGAATCCCCCTGTGGGGGACATGGCCTATAAGGTCCGTGGCAGGCTCAAGAATAGGCCTCCCCCCCCTTCAACGCAACCTGACGGCATCCCTCGCCAGCATCGGTCCCCCCCCCTCCACGGTGCCCGAGGTGGGTTCTACGCCGATCTCGTAGGATGCCCCCATGGCATCCACACCCTCCCCCGCCACTGGTCTTCGGCGACAGATTCCCAACTTCCTGACACTGATGCGAATCGTGTTTGCCGCGGGGTTCTTCGGTGCTCTCAGCTGCTACCGATTCCCCTCCACCGGAATCGCCTGGGCGAACGTCGCCATTGCACTCTTTGTCGTTGCCGCGATCACCGATGCCCTCGATGGATGGCTGGCCAGGAAATGGAACGTGGTCTCCACCTTCGGCCGGATCATGGATCCGTTCTGCGACAAGGTACTGGTGCTGGGCGCGTTCGTGTATCTGTCCGGAGGCCGCTTCATGGTGAAGGAATGGTTCGATGAGGACCGGCTGCTGACCATGGCATCCGGCGTCTACCCCTGGATGGTGGTCGTGATTCTGGCTCGGGAACTGTTCGTGACCAGCATCCGCGGCGTGGCCGAATCGCAGGGGATTGCATTCGGATCCAAGCTCTCGGGCAAGCTCAAGATGATTCTGCAGTCGATTGCCATTCCTCTGGTGCTGTTCCTGGTGGTCAATTGGCCTCCGACCACGTACGTGTGGAATGTGTGGCTCTGCAACGTACTGATGTGGGTGACCATCGCCGTGACGATCTGGTCCGGAATCCCCTACCTCTTCGGCATTCGAACCATCATGCACGAGTGTCGCGAGGAACGGGAAGGCTGACCGATGCAACACCAGCTTCTCACTGGATTCGGACTGGGGACCCTGCCACGAGCTCCCGGAACCTGGGGCTCCCTTGCGGTGGCTCTGGTCTTTCCGGCGACGGTGCTCTTTCTGGACAGCTGGTTTGCGAACCTGTTGATGATCGCGTTGCTGGTCGTGTTCTCGTTCGCCACGATCCGGCTGGGCCCGTGGGCCGAGCAGCACTGGGGACGGGCGGATCCACCGCAGGTCGTCAGCGACGAGATCGCCGGACAGAGCCTCGTCTTTCTCTGCCTGCCCTGGGGGGACGTGGGCCTGCAGGAAGCGCCGCTGCTGTGCCTGCTCTACGCAATGGTTGGCTTCGTGCTGTTTCGAATACTCGACATCATGAAGCCGCCACCGATCGGGCTGCTTCAGCACCTGCGTGAAGGCTGGGGCATCCTGCTCGACGATCTTTTGGCGGGTCTGCTGGCGGGACTTGGACTCTGGCTGCTGGCCCTCGTCACGATGGCCTAGTCGGCAGAAACAGAGGACGATCTCGGTGTGGTACCCAGGCCCAGCACCCGACCCGAGAACCTGGGTTCGTTCCAATCACCGGTGACCTGATAGGTCACGAGTCGATCCGTGATGAAGCCGAAGATGTCCCCCACGGCTCCGAGATTCATCTGAAGCTTCTCGAGCGGCCCGGCATTGAAACGGAAGTTGATCCGACTGTCGAAGTACAACTCTCCTTCACCGCGGACGCCGAGGTGATCGCCCTCCAGCGACAAGTCGTCGATCACCACCCGTTCGGGCTCCAGCGTGAACAGCATCGATCCCTCGTCATCGCCCATCGGCCACTCTGACCGACCCAGCACCGCGTCCTGCAGTCCCTTCACCACCGGAACGTTCAGGATGTCGCCGTGCGACAGATGAAGCGTGCCATTCCCCGAAAGATGGCCAAGCAGATCATCGGCGTGGGAAGCCACCTGACCGGTCACTCCCACCGATCCACTGTACCGGGGGTGCCCGTCCTGAAGCTGGGACAGGATCGTCTCGAGCCGCAGATCGNTGACATCGAACTGGACATCGAAGTCCCCCGGGGCGGCGAGTGCGATGTCACCGGTCATGTGCATCGACCCGCTGCGCGGCAGCTGCATCACCATCTCCTGCATCACCATCCGTCCCTGAACCAGATGCAGATCCGCCACCAGCTTGGGGATGGGGATCCGGTAGTCGGACACCATGGCCCCGCTGTCCTCGACCATCAGCTCCGCCAGCAGCTCACAGGCCGCGGGATCCGCCAGTGGAATGAGACCGTCGACGCGAAGTCCGACGTTGCCGACGATGCTGTACTCGTCCACGAGCGTCCGGATGTCGTCGGGAAGCGACTCGATCTCCGCGGGATCGATCTGCAGCCCGGCCACGAAGTTGTTGACGATGACGTCTCCGGTATCGATGTTCACCGCGCCGTCGAGGTCGATTCCCAGGACGGGTGGGCGCTCCACACTCGAATCGATGCTGTAGAGACCGGGCGAGCCTTCACGAGGTGTTGCATCCACCCGCATGGAGATGTCGTCGATGCGCACGATTCCCGACTGGTACGGTTCGAAATGGAGCGAACCACGGACCACTTCGATCAGCCGGATGGACAGGAAGTCGCTGGGATTGGTCGAGATGGATTCGGTGTAATCCGCTCCCGAGAGCGACTTGATGAAACGCGGATTGAGTCCNACGAGCGAGCCGTCCTCCTTCCAGCGGAGCCGCAGGACCGGACGATCGAAATGGACCTCCGAGAACTCGATCGCCCGCCCGGCGACCGGAATCTCCTCCAGCGTCAATCGCATCCGACGCGCCGACAGGAAGGCCTTGCCGTCCTCCTGCAGGGCCGGNGCCTGGAGGGTGACCGTCATGGGGAAGGTGTACTGGAGATCNGTGAAGTTGAGTTGCGGCCCGAGGAGGTCGCCGCTGGCCAGCATGATGAAGTTGAACAGCCAGATCCGGATGCTGACCTCGACCCAGGCCCAGCATCGGATCAGCATGCCCGAGGCCACCAGCAGGCCCACCAGCAGGGCGGCGGGAACCACAAGGCTCCGGTGCTGGGCAGGATGGAAGGATTCCGGTTCGGCCACGCGGCTCTCCTCGTCGGGCTACCATGACGTGACCCGTACGCAGAGCCTAGCAGCCCTGCGCATCGTGAACACGCAATCGGAGGATCTCCCCGTGCCCAGCCCGCTCTACCGCTTCATCACCTGCATCATCGTCACCCTCTTCGTGAGCATTCCGGTCTCCGGGCAGGATTCCGAGGGACGAATCGAGATCGCGGAAGGCATTCGATCCTTCTCACCCGAAGGCAGTTCAGGGGAATCGATCTACCTCCCCTCCTACATGGACGAACTCGATCCCGCCGCCGTGCACTGGTATCAGCACGTCCAGACCCTGGCCAATCCGTGGTTCGAGGGACGACAGCCCGGCACCCGCGGTGGGCGGATGGCGTCGGAATACATGAGCTGGCATTTCGGGCACGTCGGCCTGCAGCCGGCCTTCGACACCGACCCCGTCAACGACCCCGGCCTGCGCGAGGGCCACGGCATCGAGGGACGGACCTGGTACCAGCCGTTCGAATTCAATCCCGGACGATCGAACCGACGACTCATCGGCAGCAGCGTCGCGATTCGCGGCGATGCCCTGGAAGACGACGACTACAACGTCCTGGGCAACTCCGGAAACGGTTCCGCATCGGGACCGGTCACCTTCGTCGGCTACGGCATCGAGGACGGGCCGGAGGGATACTCCAGCTTCAAGGACGACACCGACCTCACCGGGCAGATCGCGGTGCTTCTGCGCTACGAGCCGCTCGACGAGGAGGGAAAGAGCCAATGGAGCGAAGACGGATCCTTCAGTGAATATGCCGGCATCGATCGCAAGCTCCAGGCTCTGGCGGATCGCGGCGCGGCGGGCGTGATTCTGGTGAATCCCCGCAACGCCGCAGCGGGCCGACGGGGACTCGAGTCGTTTCGGTACACCCGGCGATTCCGCCCGATGCTGGAGATTCCGGCCGTGCACATGGACCAGGATGCGGCGGATGCCCTTCTCAAGAAGGCCGACAAGCGGGGACGGGGGCTGGATCGGCTGCAGGGGCTGGCGAACACGGGACGGATCAAGACCGTCCCGGGACGCGACGGGGTCGTCGTCACGCTGGACAACGAGATCGCACGGCCCGAACTGAAGGCCCACAACGTCGCCGGCGTGCTTCCCGGCACGGGGGCGTTGGCCGACGAGTGGATCGTGATCGGAGGGCACCACGACCACCTCGGCAACGGCTACGTCGGCTCCCGTTCGAATTCCAACGAGATCCACTACGGCGCCGACGACAATGCGTCGGGCACCGGTGCCGTGCTGGTCCTCGCCGACCGCCTGTCCCAATTCGAGACCGACGGGGACCGTCGCTCGATCATCTTCATCGGCTTCGACGCGGAGGAGGCGGGCCTGCACGGTTCGAAATGGTTCCTCGACAACTGCCCCGTCGACGTCGATTCGATCAACTGCATGATCAATCTGGACATGATGGGTCGACTGCGCGACAACACGGTGTCCATTTCCGGAACCGGCACCGCGGTCGAATTCGATGAAATTCTGCCCCGCTTCGTCGAACCGAGCGGCCTGGTCGTTCGTGCCTCGCCGGGCGGACTCGGCCCCTCCGACCACAGCAACTTCTACCAGCGTGACATTCCGGTGATGTTCTTCTTCACCGGCGATCACGACGACTACCACACCCCGCGGGACCACGCATGGCTGGTGAACCCCGAGGGTGCGGCCAGAATCATCGATCTCGCCGGTGATCTGGTCGAGGAGTTCGCGGTCACCCCGAAATTGACGTTTCAGGAATCGACCGGTGGCGGTCGGGCGCGACGGACCGGAGCCCGGGTCCGGCTGGGCATCATGCCCAGCTACACCGCGGACATTCCGACCGGCGTACTCATCGACGGGGTGAGCGACGGAACGTCAGCCGCGGACGCGGGACTCCAGCGAGGAGACATCATTCTCGAGTGGGACGGCGACACCATTCCCGACGGAGCCGAGCTGATGCAGAAGATCATGTCCCATGCACCCGGCGACACCCCCGTCCTCCGCATCCGACGCGGCGACGAGGAGATGGATCTTCCCGTCAAGATGAAAGCCGCCGGCGGCTCCTGAAGCCGGCCCCGACGGCCGCCGGCCGATCCTTTCGGACCGGCCGGCGCTGGGTGATCGTCGTTGGACGTAAGCCGAATTCTGTCCCCCGGCGAACCGGGGTGACGACCATTCATCTGGGANCGCCGTCNCCGACGATCTCATGCACGCTACCCGCCCTCGATCCGCGGACCACGGACGCGNTCCGNNGAACGCAGAGGACTGCTTGCGCTTGCACGCGGTGGGGTTTGCCGTGCCCCGACTGTCACCAGTCGGGCGGTGCGCTCTTACCGCACCCTTTCACCCTTACCGACCGAAGCCGGCGGTCTGCTCTCTGTGGCACTTTCCCTGACCCGACGATCATGGGCCGGTGGGCGTTACCCACCACCGTGTCCTNTCGTGTTCGGACTTTCCTCANCNCCGGNAGNACCGGGNGTGCGGCCGTCTGTCCANNCCGAATTCTANCANGGGACCCCGATGCGGTCACGATNCGNATCCAGTGCTACACTTCCGCCATGACCGATCCCGCCAGAATGCTCGTCTGGGCCGACCGCAATCAGGAATCGATGGTTGATCGCAGCCTGAAAACGGGGCTCGTGGCCCTTCATGCCATCGGAAGCCCGGACGATCACGCCGGCCGCGATCTTTCCGACCGGTTCTCGGTTGCCCAGACCACCGACCTGCGGGCTGCCCTAGCCGAAGGCGACTTCGACATCGCCTGGATCACCGCCCGGGACGTCATCGATCGTCCGCTGCGGGAAGCGATTCGGGCCTGCCCCCGGCCCGTCGCCACCTCGACGCTGCCGATCGATCCGGTCATGGACCTGCTCAGCGAACCGGACCACGGCATGCCCGCCCGATTCGTACCCCGCATGCGACAGAGCCGCGGATGCGTCTCGGCCATGCAGCTGCTCGAGGATTTCGGCCGCGTCGAATGCGTGCACATCTCGATGACCGCAGGTCAGCAGCAGACCTCCCCGTGGGCGCTGCTCTACGACGCGATGGATGTGGTGCACGCACTGCTCGGGCTTCCCGACGAAGTGTTCGCGGCTCACGCGGGCGAACGTTCCTTGCAGCCGGACGTGATCGCCGGCATCAGCGGACACTTCTCCGTGGCTCTTCGGTTTCCCGGGCAGGCTGCGGCGTCCATCGTGTGCAGCGACGGCGGCGGCACCTGGGATCGACGGATTCTGGTCCTGGGAAGCGGAGGCCGCCTGTTCATCGACGACGACCGGGTGACCTGGACCCTTCCCGACGGCGGCACCGCGGATCCGGGACCGACCCTCGGCGACGAGGAGACGCACGGGGTCGGTGAACTCGCTGCGCACCATCTCAAGCGGGTGCTGGAGTCGATGGAGGAGGCGGAAGCCCCGGACACCATCGGTCGGGTGCTGGCCCTCTGCGAATCGGCACGCGTCAGCTGCCTGACCGGGCAGGCGGAAGTCCCCGCCCAGATCATCGGATCGGTCCTGAACTGAAGTCAGCCGGTGATGAGCCGCTCGTGCAGCGGCACCACCACCCCCGGGATCACCCGCTGCTCGGCCAACCGCTCGATGTGTCCGGCCAACGTTCCGAACACACTCGGAAACTCCTCGATCGATTCGAAGGGCCCCTGCCGACGGACGGTGAGGTAGACACTCAGGGGCTCCTCGTCGAATCGCTGGTCGGTCAGCAACTGCGGCGTGGTCCGTGTCTTGACCTCCAGACTGGCCTGGAGATTCGGATCGTTGTCGAGCGCGATTCCCAGGAACGGCTGCACGTCCAGCAGCGTCTCGCGGTCCGTCTCGATCAGGGCCGCCAGCGGCGAATTTCCGAGCAGGGCATCGAAGACGACCTCGTTGCGGTTCGATCGCGTCTGCAGATCGAAGCCGAACACGAGTTCGATAGCCTCCACGTCGATGGCGTTGATCGACAGAAAGAACGGAGCGACCTCCAGAATCAGACGGTGCAGTTCGTAGGCCTGCTCGAGCGAATGCGGATTGACCCATCCGCTGCGGACCGAGGTCTGACGCAACGCCATCCAGTTGTACTGGCCGTCCACCTCCTTGGACTCCAGGGCCAGTTCGCCGTTGTAGCGGCGGAACCGTTCCATGGCGGGATGGTGCTTGCGGACGCGATCGCACATGTCGAGCACCGTCTCACGGGCCGTGGGAAGGTCCATGGTGACGGCGATCTTCTGATTGACGTAGAAGTCGGTGCAGAGGGCACCGAGATTCATGGACATGTCCTGCTCCCAATCCGTCGGGCTTCGCTTCGAACACACTCTAGCAGTCGGGGACTCGCCGCATCGGCTGGGGGCGACAATAGGTCAGGCTTCTCCACAACCATTCGAGCGGACCGTAGTGGAATGTGGACAACCACAGGGGCGACCAGATCAACTGGGCGACCGAGAGAAGCAGCACGAGCAGCATCTGCTCGGACCGGCTCCAGCATCCGAACTGCCCGAATCCGTGACCGTAGAAGATGATGGTGCAGATGATGGACTGGAGAATGTAGTTGGACAGGGCCATGCGGCCGACGCTGGCCAGGCCGTGCTGCAACCATCTCAGCATGCCGCTCCGCACCAGCAGCATCACCACCGCGACCCATCCCAGGGCGGCGGGAATGCTTCCCCAGTAGTTGAACTGATTGACGAAGAACTTGGTCTTCAGCGGATGCCAGTCGAGGTTCCACCCCACCCGAAGTCCCAGGGCGGTGATGGGCAGCCCGATGAGCACGCCCAGCGCAAGCAGTCCGACATAGAACCGGGTCGAACGTCGAGCGGAGAAGACGCCCCACCGGTAGAGCGCCATGCCCACGAGCATCAGACCACCGGCCCGCCACAGCACGAACATGGCNAAGCCGAGTGTCTGCATCACGAGCGAGGCGAACGCACGGTGTTGCATCTGGCCGAACCAGCCGCCGGTGTAGGCGTTCAGCTCGTCCTGGAGTTCCTTCTGGAACGAGGGCGAGTCGAACGCCATTCGCGCCATTTCCTCGGGGGCAAACTTGACCATCAGACCGCCCAGCCCGAGATACAGCATCGACCCCAGCACCAGCATGGCAAGACCGGCGGTGAGCAGCAGCCACGGCGGCAGCCGACGGCACCAGACCACGATCATGCCGCACAGGGCGTAACCCACGAGGATGTCGCCGTACCACAACAGATAGGCGTGCAGCAGCCCGATCACGAGCAGCCAGGCCATTCGCCGGTAGTGGACGGCGTAGGCCGGCCGCCCCGTCTCGAGCAGACGCTCGACGAAGAGCACCATGCCCGCTCCGAAGAGCATGGAGAAGATGGCCATGAACTTCATGTCCGCCAGCACCATGGAAAGCGTGAACACCCAGTAGTCGGCGCCCTCGACCGTTCCGTAGCCGAGGGGGTTGCCGTAGGCCGAAAACGGCATGGCGAAGGCCTGGATGTTGAGTACGAGGATGCCCAGCATGGCCAGGCCCCGCAGCACGTCGAGCGAGGCGATTCGCCCCCGGACCTGCAGCGAAGGTTCCCCACTCACGCGTCGCCCCCGGTCTTCGACAGGATCCAGGCCATGACGGCTTCGACGTCGGAGAGATCGTCCAGCACCAGTTCGGGCTTCGAGGCGTGCAGCCGTTCCGGGGCGTGACTGCCGGTGCAGACCGCCAGCACCCGACAGCCGGCGGCCCGCCCGCTGGTGACGTCGTGCACGGTGTCCCCCAGCAGCACGACGTCACGTGGAGCACGTCCCCGCGCCGCGCGGAAGCGTTCGATGGCCAACGGCGGAAGATCGTCCCGGATGTCCCCCTCGTCGCCGAATGCACCACCGACGAACAACTCGGGATCGATGCCGGCCGCGGCGAGTTTCATGTGGGCGGATTCCCGGTAGTTTCCGGTCACCAGCGCCATCGTGATCTCCGGGTGGGCGTGCATCCGACCCAGCAGCTCGGAGACGCCGGGCAGAATGCGCATGTCGTGCCCGATCTCGATCAGTTCGGCGAAGACTTCNAGGTATCGCTTCCGGAATGCATCGTGATGCTCACGATGATCCGTGCGGCCGATGGCCTCCATCGCCTCGCCGAAGATCAGCGGATCGAGACGTCCTCCCAACGGGATGCCGTCGAGCGAGAACGATTCTCCGAAGAGCTCGGAACCGGCCTGCACGATGCCCCGCGCNCCGGTTCCTTCGCTGGCCAGCAGGGTTCCGTCGATGTCCAGGAGAACCAGCATCGGACGANGGTCANNCGNTGGCGACGCCGGCGGCGGCCGTGACCTTGCGGGCGGCGTCGGCCAGATCGTCGGCCGTCTCCATGGTGGGCAGTTCGGTCCGGGCCTCCTCGAGAATCACCCGGGCCGCCTCCACGTTGGTTCCTTCCANNCGGACCACCAGCGGAACGGNGAAACCGATCTCCTTGGCCGCGGCCACGATGGCCTGGGCGATGCGGTCGCACTGCATGATGCCGCCGAAGATGTTCACCAGCACGCCGGTCACCTTCTTCTCCGAAAGAATGATCCGGAAGGCCTCGGTGATCGCCTCCAGCGACGCGTCTCCTCCGACATCGAGGAAGTTGGCGGGCTCGCCGCCCTCGAGCTTGATGATGTCCATGGTGCTCATGGCCAGGCCGGCGCCGTTGACCAGACAACCGATGTTGCCGTCGAGNGCCACGAAGCTCAGTCCGAACCCCTTGGCGTGCAGTTCGTCGGCGTTCTCCTCGGAGGGGTCGAAGAGATCCGCGATGGCCTGCTGCCGGAAGAGGGCGTTGTCGTCGAAGTCGAACTTNGCGTCGATGGCCATGACCTGCCCCTCGGGCGTGACGATGAGCGGATTGATCTCCGCCAGCGACGCATCCTTCTCGACGAAGAGTCCGGACAGCCGGACCATGATGTCCACGGCCTGCGTCGCCTGATCGCCCTCGAAGCCGAGTCGACCGGCCAGTTCCGCCGCCTGATCCNGATCGAGCCCGTTCAGCGGATCCATCGGAAGCTTNAGGATGGCATCGGGNTTCGATTCCGCGACCGCCTCGATCTCCACCCCGCCTTCGGCGGAGGCGATGATGGTGTTGGTCTCGTTGCCNCGATCNGTGGTGATGGCGAGNTACAGTTCACGCTCGATGTCCACNGCCTCGGCGACGAGCAGACGCTTGACNTCNAGTCCCTCGGGACCGGTCTGGTTGGACACCATCCGGTTGGACAGCATGAACTCCGCCGCGTCGCGGACGGCCTCCACGGAGTCGACCACCTTCACGAACCCGGCCTTGCCACGACCGCCGGCGTGCACCTGGGCCTTGACCACGATCATCGTGCCCCCGGAGGCCAGAATGGACTGGGCGGCTTCGACGGCGGTGTCCACGGTGGTGCACATGCAACCAGAGGGAACCGGAATTCCAGCCTCGGCGAGCAGTTCGCGGGCCTGGTACTCGTGAATCTTCATGGGCGAGGTGCTCCAAATGAGTGGTGTCGGATGAGGCCGGGCATCCTACCACCCCCCCGGGGCAAGTTCTAGAATGCGACGAGCACAAGGAGGCTCGAACATGGCCCGCACTCCGTCGACGATGTCCCCGTTGGGAACCACCTGCCCCGATTTCACCCTTCCGGACCCCCGCGGCGGGACGGTCGCCCGCGATGAGGCCGTCGGCGAACACGGTCTGCTGGTCATGTTCCTCTGCAACCACTGCCCCTTCGTCATCCACGTGGCCGACCACCTTGCGGCCCTCGGTCGCGACTACGCCGACTCCGGCCTCGGAATCGTGGCGATCTCCTCCAACGACGTCGCCAACTATCCTGACGACGCCCCGGACAAGATGATCGAGGAGGCCGAGCACCGTGGGTACGGGTTCCCCTACCTGTACGACGAGACGCAGGCGGTGGCCCGGGCCTTCGACGCGGCGTGCACGCCGGACTTCTTCCTCTACGACGCCGAGGGCCTGCTGGTCTACCGCGGCCAGCTCGACGACAGCCGGCCCGGCACCGATGCCCCGGTGACCGGCGCCGACCTGCGGGCCGCGATGGACGCGTTGGCAGCGGGCGGTACGATTTCCGCCGAGCAGATTCCCAGCCTCGGTTGCAACATCAAGTGGAAGACGGGGTGAGGCTCAGCATNCCAGGACCTGTACGACAACGCGGCGTCGGTGCGCGGCGGTCCGGTGCTCGAACAGGAAGATCCCCTGCCAGGTGCCCAGCGCCAGGCGGCCGTCGACCACCGGGATCGACAGCGAGACATCGGTGAGCATCGATCGGATGTGCGAGGGCATGTCGTCCGAACCCTCCATCGTGTGCGTGAACTCGGACTGGTCCTCGGGGACGCTGCGTTCCATCCAGTCCACCAGGTCGNGGCGGGCGGACGGATCCGCGTTCTCCTGGATCGTCAGCGACGCCGAGGTGTGCTGCACGAACAGNANGCACACCCCGTCATGCACACCGATGGACGCGACCGCATCGTGCGCCTGATCGGTGATCTCGTAGAGCCCCTTGCCGTTGGTCGGGATCTGCAGCGTCGCAGCCATGCTCAGTCCTCCGCAGGCGGAATCGGTCGGCCGTGCGGATCCTCGCCTTCGTCGTGGGCGGAAAGCTCTTCGATCATTGCCGGCGACGTGAAGTGCTCGAGTCGATCCGCGGTCCCATGGAGATGGTCGGGACGAAGCCCGAGCCGCTCCCACAGGAACCGTTCCCAGAGCCGGTGCGTGCGCACGAGCGCGCGGGCGGCCGCCCGCCCCTCCTCGGTGAGCTGCAGAACATTCGCGTCGACCGTCACCTGCCCGGCCGAACGTACCCGGCGCAGGGCGGCCAGCGCAACCCGACGCGACACCGACAACGCCTCGCGCAGATCCGAAGCCGTCAGGGGCTCGTCTCCACGACGAGAACCTTCCTCGTAGCGGTACAGCAGGCCCAGAATGTCCTCCTGCATGATCCTGAGGGACAGCGTCCTGCGACCCAGGACCCGAGCGATCAGTCCGTGCCGCGGCGAGAAGGCCCAGGCACCGGTGAAGAGCACCCCCGACATGACCGCCATCGCTCCGGCCGTCGACATTCCTTCGAATCCGAACCAGCCGGGCACCAGCAACGCCGCGACATGCCCCAGCACCGCCGACCCGACTGCGATGGCGAGGGTCCATGCCAGCATGGGACCGTAGCGGTCGGTCATCATCCAGGCCGCGGCGCCGGGCACGATGATCATCGCGACCACCAGAATGCTGCCGACGGTCTCGAAGGCCGCCACCGCGGTGGCCGCCGTCATCGCCATCAGGACGCCCTGCACCAATCGAGGGCGGAAGCCCATCGCCGCCGCCAGTGATTCGTCGAACGCGGTGAGCTTCAACTCCTTGTAGAACAGCAGGAACAGCAGACCGTTGATCACCAGTGCCCCGCCGTTGACCACGGCACCGCGCGGAACCGACCATCCGAACAGACTGGTCTGGTCGAGGTAGGACAGCTCGATGGAACCGTAGATCACGATGTGCGGATCGATCACCACATCGTCGGCGAAGGCGCGGATCAGCACCAGTCCCAGCGCGAAGAGCGTGGTGAACACGATGCCCATCGACGCCCCGATCTCCGTCCGACCGGCCCGCTGCACGAGATCCACCAGCACGGTGGTGAGGATTCCGATGACCACCGCTCCCGTCAGCATCACCAGCGGCTCGCGGGTGGCCGTGACGAGAAAGGCGATGGCGACACCCGGCAGAACCGCGTGGGTGATGGCATCCCCCATCATGCTGCGACGGCGCAGCACCAGCTGTGCTCCGGGCAGCGCGCAGGCCATTGCACAAAGGGCACCGGTGACGACCAACCAGGTGTCGTAGGTCTGCCAGGTCATGCCCTGCCCTCCCCGCCGATGGTGTGCGGACTGGAGGGCACCGCTCCGGCCGCAGTCCCGAGCACGGATTCGAGGCTGCGGATCAGATCGGCGTCCAGCACGTGTTCGATGGCATCTGCATCGCGGTCGACGTGCGTCGGCGCGATGTCGGCATGATGGATGAGGTAGGCCTCCCACAGACGATGGTTGCGGACGACCTGCGTGGCCCGCCGTCGGCCGGATTCCGTGAATCGGATGCATCCGCCATCGCCACGTTCGAGCAGGCCCCCGCGGACGCAGCGACGGAGAACGACTCCGACCCGGCGGCGGGACCACGATCGCCAGTGCAGCAGACGATCCAACCCCACTTCCGAGCCACCGTCCTGCTCCATGATCTCCCAGCAGGCCCGCAGCAGATGCTGCCGATCGACGCGCCTGGCCAACGCCGCCCGCGAAATCCATCGCTGCAGCACACCACGACGGCCGAACAACAGACTGGCGAAGAACAGCACGGCGCAGACCAGGACAATGACCGGTCCGGTGGGCATCCGCGGAATGCTGGCACTGATCATCGCACCCAGCCAGGCGCCGAATCCGCCCATCAGGGCCGAAAGCAGCACCACCACGGACAACCGCTGCGACCACAGCATCGCGGTCGAGGCGGGAATGATCAGCAGCGCGATGGCAAGCACGAGCCCCACCGACTGGATGGCCAGCACCGTCACGAGCACGACGAGTCCGGTGAGCATGAAGTCAAGACCGAGCACCGGCCACCCCCGGGCCGCCGCCCAGCCTTCGTCGAAGCAGAGTGCGCCGAGCTCCTTGAAGAACAGTGCGACGACCACCACGACGAAGAGCGACGCGATGCCGATCAAGCTCGCATCGGCGGACAGCATGGTCGCCGCCTTGCCGAAGATGAAGGTCTCGAGCCCGGCGGCATTGCCCGTGGGAAGCTGCTGCACGAAGCTCAGCAGACAGATGCCGACACCGAAGAAGACGCTCAAGGTGATCCCGATGGCCGCATCGTCCTGCAGGTGCGTGGTCCGACGGATCAGGACCAGCACGACCATGGCCGCCAAACCCGCGAGGTAGGCGCCCAGCAGGAGTCCCACCAGCGACTTCCCGGAGAATCCGACCGCAAGCATCACCATGAACGCGATGGCGATTCCCGGCAGGGTGGCATGACTGATCGCATCCGCGGTCAAGGCACGGCGGCGAAGGACGAGAAACGCTCCCACGGTTCCCGAGGCGATGCCGAGCGAAAGCACCCCGAACACCACCCAGATCGTGTTGGCGTCACGCAGCAGCAGGGCCCGGAGAAAGGCGTCCCACCAGTCGGACTGGAGTGCCCCCACCATCACGACCGGCCGACATCGTTGCTCCGGGCGAGCCGCTCGGATGCCTCGGACAGAATCGTCAGCTGCCCCCCGTAGGTCTGCCGCAGCGCCTCGGGGGTGAATGCCTCGGACACCGGGCCACTGGCCACGACCCGCATGTTGATCAGAATGACGTGATCGAAGTAGTCCTCGACGGTCTGCAGGTCGTGGTGCACGACCACCACCGTCCGTCCCTGACTCCGCAGATCCCGAAGGACATCGATGATGGCCTGTTCGGTCGCGGCGTCGACGCTGGCCAGCGGTTCATCCATGAGGTAGAGCTGGGCATCCTGCGCCAGAGCCCGGGCCAGGAACACCCGCTGCTGCTGCCCGCCCGACAACTGGCTGATCTGGCGGGCCGCCATGTCGCCCAGACCGACCCGGTCCAGAGCCGCCAACGCCTGTTCACGATGTCGACGACCGACCGGTCGGCACCAACCCACC
>PAAB01000017.1 GCA_002591705.1 Phycisphaerae bacterium
TCGCCGTATCCGACCGTGCTCCCGGAGGGGCCGGTGAAGACCTTCGAGATCGAACTCGGCGGTGACATGGATCGCTACCTCTGGTCAATGGCCGGTGAGTACTACCCCGAACTGTTCGTGCCGGAGGGCGATGCGGGGCCGCTGCAGATCAACTACGGGGATCGGGTGCGCATCCGGTTCACCAACTCGACGATGATGTACCACCCGATGCACCTGCACGGCCACTTCTATCGCCTGCTCTCGAATCCGGGCGCCTGGGAGGAGACGCATTGTCCGCTCAAGGACACCGTCGCGGTCGGGCCGGGGCAGAAGATCGACATCGAGTTCTACGCCGACAACCCGGGGCACTGGTTCTTCCACTGCCACAACCTGTACCACCTCGCGGCCGGGATGGCCCGCAAGTTCGAGTACGTGGTCTGAGGCGGAGGTCGCGGGGCGTCACTTGCGCTTCTTGCGCTGCTTGAACTTCTTCTTGACGCTGCTGGTCTTGGTGCTCTTGCCGCCGCGGCCCATGCCGGCCAGGGCGTTCATGTCCGGCATGCCCATGCCGGCCATGGCCTGTTCGGGGTCGGCGCCGGCGTTCTTCATCGCCTTCATCTTGCCCATCATGCCCATGCCCGCCATCTGGCCGGTCATCTTCTTGATCATCTCGAACTGCTTGAGCAGCCGGTTGACGTCGGTGTTTGACGTGCCCGACCCNCGCGAGATGCGGCGNATCCGTGGTTTGGTGATGGACTTGGCCTTCTCCCGCTCGCCCGGGGTCATGGAGTTGACCATGGCCTCGAGTCGGTCGAACTGGCCCTCGTCCACATCGAGATTGCGGATCGTCTTGCCCACGCCNGGCAGCATTCCCAGGAGCGACTTCATCGAACCCATGCGACGAATGGACTTGATCTGCTTGATGAAGTCGTTCATCGAGAACTCGCCCTTCATCATCTTCTCGGCGAGTGCTTCGGCCTCGGCCTCGTCGACCTCGTCCTGGGCCTTCTCGACGAGCGAGACCACGTCGCCCATGCCGAGGATGCGGCCCGCCATGCGGTCCGGATGGAACGTCTCGAGCTGGTCGGACTTCTCGCCCGTGCCGATGAAGGAGATGGGGGCCCCGGTGACCTGGCGGACCGACAGGGCGGCACCNCCGCGGGTGTCCGAGTCGAGCTTGGTCAGAATCACGCCGTCGATCGAGAGTCGTTCGTGGAACTCGCGGGCGGAGTGCACCGCGTCCTGACCCGCCATGGCGTCGACCACCAGCAGGATCTGATGGGGGTTGATCGACCGCTGCACCGCCTGCAGTTCGCCCATGAGATCGTCGTCGACGTGCAGGCGACCGGCGGTGTCCAGGATCAGGACGTCGTACTTCTCCTTGCGGGCCTTCTTGAGCGCGTGCAGGGCGACCTCGACCGCCACGCCCACGGCCTGTCCGTACTCGGCGCACTTCTCGGGTTCGCCGTAGAAGTCCACCTTCGCGTTGCCCCGGGCGTTCTCCTCGACCCCCTGCACCACGACGCGGAGCTGATCGACCGCGGCCGGCCGCTGCAGGTCGCAGGCGGCCACGAGCGTGTTGCGACCGCGCTGCTTGAGCCACGCCGCCAGCTTGCCGCAGGTCGTCGTCTTTCCGGTTCCCTGGAGGCCGCAGAGCATGATCACCGTCGGACCGGAATCCATGAANACCAGGGGGGTTTCGGTGGTCCCCATCAGTTCCACGAGATGCCGGTGGACGATGCCGATCATCTGCTGTCCGGGTTTGAGGCTCGCGGTGACCTGCTCGCCCATCGCGTCGGCCAGCACCTCGTCGCAGAACGAATCCACGACCTCCAGATTGACGTCGGCTTCGATCAGGGCGGTGCGGACCTCCGCCATCGCCTCGCGGACGTTGGCTTCCGTGATGCGTCCGCGTCCCGAGAGGGACTTGACGGCGGCGCCCAGCTTGTCGGAAAGGGTGTCGAACATGGTCCAGACGGTCATCCTAGCAGGATCAGGACCGCTTGGACTTCAGCCAGGCGTGCAGGGCCTTGGCGGAGAGCGAGTTNACGCAGTCCNCGGGGGTGCACCGGCCTCGTCGGGCCGTGATCACGCCGTAGCGGAGGAAGTCGAAGTGGGATTCCGCGTGCGCATCCGTGTCGATGGCGATCCGGCAGCCCGCCTCGACNGCGGCCCGGACGTGCACGTCCCGCAGGTCCAGTCGCTGCGGGTTCGCATTGATCTCCAACGCCGTGTCATGCTCGACCGCCGCGGCGATCAGGGCGTCCATGTCCGGGGAGAGCCCCGGCCGCCGGTTGATGATCCGGCCGGTGGGGNGGCCGATGATGTGCACCAGCGGGTGGGCGATGGCCGCCAGCAGGCGGGCGGTCGCCTTCTTCGGATCCTGCGACAGGGCCACGTGCGGGGACGCGACCACGATGTCCAGNGCGGCCAGCAGGTCGTCGTCGTAGTCGAGTCGCCCGTCGGACAGGATGTCGACCTCGCTGCCGGCCAGCACCGTGATGCCCCTGGTGCGTTCGTTCACTTCACGCACTGCGTCGATGTGCGCGCGAAGGCGGTCCTCGTCGAGGCCGTTGGCCTGCACGCTGCTGCGGGAATGGTCGGTCACCGCGATGGTGTGGAATCCGCGGGCCTTGGCCACCGCAACCAGTTCCTCGATGGACAGGACGCCGTCGCTGGNGGTGGTGTGGGCGTGCAGTTCGGCCTTGATGTCCTCGACCGTGATGAGTTCGGGAACCGTCTCGAGGGTATTGCGCTCCTCCCGCAGTTCAGGGGGGATGCACGGCAGTTCCAGCGCGGCGTAGATCGACTCCTCGGTCTCCGAGGCGACCGGAGCGATGCCGCGGGCCTGCGGGGGTTCGTCGTCGCCGTCGTCGGGAAAGAGTCCGTATTCGTTGAGACGCATGCCCGCCTTGATCGCCCGTTCGCGCAGCACCACGTTGTGCTCCTTGGAACCGGTGAAGTACATCAAGGCGGCTCCGAAGGCGNCTTCCGGCACCACNCGCAGATCGATCTGAATNCCGCGATCGAGGCGGATCGAACACTTCGTGTCGCCGGCCAGCAGCACCTTCTCGACGCCATCGATGCTCTGGAACAACTCGATCAACGACGCCGCATCCTCGCAGCAGGCGAGGATGTCGAGATCNCCGATCGTGTCCCGGCCCCGGCGCAGTGATCCGGCCCAGGCGATCCGCGAAACCCCCGGATGGGCTCCGAGCTGGTCCACCAGCCCTTCGGCCAGCGGCATCGCGGTGCCCAGCGGGGTCCGGTCGGTCGACTTCTTCATGAACTCGATCGAGTCGGCGATGTTCTGGATCGTCTTCTTTCCCATGCGGGGGACGTCGTCGAGGCCGCCCTCCGCNATGGCCCGTTCCAGATCCGGAATCGATTCCACACCNGCGTGCTCCCAGATCGCCCGCACGGTCTTCGGGCCGAGGCCCGGGATCTCNAGCACGTCGAGCAGCCCGTCCGGAACCTCGGCGACGAGTTGCTCGTATTCCTNCATGCGNCCGGTGCGNAGGAANTCGCAGATCTTCTCGGCACTGCTCTTGCCGATGCCGTCCATCGCCTGGAGTCCCTTNGGGTCGTCGCGATAGGCGGTGATGTCGCCGGTCAGATCCTCGAGCACCCTGGCCACCTTGCGGTTGGCATTCACCTTGAAGCCGTTGGCGCCGAGGAGTTCGAGGATCGATCCCATCTCGTCGAAGAGGGCGATGAGGTCGCGGCGTGGATCGTTCGAAGTGGACATCGGTGCAGGGTATCAGCCCACATCGACCAGGCCGAGGGCCTCGCCGTGCCGCTTCATCAGGCGGCGGCGAATCAGGGCGTGCTCCGGTCGCTGCAACGTGGGGTCCCCGTCGATCCAGGCCTCGGCATCCCGCCGGGCGGCCCGCAGGAGATCGAAGTCCCGGGGCAGCGATGCGACCTGGAAGGGGGGCAGGCCGGACTGCCGGCTGCCCACCAGCTCGCCGGGCCCGCGGATCTCCAGATCCAGCTCGGCGATGCGGAATCCGTCGTCGGTGCTGACGANNGCTTCGAGCCGCGCCTCGCCNTCCTCGGTCACGGGGTCGGCGATCAGCACGCAGAGTCCGGGTTTCTCTCCGCGTCCCACCCGGCCGCGGAGCTGGTGCAGCTGGGCGAGCCCGAATCGGTCCGCCTGCTCGATCACGATCATGGTTGCATTGGGNACGTCGATNCCCACTTCGATCACCGTNGTGGCCACNAGNACATCGATGGCTCCGTCGCGAAACCGCTCCATGATCGCCTCGCGTTCGTCACGATCCATTCGTCCGTGCATCGATTCGAGGCGACAGCCCGAGAGGGTGCCCGATTGCAGCTCGGACATGTGGGTTCCGATGTCCTTGAGCAGGCTCTCCGATTCATCGATGACCGGAACGACCACGAAGCCCTGTTCGCCCCGGGCGACCCGCTGCGCGAGTTCGGCGTAGATGGTGTCTCCGTCGTCGCCNTTGACGTGTCGGGTGGAGACCGGAGACCGGCCGGGGAGGCGNCCGTGGATCGTCGAGACATCCAGATCACCGAAGATCGTCAGCGACAGGGTGCGTGGAATCGGAGTCGCCGTCATGACCAGCTGGTGGGGGACGTCGTCGGTGCCCGGTCGTCCCTGCCGCAGCACCGCACNCTGGTGCACCCCGAAGCGGTGCTGCTCGTCGATGATGGCCACGGCGAGATTGCGGAACTCGACGCCCTTGGAGAGCAGGGCGTGCGTGCCGATGACGATGTCCAGTTCGCCGGCGGCCATCGCTTCGAGGCATCGTTTCCGTTCCCGGGCGGCCATGGAACCCGTCAGCAGGGCGAGTCGAACGCGGGAGCCCTCAAGCATGCGTTCGATGCTCATGGCGTGCTGTTCGGCCAACAGCTCCGTCGGAGCCAGCAGGGTGGCCTGGTGTCCGGCCGCGACCGCCATCAACATGGCCTGCAGGCCGACGACGGTCTTGCCGGCGCCGACGTCGCCCTGCAGCAGCCGATTCATGGGTACCCCGCGCTGCAGATCGCCGGCGATCTCGGAGACCACCTCCTGCTGGTTGGGGGTCAGCGTGAACGGGATTCTGGCCGCCATGCGTTCTTGCAGTTCGTCGGTCAGGGGCAGGGCGGGAGCGTGCAGCGTCTTGATGCGGTGGTACCGCTTCATCATCACGCCGAGCTGGAGCAGCAGCAGTTCATCGAACGCGATCCGACGTCGGGCGGCCTTGACGGCATCGCGGTCCGACGGTCGGTGCAGGATCCGGTAGGCCTCGTCGAGGCGAAGCAGGCCACGCTCGCGACGGTAGTCGTCGGGCAGATGGTCCACGAGCAGCTCGACCGCCTCGTCGAGGATGGCCTCCGTGGCGCGAGCGATCATCATCGAGGAGACCTGCTCGGAGGCGGAATAGACCGGCAGCAGTCGGGAGTCTCCGGTGGGTGCGGGGGCATCGGGGTCGTCATGCTCCCAGCGCGGGTTGGCCATCTGCAGGGTCGAACCGTGCAGTCGCACCTTGCCGGCGACCCGCAGCACCTGGCCGGGATGGATCCGTCGCTGCAGCCACGGTTGATTGAAGAAGACGACCTCGAGTCGTCCCGTGTCGTCCTCCAGCTGGATTTCGACACGCGGCTTCCGGCCGAACCCCCGTTTCACCCGTGCAACCTCCCCGCGGGTGGAGACCTGCACATCCGAACTGCCCTGGGGTCCGACCAGTTCCGAGAGCGCGTTGATGGAGAGCTCCGCCTCCTCCTGCTCGTAGCGATGGGGCAGGTGCACCAGAAGGTCCGCCACGCACCGCAGCCCCATGCTGCGGAAGGCTTCGGCGTGGCGTTTTCCGATGTGCGGAAGCTCCAGCACGTCGGTGGTCAGGGTCAGGGTGGACTCGGTCATCGTTGCTACAGCGTACCGGCGGCGGCCNNCTGTCGTAGGATGGTGGCATGGCGCAACTCCCACTGGGCTGGAATCCCGGCGAGTCGACGGCCCGCCCGCGGCGGACCCCGCCGTCCGATGAGCCACTGACCGTCTCGCAGCTGTCGACGAGCATCGTCGAGGCGCTCGAGACCCTTCCGTCCACCCTGCGGGTGAAGGGGGAGATCAGCAATCTGTCCACGCGCCGCCACTGGTACTTCTCACTGAAGGACGAGCAGTCCCTCATCGGATGCGTGATGTGGTCCTCCCGCACCCGCGGCGTCGAGACGGTTCCCGCCGACGGGGACGAGGTCGAGGTCTCCGGGCACATCGCCCACTACGCGCCGCAGGGAAGGACCCAGTTCATCGTCGAACGACTGCGTCCCGCCGGAGCCGGAGTTCTGCGGGCACGATTCGAGGCGCTCTGCGCCGAACTTCGGGAGGCCGGCTGGTTCGACGAGGAACGGAAGCTGCCGCTGCCGATCCTGCCGCGTCGCATTGCCGTCGTGACCTCCGCCACCTCCGCCGCATTGACGGATGTCATTCGTACCGCGCGTGAGCGATGTCCTTCGGTCGCTCTGCTGGTCGTGGACGTGCGGGTCCAGGGAGACGATGCCGCCACGCAGGTCGCCGAAGCGATCCGGCGTGTCGACGCGGACCGCGATCGACTCGGGGTGGATGCGATTCTCGTAACGCGGGGGGGTGGATCACCGGAGNACCTGCAGGCATTCAACGAACGGGAGGTGGCCGAAGCGGTGCATCGCTGCCGCCTCCCCCTGGTGGCGGCNATCGGCCACGAATCGGATACGTCCATCATCGAACTGGTCGCGGATCGCAGGGCATCCACGCCGACCCAGGCCGTGATGCACCTGCTTCCCGACACCAACGAGCTTCGGCAGCAGCTCGACGATCGGGCCGGTCGACTGCGTCTGCTGGCCACGCAGCGGATCCGTTTGCAGTCGGATCGGATCGCACGCGTGCGGGATCGATTGGAGCGTGCGGTCGAGTTCGGCGTGCAGGTGCGAAGGACGACTCTTCAGCGTCATGCGGCCGGACTGGCCACGCGGCGTCCCGACGTGCTGCTGCAGCAGCGTCGTTCGAGACTGCAGTCCATCTCCCAGTCGTTCCGCTCCGGCGTCNGACGACGGCTGGATGCGGCCCGAAACCGCCTGGACGAGATGGCACGCGGCCTGCCCCGGAGTCTTGAGCATGACGTGACCCGCAAGCGCGGCCGGATCGATTCCCTCGATCGGACTCTGCAGGCATTGGGACCGATGTCGGTGCTCGAGCGCGGGTTCTCCATGACCACCGACGGAACCGGAGCGGTCGTTCGCACGGTCGAATCCCTCGAGCCGGGCGAGCGGCTGGTCACGCATCTGATCGACGGGCGAATCGAGGTTCGAATCGAGTCGGTCGACAGGTCTGGTACAGTGGAGCCCTGATGCCCACCAAGAAAAAGACAACCGAGCCAGATGTGTCGAAGCTGAGCTTCGAGGCGGCATCCGCCGAACTGGAGCAGATCCTCCAGAAGATCGATTCCGGCGACCTGGGGCTGGAGGATGCAATGGCCCTTCATCGTCGTGGCCAGCTTCTGCTGGCCCACTGCCGGTCCCTGCTCGACCGGGCCGATCAGGAACTCAAGGAAGTTTCACTCGACGATCTCGAGCCGGCCGACGACGCCGACTGAGCCGGTCGAATCGACACCACGAGGGTCCGCCTGGCCATGCTGCTAGCCGATCTGAACTCGACGACCCTCCTGACCCATCTGCCGTGGGTCGTCTTCGTGTTCTGCCTCGGTGCCTGTGTGGGGAGCTTCGTGAACGTGGTGGTGCACCGGCTGCCCCGTGGAATGAGTCTCTCGGTCCCTCCCAGCCGTTGTGAACGCTGCGGCGCACGACTTCGCTTCTTTCGAGAAAACCTGCCGATACTCGGTTGGCTGCTCCTGCGGGGGCGGTGCCGCTACTGTCGCCAATCATTCAGTGCCGGCTACATGTTCGTCGAGCTGGGCATGGCGCTGCTCTTCGTGTTTCTCTACGTCGTACTCTTCTGGGTCTCGTGGCGGACGCCGTGGTTGGGAAGCATCGGAGGCGAGTGGTGGAGCATGCAGTCCTTCGCCAGGGCCTGGCCCGCGTACGTCCTGCTGAGCTTCCTGATGGCGAGCCTGTGGGCCATGACGGTCATCGACGCGCGGACCTTCACGATTCCGATACAGATTCCGATGTTCATCACGGTTCTGGCCTTCATCCTGTGGCCGGTCCAGGGGTGGTTGGCGACGGCCTGGCCGCGAGCCGTCACCTGGCCGATCCCGGGCGTGACGTGGTGGTGGTTCACGGTGTCGTGCGGGGGAATGCTGGGGGTGATCGTCAGCCGGCTGCTGTTGGCCGTCGGTCTGTTCCGCTGGTCCTTCGCCGACTATGAAGAGTACGTGCAGGATGACGAGCCGCTCGCCGACTATCCCCACGCCCGGCGTGAGATGGGAGTCGAGTTCATCTATCTCCTTCCGATCATCGCGGGGCTGATCCTCGGGGGGGTCGTCGGCGGCATGCTGCCCGAGGCGGGGGCGGCCGGACCTGCCCGGGTGCTGCAGGCTCTCGGGGGGAGTTTCATCGGGTACCTCAGTGGGTGTGGAATCGTCTGGGCCGTCCGGATGTTCGGAACGCTCGCCTTCGGACGCGAAGCCATGGGGCTCGGAGACGTCCATCTGATGGGAGCGGTGGGGGCGGTACTGGGCTGGTTCGATCCGTTGGTGGTCTTCTTCCTGGCACCGTTCTTCGGTCTGGCCTGGGTGTTTGTCGCCGGTCTGGTGTCCCGTTTCACCCGGAAGCAGGGGCGAGAACTCCCCTACGGACCACATCTGGCCGCGGCCACGGTGGTGCTGTTCTTCGCCCGGCCGATGTTCGTGGACGCCTGGCAGGTGATGGTGCCCACGATCCCCATGCCGCAGCGGGTTCTGGAACCCCTGGCGGACCCTAAAATGAGCCTGGCCCCGTCTGGGCATCCGGAAATCGTGGAATTCCCGGACCCTTTTTTGGATGAATTCCGGCCCTCGGGCCGACTCAATGGGCGGAGGGGCCTCGGGATGGTTGCATCCACAACCTCGCCGGACCCCCTCGGATCGGCCGGTACTCCTGTGGTGACCTGGATGGTCACCGGACCCGGCGAGTGAGCAACTCGGAAAGGATGTTGAGTCATGCGCATGAAGCACCTGTTGGCAGTTGGACCGTTCGCACTGATCGCGGTTCTGGCTGGATGTGATTCCACCACGGACAAGATGTCGCTCCTCGAGAAGGAGAACTCCGAACTCCGTGATCAGTTGAGCCAGCGCGACAAGGCGCTCGAGGCGGCCAACTCCGATCTCCGCGAGGCCAACCGCATGATGCGGGAGCAGGAGATCATGTTCGATCAGGAACTCACCAACCTCGCCGGTGGCGTCTCGTCGCCGAACGCATTCGAAGGCATCGAGGGTGTCACCACCAGTGTCTCCGGTCGCGAAGTCACCGTCACCGTCGCCAGCGACGTCCTGTTCGATTCCGGACGGACCTCGTTGAAGTCCAATGCCAAGAATTCGCTCAACCAGGTGGCAAGCGTGATCAACTCCCGATACCCCGGTCGTTCCGTCCAGGTCATCGGCCATACCGACAGCGATCCCATCCGCAGGAGCGGTCACAAGAGTAACTACCATCTCGGCTTCGAACGCGGCTTCGCCGTCCGCGAGTACCTCATCTCTCGCGGCATCGATCCCTCGAACATCTCCATCACGAGCTACGGTCCCGACCAGTCTCTCGGCAGCAAGTCCAAGAGTCGCCGGGTCGAGATCGTCGTCGCCGAATAGGCAAGCAATCCGAGTTTCACGGAAGGCGGCCCCGGCAGGGGCCGCTTTCTTTTCGGTACCGGTCGCCGGCATCCAACCACTGCCCACGGCCAAGGGAATCTCCGGCGAGAGGATGGGCGGAACGGCCGCCGCGGAGCAATCGTTCCCGCGTCCCGTTTCCGCGTCCCGTTTCCGGGGTACGGTCCCGGGCGNGTCCATCAGCGTCGGCCACGGGCCCGGTGGAGCGTTAGAACAGGCCCTCCTCCCGCAACTGATCCACCATCAGCGTGAAGGAAATGATGGCCTCCTCCAGCTGCTTCATGCTGGCCTCGATGCTGTTGTAGAGGTCGGGATTCTTCACCAGCTGNCCCAGCGTCCCGTCGCCGTCGCGGATGGTCTCGAGCAGTCGATCCGAGGTGTCCAGCATCCTTGCCAGTTCGCTCGCCACCGGCACGAGTTCGTCCATCATGGTCTCGCTGCGCTCGTCGATGTTTCCCGCCAGTGCGGTCACTTCGTTGACCAGGTCGATGCCCTCGTTGACGAAGATGATGCCGGTCGCCATCAGATCGTGCAGGGAGGCCCGGGCGTCGTCGTTGTCCAGCCAGAGCTCAAGCAGCTGCAGGGCCCCGTCGATCCTCGCCAAAGTCGATCGAATGGTCGGTCCGTCCTCGGAGNCGCGGTCGCCGCCGACCATCGCGACCAGCCCGTCGCCCAGTTCGGTATAGGTTTCCGAGAGCGACTGGACGGATCCGAGCACCGGTTGGAGCCGCTCGTCCAGCGCTTCGTTGATCTGCGNGACCATGAGGTTCCGAATGGGGCCGCGAAGCCGCGCGGTGCCGTCGGTGGGAAGGGTGGGGGCGTTCAGGGCCTCGGGTGCGACCGAAAGATCAAGGGCGGAGCCGGTGCCCAGCAGGCTGGTGGTGGCGTACGGGATCGCCGAGTCCGGCACCAGGTGCGCTTCATCGATTCCCAGTACGAAGCGAACCGGCCACTGCGGGTCGGTGGAATTGGTGACGGAGGTGACCGTTCCGATCTNGACGCCGTTGAGCGTCACGGTGCTGCCGTTCCGAAGCCCGCTGGCGGTCAGGGAGGGAATCCGGATCTCGTACTGGTCCGACAGCCTGATTTCGCCGAACAGAATCAGCAGGAGAGCGAGTCCCGTGACCGCGATGATCGAGCAGATGCCGATGGCGAAGTCGCGCGTGGTTTCGTTCATGGCTCGAATCCGCGAAAGGAGTCCGTGACCTCTCCGAGTTCTTCGGGTGAAGCATGTCCGTCGAGGAATCGGCGGATCACCTCGTCCCCGGTGGATCTGAATTCGTCCGGCTCGCCGGTCATCAGGATGCGCCCATGGTTCATCATGACCATGGTATCGGCGATCTTGAAGGCGGTCGGAATGTCGTGGGTCACCACGATGCTGGTGAGGGAGAGTGCATCCTGGAGCCGTATGATCAGCTGGGCGATGACGTCGCTTCGAATCGGATCAAGTCCCGTGGTGGGCTCGTCGTAGAGCACGACCTCCGGCTCGAGCACGATCGATCGGGCCAGGGCAATGCGCTTGCGCTGCCCTCCCGAGAGCTCCGACGGCATGCGATCCGCGGTGCCCGGCACCCCGACCAGTTCGAGCATCCGATCCACGCGACGGTACCGTTCCTCGCGACTGACGGTGGTGTGTTCCCGCAGGGGAAAGGCGATGTTCTGTCCGACCGTCATCGAGTCGAACAAGGCGCCCTGTTGAAACAGGAAGCCCACCCGCCGGCGAATGTCGACCAGCTCGTGTTCGCGAAGCTGATCGATCCGGCGGTCGTTGAACCAGACCCGTCCCGCGTCCGGTCGGAGCAGCCCGATGATGTGCTTCAGCATCACGCTCTTGCCGCAACCGCTGGGCCCCAGGACCACGGTGGTCTGACCGCGGCGGAACGCCAGGTCGATTCCCTCGAGGGCCGGCACGGCTCCGAAGGATTTCGAGACGGACTCGAGGCGGATGAGCGGGGTTGGGGACGTGGCGTCGGGCATGATCTATCATTCATGGTACCGATGCCGGACCAGATTCACCGACAGCCCGTCTACCACTCTCCGATCTTCTCCGTCGACGAATGTCGCTGGAAGGCCGCCGACGGGACGGAGATCCGACGCGCCTTCATCCGCCATCCCGGTGCGGTGCTGATCGTCCCCGAACTGGAGGAGGAGCGATTCGTGCTGATCCGCAACCGGCGGGTGGCCGTGGGGCAGGCGATATGGGAGTTTCCAGCCGGGACCCTCGAGTCCGGCGAGCCGCCGGCGGTGACGGCCGCCCGGGAGCTCACCGAGGAGACCGGCTACGTGGCCGGCCGGATCGAGCCGCTGGGAACGTTCTACACCTCTCCGGGGTTCACGGATGAACTGATGCACGTCTTCGTGGCCCGTGAGCTCGTTTCCGGGGAGCAGCAGCTCGAGTCCCACGAAGAGATCGAAGTCGAGACCCGTGGTCGGGCCGATGTTGAAGCAATGATCCGCAGCGGCGAGTTCATCGACGGGAAGTCGATCGCGGCCCTGCTGCTGTGGCAAGAGTCCATTTCCGGCTCGGAGGACTGAAAGACGCCATGGGACTGTACGACCGAGACTACCTCCGTGCCGATGCTCCATCGCGGGGCGGCACTCCGCCGATCGGCTCTCCACGCACCTGGTCGGTCAACGCCTGGCTGATCGCGATCTGCGTGGCGGTCTTCGTCCTCGAGGTGTTCATGCCGCTGCAGCCCATCGAGACCGGGCTCTACTGGGCGATGGATCAGCAGACCGGTGAATGGGTCGAACTGTCGGACGACCCCTTTCGTCAGGGATCGATCCGCAATCAGAAGACCACGCTGGGGCAGGACCTCGTCGCCCTGACCATCCCCGACGGGAACGATGGCCAGAAGGTCGTGCAGGGCTTCCCCGTCTCGCTTCCGGATGGTGAAGTCGTCGGCCTGGCGGAGGGAACGATGGCGAGCACGCTCTCGTACTGGTTCCACTTCTCGACCAAGAAGGTGATCGGGGGGGCCGAACTGTGGCGGCTCGTGGGATTCCAGTTCCTGCATGCCAACGAATACCACCTCCTGTTCAACATGGTGGGGTTGTTCTTCTTCGGTCCGCTGGTCGAGCGGTACCTCGGCGGCAAGCGGTATCTGGCGTTCTACCTGCTGTGCGGAATGTTCGGAGCCCTGCTGTACCTGGTCCTGAATCTCGGTGGATACGTGCTGAGCGAAATGATGGGCGTGGCATCGGTCCCCGGACTCCTCTTCAATGCGACGGGAACGCCGCTGATCGGGGCGTCCGCCGGCGTGTTCGGCGTACTGATGGCGGGAGCCTACCTCGCTCCCGACGTGCGGGTCCTGCTGTTCTTCATCATCCCGATGCGTCTGGCCACCCTGGCCTGGGCTCTGGTGATCATCTCGCTGTTGAGCGTGATCTGGAATCTCAACAACGCCGGCGGCGAAGCCGCCCACCTCGGCGGTGCAGCCGGTGGGTTCTACTTCATCCGTCATCCGCAGTCGCTGCACGGACTGTTCGACTTCTTCGGCAAGGTCGACCCCACGTCGAAGCACTTCGCAGTACGCCGTGGAACATCGAACCGAACGGACAAGGTGGATCGAATCCTCGACAAGATCTCGCGCAACGGGCTCAAGAGCCTGTCGGCCCGGGAGAAGAAGATCCTCGAGGAGGCATCTCGACGCGGTCCGGAACGGGAACCCTGATGCCGGGCCCGCTTTCGTTCGAAATCACGCATCGACTGCCCGGCACTCCGGCCCGCACCGGTGTGGTCTCGACTCCGCACGGCCAATTCTCCACGCCCGCCTTCATGCCGGTGGGAACCAAGGGGACGATCAAGGGGCTCTTCCCCCATCTGGTCGCATCGACCGGCAGCGAGATCATCCTCAACAACGCCTACCATCTTCTCCTGCGGCCGGGCGACGATCTCGTGGCCCGTCGCGGGGGCATGCACGGGTTCATGGGCTGGGACGGTCCGATCCTGACCGACTCCGGCGGCTTCCAGGCCTTCTCCATGGCCGACGTGAATCGCATCGATGACGACGGGGTGACCTTCAAGTCGATCATCGACGGATCATCCATTCATCTCGGTCCGGAACGTGCGATGGAGATCCAGAACAACCTCGGGGCCGACATCATCATGGCGTTCGACGATTGTCCTCCCAGCGTCGATGGAATCCACGGCACCGGAGAATCCGGGTACGCGCGTCGATTGGAGCAGGCGGTGCGCCGAACCACGGAGTGGCTGCACCGCTGCATCGACGCGCACGCCCGGCCAGACGATCAGGCGTTGTTCGGAATCGTGCAGGGGGGAACATGTCCGGAACTCCGGGCCCGCTCGCTGGCAGAAATCACGGCACTGGATCTGCCCGGATACGCAATCGGTGGGGTGGCGGTGGGTGAATCGCCCGAGCAGATCCATGCGGTGGTCGAATCGGTGGCGCCGTCGCTGCCGGAAGACCGTCCCCGCTACCTGATGGGAGTGGGGTACGAGCGGGACATCGTGGCCGCGGTGCACTCCGGCATCGACATGTTCGATTGCGTGCTTCCCACCCGCAATGGCCGAAGTGCGACGGCATTCACCCGGCGTGGGCGTCTCAATCTGCGCAATGCCCGGTTCAAGGAGGATGACCAGCCGCTGGAGCCTGGATGCCCGTGCCTGGCCTGTTGCCCGGATCACCCCCTCTCGATGGCTCGAAAGGGCATTTTTTCGCGGGCCTACCTGCGACACCTGTTTTTGGCCGAGGAAATGATGGGGCCGATTCTGGTGAGCCTGCACAACATCCAGCACTTCCAGTCCCTGATGCTGGACATCAGGAAGGCAATTCGGGATGATGCGTGGCCATTGCTGGAGCGGGATTGGCCCGTTCTGGGGGACCCAGCCCTGAAGGGCTGAAATCCGCTTTTCCTGCCCGAATCGAGAGCCACGCATGACCTGTTCAGAGACGAATCACCGGGCCCAGGCGCCCAGGACAGCCACCATGTTCACCATGGGAACGGCCGTGACCTGCTCTATGGCCTTCACGGCCCGGGGAACGCAGGATCTTCCTCCACTCTCCGGTGGATCCACCACCGGCGCCGCGACCATCCAGACGCCAGCCGGTGGGGAGGGTGCGGGCGCTGAAGGCGCTGCTCCCATGCCCGCAGCGCCCGGCATGGACATGATGCTGATCATCCTCATCGTCTTTGGCGGCATCATTCTCTTCTCCGTGTTCGGCCAGCGAAAGGAGAAGAAGCGTCGTCAGCAGATGCTCGACGCCATCAAGAAGAGCGATACCGTGCAGACCATCGGCGGTGTCATCGGATCCGTGGTTGAAGTCAAGGACGAAACCATCGTGATTCGAGTCGACGAACGCTCCGATACCCGAATGACCTTCTCCCGTGCTGCCGTACAGCAGGTGCTGTCGCAGGCGGACAACTCCGACTGATCCGATCCGGGACCACCAATGCAGAACATCTTCTGGAAGACCGTACTGATCATCATTCTTNTTGGTGGTTGCCTCTGGGCAACGATNCCGCCCGANCAGCGCATCCGNCTNGGNCGCGATCTNAGTGGTGGNGTGAGCCTGNTCTACTCGGTGCGCATGCCGGAGAANGCCGATCGAGGCCAGATCCTCAGNCAGACCATNCGCGTNCTCAACGANCGGGTGAANCCGCAGGGCGTGCTCGACATCGCCATGACGCCNCTGGGNGCCGACCGCATCGAGATCGTGATGCCGCTCCCCAACGAGGAGGTCAAGGCCCTCGCGCAGTCCTACGAGACGTCCCTGAAGGCCTTCATCGACGAGGCGGAAATCGATCGAAGCCAGCTGGAGGCCTCGCTCGAGTCGAACGAAGCGGGGGATCGCTTCGGCGGTTCGGCATCCTCCGAACGCGGGCAACTCATTCTCGATCTGCAGGATGCCTACGCCAACCAGCGCCAGCTGCAGGTCGAGGCCACCGCAGCGCAGACCGCGGGGGTCGATGCCGCCGAACTGGCGTCCATCCAGCAGCGACTCGCCGACGCCGAGATCCAATACGAAGAGCTCTTCGAGCGCGCACTCGCTCTGAGTCTGGANCGCGCCCGGGTCGTCAGGGCGCTGGAACTCTCCAGCGTCGGAGAAGCCCTCCGCGGAGATGACGGAAATCTGCTCCTGAACGCAGACGGTTCCGTGCAGCGGGCCCTCTCGCCCCGTGATGTCACGATGGGGGTCCTCGTTTCCGAGTACCCGCACCTGAAGGACGTGCTNGACCAGGTGGTCGTGGCCTACGACGCCTACCAGGCCAAACGCAGCGGTCTGGACGATCCGGAAGACCTGATCCGCCTACTGCGTGGCGCCGGTGTGCTCGAGTTCCACATCGCGGTCACCAGTGGAAAGGCCGAAGGAGTCAACATCCAGGACATGCGGGCCCAGCTGGTGGAAATGGGGCCGGAAAACACCGATTCACTGCTCGCCCGCTGGTATGCGATCCACGATCTCGAGCAATGGGCCAGCAGCCCCGAGCAGCTTCAGGCCCTTGAAGCGAATCCGGAGGCGTACTTCGCCTCGCCGGGACGGGATCTGGTGGCCGCCGAGACCGACGGAGTCGTGTACCTCCTGCTGTACACCAGCGACCCCAAGAGCATGACGCACGGGGGCGAAATCGACTGGTNCGTGCAATCCGCCGGGCGTACGACGGATGACTTCGGTCGTCCCGCCGTGAACTTCCGGCTCGATCAGGCCGGCGGCACCCTGATGTCCCGACTGACGCAGCCGCACGTCCAGCAGCCGATGGCCATCGTGCTCGACGACAAGGTGTACACCGCTCCCAATCTGAACTCCCAGATCGCCAACAACGGGGTGATCACCGGAAGCTTCAACGACGAGGACATCGACTATCTCACCCGCGTGCTGGTTGCGGGTGCCCTGGAAGCACGACTCTCGCCCGAGCCCATCTCGGTCAACGTGCTCGGTCCCTCCCTGGGAGCGGACAACCTCGACCGCGGCTTCGATGCGTTCATCTGGGCCGTCTCCGCCGTCGTCATCTTCATGCTGGTCTGGTACTTCCTCGCCGGTGTGGTGGCGGACTTCGCCCTGCTGTGCAACGGAATCCTCATCTTCGGGGTCATGGCCCTGCTGCAGGGGACCTTCACGCTGCCGGGTCTGGCCGGGGTGGTGCTCACCATGGGTATGGCGGTGGATGCGAATGTGCTCATCTACGAGCGCATCCGCGAGGAGCTGCAGGGGGGAGCCCGGGATCTGCGCGAGGCGATCCGCGAAGGCTACAACCGCGTCTACAGCACCATTCTGGATGCGAACCTGACCAACCTGATCGTCTGCGCCGTACTGCTTCTGATGCAGCCGACCACGGAGGTCAAGGGCTTCGCACTGACCCTGACCATCGGAATCATTGCAACGCTGTTCACCTCGCTGTTCGTGACGCGCTACGTCTTCGACCTCTACGCCCACGTTCTGAAGTTCCGGCGATTGACCATGCTTCCGCTGGCGGTGCCGGCCATCGGCCGTCTTCTGCGTCCGAACATCGACTGGATCGGATTGCGCGGAATCTTCTGGACCTTCTCCACCCTGATGGTGGGTGGTTCGATCGTCCTGTTCTTCGCCCGGGGTGTCGACATGTTCGACACCGAGTTCCGGGGCGGTGTCGCCGTGACCATGCAGACGGCCAGCATGGGCGATGGCGAAGGCAATCTGATGCTGCAGCACAACGGGGTCGATTCCGTCGAATACCGCGTCAAGGCGATCGCCGACGGCGCCGGCGATGGTGATGATCTCGAGAGCCGCGTCCTGCGCGAGATGCGCAACGCCAAGGTGCTCACGGTGGGCACCACCGGGTTCGACGCCAGTGGAAACACCGTCGCCGACAGCTTCCAGGTGAAGGTCGCGAACCCCACCGGACTGTCGGACGAAGAGGGCATCCAGGGCATCGTGGAGCAGGCGCTCCTCAGCGAATTCGGCGGGCAACTGGCGGTCTCGGAGCCCCGCACCTTCCGTGGTGACACGTCCGAGGAGTACGCCGATTTCACCCGTCCCATCGAGGGGCGATCGCTGTCGGAAGTGCTGGACGGACGCGGCCCGACGGTCGATCTCTCCGACCAGCGTGGAGGTGTCCTGATCCTGGTGGAGGAGATCCAGCCACCGGTCACGCTCGACGACGTCGCCCAGCGGATCGATCAGATGCGTCAGGATCCCGACTTCTCCAAGGACACGGCGGGACGTGACGTCCAGGTCTTCGGCCTGGCGTCCGCCGACGACGACACCTGGCGTGATGTCGCCGTGGTGATCACGGATCCCGACTACAACTACCTCCGCAGCGAGGCGGCCCTGGTCGATCAGCGTCTGGCCAGCCGGGAGTGGGATCTGGTCCGGACCGCCATGACGAAGCGGAGCAGCTTCGAACAGGTCAGCAGCTTCTCGCCGTCGGTCGCACAGACCCGGGCGGCCAACGCCATCGGCGCCGTGGTGCTCTCGTTGGCGGGGATCCTCTGCTACATCTGGATCCGGTTCGGTTCGTTCTACTACTCGTTGGGAGCCATCGCCGCCCTCTGCCACGATGTGATCATCGTGCTGGGGTGCCTCGCCCTCTCCGGGTACATCGCAGGGTACGAGACCGTCCGTTGGGGGCTGCTCGTCGACGAGTTCCTCATCGACACCGGGGTGGTGGCCGCACTGCTGACGGTGATCGGATACTCGCTGAACGACACCATCGTCATTCTAGACCGCATCAGGGAGAATCGCGGCAAGCGGGCGCTCCCCAGCCGCAGCGTCGTCAATCAGTCGATCAATCAGGCGTTCAGCCGTACGATTCTGACCTCCGTGACGACCGTGATCGCGGTGCTGATCATCTACGTGGCCGGTGGGACCGGAATCCGGGCCTTCGGCTTCGCGCTGCTGATCGGAGTACTCATCGGAACCTATTCCTCGGTGGCCATCGCATCGCCGCTTGTGTACCGCAAGCGAGCCGACCACGCGGGTGTCGAGGAGCAGCGTGGCGACCTTGAACCCGTGGACGACGGATCCCCGGCCCTGTCCTGAAAGACAAAACTGAAGAACGGCGCGTTGACCAGTCGATGCAGACTGTGAGGGGATTAATCACAACCCAGCCCTGCACGGAGGTATCCATGTCCACAGGCAGCAAGGTCGTCCTGCTCCTCTCGTTCGTCTTCATCGGAGTTCTCGTCTGGTACTACGGTCCGTCGTCGACCACCACCGACCAGATCATCGAGGACCCGGTGCTTCAGTCATCGCCGGCAGTGAGCGTCGACACGCGTCCCGATCCGACTCCGACTCCGGCCCCGACCCTGACGCCGACGCCGACGCCCCGGACCACGGACTCCTCCGTCGTCCGTTCCGGTTCGAACCTGACGATGCCTCGACCGCAGCCTCCAATGGGCCCGATGCCCCGCACGACCACATCGTTCTCCGGTGCTCCGTCCTATCTGGTGATGGGGCAGCCCGTGACCTCGCCGACGCTTCCGGCCCCGGTCTCACCGGCCACCGCACGCCTTCGTACCGGCCCGGGCTCCGCCGCTCCGACGGTGCCCGCAGCCACCACCATCGCCACGACGGTCCAAGTCCAGCCGACCGCGGCCGCCAGGACCTACGTCGTCGCGGCCGGCGATACCCTGAGCGGAATTTCGGTGACGTACTACGGAACCGAAACCCAATGGAACCGCATCGCAGATGCCAACCCGCAGGTCGATCCCGACCGGCTCCGAATCGGAACCCGCTTGAAGATTCCCGCCTACACCCCGAGATCGGCCCGGGCGGCTCGACCGGCCGCGAGCTCCACGACCTCGCGACCCCTGCCTCCCGGCACCCGTTCGCATCGGGTGGAGGATGGAGAGTCGTTGTCCAGCATCGCCGACCAGTACTACGGTCGCGAGACCCAGTGGACCACGATCTTCGAGGCCAATCGCGAGATGCTCAAGGGTGATCCGGACCGTCTTCGCATCGGCATGGTGCTGGCGATTCCCACCCGGTAGTCAGCTTTCACGTGCACGCCATCTCGACGTTCGAGGTCATGCGGTCCAGGGACAGGCTGCCGATCACGATCGACGAGATGGCGTCGCGGACCGGAGATTCACGGAGCAGGAAGCCCAGGGCCGCCGCCGGGTCGAGGTGCCCACTGCCCAGCCCCTTCTTGATCAGCACTCCGATGCCGCGGTCTCCCGCGACCCGGATGACTTCCTCCATGGTCCGATCGCCCGCGTGGTACTCCACCATGATGACGTCGGACCATTCCAGGGCACGCAGCATTCCATCCGTCGTCTTGCCTGAGAAGCCGATGGCACGGGTGTCGCCGCGGTCCCGGAACCTGCGCATGCTTGCATCGATTTCGTGTCGTTCGTGCAATTCCATGTCACCCCCGTCCGAGTGGACCAGGAGCAGGTCGACGAAATCGCATTGAAGTCGTTCGAGGCTTCTCGCGACCGAACGTTCCATGCCCGTCCGCGTGAAGTCGAACGTGGAACGGCCGTCCTCCCAGGTTTCGCCCACCTTCGTCGAGAGTGTGAACTCGTGCCGGCGGTCGGCGAGGGCACGCCCGATCCGTTCCTCGCTGAGGCCGTAGGCGGGCGCCGTATCGATGAATGCGATCCCGAGGTCAAGAAGCCCCCGAAGCAGATCAGATGCCTCCCGTTCGTCCGGCAGATCGTAGTCGTGGGGATACTTGATCCCTTCGTTGCGGCCGATCTTGAAGGCGCCGTACCCGATCGGGGTCACGTCGAGGCCCGACCGGCCGAGTGCGAGTCGGTCCATGCCACATCCCTTTCCCATGGAGGAAGGGCCACCGTGGGTCGGGGCCATTCCTGCAGGTGGTCTTCATTGTTCTGGAACCCGGCGGGTGCGGGCATGTCGCCCATCACCTGGTCGGTCAGCATCGGTACCAGAGCCAGTTTGGTCGGCCAGAGCGTCAGTGTGTTGCCCTCGAGGATCCGGACCGGACCGTCCGGCCGGCGGGTGGAATTCGATGCCTCCGCGCGGTCCGCCCGGTAGGTGCTGAAGGAGGTGGATGACAGATCGAGGTCGGGCATGGCGAGGCTCAGATCACGCTTCGCCCGGGCAATGGTGTCTTCCGAGCTCATGTCGACGCAGTCCTCGGCCAGCTGGCCGCCGATCTGCCACACGATCCGATCGGCGCAGTCGAGGGTCGAGGTGATCGTCAGCCACGGAGCGGTGCTTCTGATGCAGTGCCCGTTCATGCGGGGAAGACCGCCACGGGCCATGACCATGTGCAGGGGACGCAGCTGCATGGCGTGCACCGAGAGTCCGCAGGCCCGGCGAAGCTGGGCATTTCCGCTTCCCGCGGCCATGAACACTCTTTGGGGCGCGAGGTCCAGAGGTTCGCTGGTTTCCGGGTTGAGCAGTCGGACGGTGGTCACCTGGCCGGGGGCGTCATGGAGGAACTCCAGGCCGCTGCGGGTATCGATCTGCAGACAGCGGGGGCGGTGCTGGTCGGCCAGCATCGCAAGGACACTGTGGGGCTCGATGACCTGCTCGTCAAGCCGAGACACGGGCCCCGGCCAGTTGCGGAGTGGGTCCGGTCGTTCGGACTGGGGCATGGGCCGGGGCCGCACCCGAAGTCCGAATCGTGCGCCCAGCAGGCCCACTCTCGAGCGGAGGCCGGGAAGCGACCACAGGCAGCAGTACTCTCCGCGCATCGTGCTGCAGGAGAGGTCGGGGGCCGATTCGCCGGCGAGACACCGACGCCATCGCATGGGCATGTCACGAATCATTCGGGATGCCCGAGAAGGGCGTCCCTTGAGCGCGTACTTGAGACCGCCGTGGATGATGCCCTGGGACCAGATCGTCTGTCCCTCTCCGAGGTTTCCCGCCTCGAGTAGGATGGCCCGGTGACCGCTTCGGTGGAGGGCGTCCAGCAGCCAAAGGCCGGTGATGCCGCCGCCGAAGATCAGGGCGTCCAGTTGAAGGGGGTGGTCCATGTGGACTCCATCCTCCATGTGTTCACCCGGAACGTCAAGGTGGTATCCTCGCGGAGGGGGATCCCCGGCCCGAAGTGGGCCGAAGTGATTTCGTAGAAAGGGCGACTCCGCGATGATCGATTGGTCAATTCCTGCCCCCCGTGGCCCCCGACCCATCCTCGGGACGACGCATCTGCCCGCCACCGCCCCCTTGGGGCGGGTGCTCCTCGGGCATGGTTTCAAGGGATACAAGGACTACGGGTTCATTCCGTGGCTTTCCGATCGATTGTGTCGGGCAGGATGCATCGTGCATCGGTTCAACTTCAGCGGGAGCGGCATGGACCATGGGCACGGCTCCTTCGACCTGGAGGCCTTCCGGGCCGACAGTTGGAATCGTCAGGTGGAGGATGTGTTCGGGCTGCTGTCGGCGATCGACGCCGGCGATCTGCCGGGCGGACGTGGCCCGGTGCTCCTGGCGGGGCATTCGAGGGGTGGCGTCACGAGTCTGCTCACCGCGGGGCGGTATCCGGGAGAGGCGTCGTCGGCGGCGTTGGTGGGGGTGGTCACCCTGGCATCTCCCTCGAGTTGCCTGAGTCTCGATGCGGATGACCAGACCCTGCTGCTCGAGCAGGGGAGTCTCGAGTCGCCGTCGAGCCGTACCGGGCAGGTGCTTCGGGTGGGCCGGACATTCCTTCAGGAGCAGCTGGATGATCCCGAAGGCCACGATCTTCTCGCTCAGGTCCGACGGATTCGTGTCCCGGTGCTGGTCGTGCACGGCATGGCCGACGAAGCGGTCCCCCCCGGGGCTGCACGTGAACTCTGCTCCGCCCTGGGCGACCGTGGAGATCTGGAACTCATCCCGGATGCCAATCACGTCTTCAACGTGCCCAATCCATTTCCGTTCGAGGACGGAACGCCTTCTCCGCAGCTTGCGAAGGTGGGGGAGATCCTGGAACAGTTCGCCCGGGGCGTGTTCAGCCGTTGACCGCGGCCTCCGTCGCCGCCGGCTGGGTCACGATGACGGGGGCAGGATCCTCCTGGGATCGCTGCACCGGCTGCGAAGCGTTGATCTGTCCGTCCTCACCCACATCATCGACCTGGACACTGACGAACTTGGAAACGCCTCGCTCCTGCTGGGTGATGCCGTAGAGCTCGTCGCAGGCCAGCATGGTCCGGTTGTTGTGGGTGATGACGATGAAGTGGCTTCGATCAAGGAACTGATCCAGCGTGTCGCAGAAGATGCCCACATTGGACACGTCCAGCGGTGCATCGACCTCGTCCAGGATGCAGAAGGGAGAAGGCCGCGACTTGAAGATGGACATCATCAGTGCGACCGCGGTCATGGCCTGTTCGCCGCCGGAGAGCTGGCTGAGGATGCGGGGTTTCTTTCCGGGGGGTTTCGCAGTGATCTCGATTCCGGATTCGAGCACGTCGACATGCCCGTGCTCGTCCGGCTGCAGGGTGATGTCGGCGCTGCCGCCCTGGAACAGTTGGCGGAACATGCCCGAGTTGCCGGCGAAGTTCTCCCGAATGTCCTTGAACGTGCTTTCGAACCGTTCGCGGCAGCTGACGTCGAGCTCCTCGATCAGTTGTGACAGCTGGGTGGTTGCCGCATCGATGTCCTCGACCTGTGCGATCAGATCCTCGTTCCGCTCCTCGAGATTCGATTCTTCGTCGATGGCATCGAGATTCACGTTGCCAAGGGCCTTGATCTCCTCGCGAAGCTCGCCGACCCGGACCTCGGCGGCCTCGCGATCGATTCGATCCATCTGGCCTGCGTCCTCGCCTTCCTCCCGGGAACGGGCGTAGGCGGGGTAGCTCTCGACGAGGTCGACTCCGAGTTCCTCCAGGCTTCGCTCCTCGGTGTTCTCGCGGTGCACCTCGGCTTCCCGGCGGCTCAACTCGAGGGCGTGCTGGTCCCGTTCGAGCTGCTTGCCGCGTTGGCGGGCCAGGTCCAGTTGTTCCCGTGCGGCGCCGAGTGCCTCTTCGCCGTCCTCGAGACGCCGATTCAGATCGACGTGCTCGGCGGCGACGCGGGCGACCCCCTGACGGCCGGATGCGATCTCCTCGTCGGCCGCGACGATCGCGGCCTCGTACTGGTCGATGGCTCCGGTGCGGCGGGCGACGTTCTCCCGCAGTCCGGTGTGGCGACTTCGGGATTCATCGAGCACGATCGTCAGATGGCTTCGTTCCCGCTGTCGGGCGCTGTACTGCTCGCCGACCTGGCCGAGTTCGACGCGTGACGCAGTCAGATCATCCTGGGCCTGCGACCACCGCTGGCTGGTCTCCTGGGCGGTTCGTTCCGAACGGGTGAACCGTTCCTCGAGATCGCGGGCATCCTGATCGACGGACCTGATCTGGGTGCCGAGTTCCTCGAGTTCGCGGGAGTGGTCCTCGCGCCGCTCGGTGATCTCCTGGATCTCCGAGGTCACGGTTCGTTCGTCACGAATGAGGCGTTCCAGATCGGTGTCGAACCGTCGCTGGTTGTACTCGAGATCAACGACGGTGTTCATTGCGTCCCGGAGCTGTTCACCAACGGACTGCTGCCGTTCACGGGCCTGGGTGGATTCGGACAGAAGGGTGCCCAGTTCGTTGTTCATCCGCTCGATCTGGGCGTCAATCTGTTCGACTTCGCCACCGAGATCCTGCATCTCGAGTCGGCGGGACAGCCAGCCGCTTTCCGAATTGCTCTTGGCATACCCGAGTCGGATGCATCCCGTCGGCTCCACGATCAGACCGGTTCGGGTGATGAGTCGCCATCCACTGGCCCGGGCGGCCAATGCGGCTTCCAGATCGTCCACCACGGCGACATTGCCCAGCATCCGTTCGGCGGCCGGACGAGCCCAGTCCTGGACGCTGATTCGCTCCAGGAGGGGCGTGGCGCCGGCGGGCGGTGGGGTGGGGCGGAGTTCGGTTCGTGCCTGGTCGACGATGAATACGGTCACCCGGGACGACTGGTCGCCCAGCGACTGCGTGAGATGCTGGAAGGCCGCGTCATCCGAGACCATGAGCAGCTCGAGGTCGCGGCCGAGGACGGCCTCCACCCGGGCCGCGTCGTCGCGACTGGTGCTGATCGCGTCGCCGAGCATGCCGTGCAGCCCGGGATGGTGTTCGACGTCGGCCAGGATTCGTTTCACGGACTCGGTCAGGCCTTCGCGTGATTCCTGCATCTCCTCGAGCAGGTGCAGTCGGGACCCCAGCCCGGCCCGCCGATGCCGCGTGTCTCCGATCCGGTCGGTGAGCTCGCCGTGCTGCTGGCTGAGGGTGGCAGCGGCATCGTCGTGGTCGGCGAGGAGGGTCTCGAAACGATGGACTTCGGTCCGGGCGGCGTCGAGNCTCCGGTCGTTCTCCGTGCGGTCGGCACCGAGGGTGGAACGTTCTGATTCGATCGTGCCCTTGCGGTGCTGGAGCCGTTCCAGTTGTTCATGCAGGGCACGCATTCGCCCCTCGATCGCGGTGCGGGATGACTGCAGGTGCGCCCGGCGGGCGAGGGCCCGCTCCCGCTCGCTGCGGATCGATTCGGTGGCCCGGTCCGCCAGTTCTGATTCCTGGTGCAGCTTTGCGACGTCGCGGCTCAGTGCGTCGACCTGCCGTTCGGTTTCGGCCAGCTGCTCTCCCGCAGCGTTCATCGCCTCGGTGGCGACACGCAGGTCGTCGTCATGGCTCCGGATCTTGTGCTCGAGTTCGCCGAGCTTCGTCCGCTCGTCCTCGAGCTGCGCCCGGGCTTCCTCCAACTGGCGGGTGGTCATGTCCCGCCGCTGGGATGCGTGGGTGATCGACGCGTCGAGCTCCTGCCGNCGCTGCGTGCAGGCCTGGACCTGATTGTGCAGTTCGTGCCGGGTCAGTTCGTGCTCCTGCTGGGCGGCATCCAGTTCCAGCGTGCGGCGTTCCAANTCGGTTCGCTGGGTATCGAGGTCGGCCAGGCGACTGGTCAGGCCAGCCAGCCTGACGCGGAGGTCGTGGTACTGATCCAGGGCCAACTCACGTCGAAGTGACGTGTATTCCTCGTCCAGTTCACGGAACCGACGGGCCTTGACGGCCTGTCCTCTGACGATCCGGAGCCGCCGCTCGGTGCTTGCGAGCTGTTCACGGACCCGGACCAGGTTCACTTCGGTCCGCTCCAGTTTGCGGGTGGCCTCGACCTTCCTGGTCTTGAACTTCGAGATGCCCGCTGCCTCCTCGAGGATGGCCCGCCGTTCGACGGGGTTGCTCGTAAGCATCGCGTTGACCTTGCCCTGCTCGATGATCGAGTAGGCGTTGGCACCGATGCCGGTATCCATGAAGAGTTCCTTGATGTCGCGCAGTCGACAGGTCTGGCCGTTGAGGAGGTAGTCACTCCTGCCGTCCCGAAANAGCCGTCGGCCCACATCGACGGTTTCCGTATCCACGGAGAGAGCGCGACGTTGTGCCGGATCCCTGGTCGTGGCGTTGATCACGGGATTTTCAAAGGTCAGGGTGACCGAAGCGGCTCCCAGCGGCTTGCGTCCGGCGGATCCGGAGAAGATCACATCTGTCATCGCCTGGCCACGAAGGCTCTTGGCGGATCGCTCCCCAAGGACCCACTTGATCGCGTCTACGATGTTCGACTTTCCGCAGCCGTTGGGACCGACGATTCCGACCTTCGGCTTATCGAAGCGAATCTCGATGGGGTCTGCGAACGATTTGAAACCGGCGATGGATACCTTGGCGAGCCGCATGCAGCATGGACCTCCTGTCAAGCCGTTGGATACCATCCATGGATCTCGAAGTCGTGCACGTGGAGGGGTTCCAGTACCCGGTGATGCTTACGTCTTCGCCAGCGGCTGCCTTCATGTCATCCTGTGGGTCCTGGTGACCCTTCGGACCACATCTTATCGGATTTTGGGCCCTTTAGCGTGAATTCGAGCCGCTGGAGGGGGNCGGCATCGACCGATTCGACTTGTCCATCAGGGGGCGAACGGTGGCGGGCTGGCGAATCAGCGACTCCTCGAGTCCAAGGGATTCGCCGTCTTCGTCGCCCGTCGCATCGAACTCGGGCCGCTCTTCATACGCCTCGATCGTGCCGTAGCGGCGGATTGCGGCCAGCAATCGGTCCTGTTCGGCTTTGAAATCGCCGTTGAGATGCCCCTGAGCCCAGAGGGCGTGTATGGCTCCCACGGTTTCCGAGTAGCTCAGATCCAGGCCCGGGCGGGGGTCCTCGATGGTCGTTCGCCGGCTGATGGTCTGCAGGAAGTCGTAGGCGTTGGCATCGGCTTCGATGATCCTGGCGCCGGGGGCGTTGCTCGCCCGGTAGAAGATCTCGAGTTCGTGGTCGGTGTCTTCGGAGTCCCGGACCAGGAGCCGGTTGTTCCAAGTCCCCATGGTGACAGGGCGATCGATCGCGAGGTTCCTTCCGAAAACTGCGATGCGGGGCATGCTGGACTGCGAGATGTAGATCATCGGATGATCGGAGTTCACCCGGTCGAGGACGAATTTCTTGCCGACGACCTGTCGCTCGAGCAGGGGGTCCTGGCGTTCCGCAAGTCCCTCGTACGCCCGAAGTCGGACCTCCACGTCGTCGTCGTTGAGCATGGTCCGGAGGGTTCGGTCCGTGCGGGGGTCGGCGGGCATGTTCTTGAGGAGTTCCGCCGCCTCGAGTCGCATTCCGAGATCGCCTTCGAGTCCGATTTCGCGGAGATGCTCCGCGGCGATCGGATCGCGGAGAAATGCTCCACTCCGCAACGCCACCAGGCGCGGCATCTCTTCGGGGTAGTCGTACAATTCGCGGATCAGCGGGAGGCATCGTTCGCCGATCGCGCACCACCGCCAGTAGACCTGCGGCGCGTTGTTCGTGTCGGCCAGCAGCATGCGGCGGGTCGAGAGGACGACCGACTCGGCATTGGCCTGCCGGAGCGTGGAGTGCTTGACGAGTTCGATGAAGATCTCGCTCTGGTCACGCATCGAGGGGGGGACGGTCAGCTCGATGACCGAGTCGCTCTTGCCCGAGGCGGTTGGATTCCGCTGGCCGGATTCCTGCGGGAATCGCCGGTTGATCGCATCCTGGACGAGTCTGACCCGGGTGTGGCTCGGATTGGTCAGCATCAGCTTCAGCGGAATGTCCTCGAGCACCTCACCGCCGTTGAGGATCCGTGCGGACAGCTTGTTGATCGAGATCGCCGAGCTTCCCTTGGGATCGAAGAACGGATTGATGAAGAGTGGTCCCTTGCCTTCGGCGATGATTGATGCCTGCCGGCTTCCGGTCATGAGCGGGCCGGGGCGCAGATCCGTGGTGAAGAGCCTTCCTCCTTCGAGGCTGGTGGTACCGGTCTGGGGATCGGCCTGCACCCGGAGGTCGAAGATGGTGCCCGGAATCGATGTCGGCTTGCGACCGGAGACCGACGGCGCTGAAAGCCGTCCCACCGAGGCGGGGGGGACGATGCCCTCCACGATCACGACGGCCGTGTTCGGCGAATCCAGCAGCTGCTGCGGGGTGATGCCGCCGGCATTGAAGCTCATCTGACCGACGCCACGGCGTTCCATGTACTCGATCATGTGGGCACGGACGGCCGGTGGAATGTCGCTGGAACCGGTTCCATTCAGATCGACCACCAGCCCGTACCCACGGACCACGATCGGCTGATGCACGAGCGCGTTCACCTTCGAATATCCGAGCAGGACGGATTCGGCTCCGACCGTGCCGCGCATCACGTTCTGGGTCGTGCCGACGTCGATCTGGGTGACGGAGGAGGCCTTGGGTCGTGGCCTCGCCCGCTCGATCGAACTGCAGGACATCGTGGAAGCCATGGTCAGGGCCGCCGACACGAGGGTGATTACTCGGTATTTCCGCATCCGGTGAGGATACCGCATATGCCGCTGGAGGGCCGTGGATGCCTGAAAAACGCGAATCATTGCAATGGTGGGGCGGGCTCCGGATCCCGTTGCAGGGGATGAGGCTGGGCGTCTCTGAGTTCCTGGTCGTGCTCCAGCTTCGTGTTGATCAGTGAAGGGGCGCCGGACAGATTGCAGATGGCCGAGCCGTACGGCGAAGCGTTTCCTTCGAATCGGCACTGGTTCAGGATCGGCGCGGCGTACCAGTTGAAGATGCCGCCGCCCGAGAGCAGGGCGGAGTTGTCGATGAACGTGCAGGACTCGAAGGTGGGCATGCCGTCGTGCCAGATGTAGACGCCGCCTCCGCACGGGCTTGCGTTCTTGACGAAGCCGCATCGTATGAAGGTCGCATCGGTGTTCATGATCAGCACCCCGCCGGCGATGGAGTCCGATCGGTTCGCCTGGATCGTGCAGTCGATGAACACGGGTGATCCACCGGTCACGGCGATGCCGCCGCCACTGCCGTACTGGGCATTGTTCCCGGTGAAGATGCAGCCGATGAAGATGGGCGAGCAGTCCTTGACCAGCACCCCGCCGCCCATGATTTCCGCGTAGTCCATGTTCATCTGCCCCTTCCCGCCGGTGAAGGTCAGATTGATCAGTCGGGTGGCTGCGGATTCCTTCGAATCACAGGTGAGGGTGCTGCCGCGTGCGGGGCCCTGGCCGTCGACGACGGTGGATTCGGCGCCATCGACACCGGTGATCGTGATCGCCTTGCCNCCGGTATCGAGNCGTTCNCGGTAGGTTCCCGGCGANACGNGAATGGTGTCNCCGTCCGAGGCCGNNNTGATCGCCTCNGAGATCGTCGCGTGCTCCNCGGGCACGNGGATGTCCGCGGCGGAGACGAGCGGGGCTGCNAGAAGGCAGGTGAGTGTCGTCGAAAGGCGGAACATGGAGNCTCGGGAGGTNAGNCNNGNGGGTGGCCCCGGACTTGGCGGGTCGAGCGTGTGAATGGGCGATACTGGACTCGAACCAGTGACTTCTTCGGTGTAAACGAAGCGCTCTAGCCAACTGAGCTAATCGCCCGCATGTGCCTAGGGTAGCGGCTTGCGCCGCAGGCGTGCTCAGATTTGTGAGCAGATCGTGTCCAGCCACACCTGCGAGGGGAGCGCCCACGGACGGAACTTCTCGAGAATGCCCGAATCCTCGCTGCTGAAGAGGGCACGCTGGATGCCGAGGTCCGAGGCGGCGGGGCTGTCGATCAGATGGGAGGAATCGTTGGCACTCATCTGGAAGAGGACCCGCATCTCGAACTCCCGCTGACTGTTGCGGTCGAGCGTTCGATTCAGGTTGTTCAGCGTGTCGACCCAGCTGACGACGTGGATGCCGTGGGCCGGTCCGTCCTTGAGCAGTTCGGCGAAGATGGCGTCCGCGCTGGCCGGGGCNTCGGGNTCCGGCGCGGAGAAGCTGAAGTCGTCCTCGGGCCGACGAAGATCGCGCAGGCGGTGGAGTCCGTGCGTGAACAGCATGACACGCGGTCCGTCGGCCGAGCTGGCGGACCGCCGTGCGTTGAGCAGGCCGCCGAGGCGCTGCATGGTCTCGTTCACGTCACGGTGGGTANCGGTGTGCGAGGGGTGGGGCAGACGTGCCGTCATCTCGGCAAGCCGGCCCTGCTGCGGCGAATCGCCCGGCAGCGCATCGAGCACATGGATTTCCAGCCCGTCGTGGGGGCACTGCGACGCCATCGCAAGCATCATCGACTCGAGCATGGCGGTGACCGTCTCCTCACGCTGTCCCACCAGCAGCAGATTGCTTCCGCTGTGCGTCTGGAAGTTCGCGGTGGTCGGTGGCTTGATCGCGATGGCATCGCCCAGCCAGGCGTCGATGGTCACCGGCGGACGGTCTGCGGTTGTCGAGTCGAGTTGCCGGAGGAGCAGGTCGCATCGCTCGAGGTCGGCCGGCACGTTGCCTTCAAAGACGAACGGGGCACTCGGCGATCCGCCGGAGCGTTCCTGATCGAGTTGTCTAATGCGATCCAGACTTTCGTCCCGCACTGCATCGTCGAGCCAGCAGACCTGGAAGGGGTTGTTGCCCTCGATCTTCCCACCGGCGTCGTTGTAGATGGCCTCTCCCGGTCTGGTGAGCAGACGTGCCGCGGCATTTTCCTCGCTCAGGATGAGATAGGAATCGGCTTCCGTGCACTGCAGGGCGATTCGTACGCCCATCTGTCCCAGCGTGCTGCGGGCCAGCGAGTAGGCGCCGTCGAGTGTCTGTGATCCGAGCAGGGCGTGGATGCCGAAAGCACGTCCCTGCCGCACGATCCGGTCCAGCAGCAGGGAGGCCTCCTGCGAGAGCTTGTCGTCGTCGACGAACAGTTCCTGGAACTCGTCGACCACCAGCAGGATTCGGGGCATGGACCCGTCGTGCTTCTCACGGCAGCCGCGGATGTCCTGCACGCCGAGTTCCCGATAGAGGTCCCCGCGGATCTTGAGCTCCTGATCGATCCGCTGCAGGACGCTCAAGCCGAATTCGCGATCACTTTCGATGGCGATGACCCTGGCGTGGGGGAGTCCATGGTCCGCGTAGGTCTTGAACTCCACGCCCTTCTTGAAGTCGACGAGATAGAACTCGATCTCGTCCGGGCTGTACCACATCGCGAGATTGGTGATGAGGACGTGGAGGAGGGTCGACTTGCCGGAACCGGTCTTGCCCGCAAGGAGTGCATGCTGGGACGTGCCGCGTCCGAGGACCAGTTGCTGCTGTCGCGTGGCCCCCGATTGACCGATCGAGACCCGAACCTCGGTGGCGGTTGACAGGCTCCAGAAGTCCGGCGGTTNGGGGGTGATGACGGAGAAGGGGACCTGGACGCGGTGGGACTGCTCGNCCGCGTGCCCCGCCGCCTGCACGAGGGTGGTCATCATCGCATCATTGGGGGGTGCCTCGAGCGTCAGTGGCAGATCCACCAGCGTGGGCTCGATGTTGGCCAGGCGGTCCTTCTCGAATCGGAGGACGGTGCTGCCGTGGACGAGGTCCTCCCGGTGGACATCGCGTGGGAAGCTTTGTCGGCTGTCGCACGCCATCAGCGTGTAGACCCCGCATCGTGCTCCGGTCTGCGCGATGCTGGTCAGTCGCTGGCCGGCATTCTCCGTCAGGTTGGCGGGGAGATCGGCCATGACGAGGAAGTGGTAGGGCTCGGCGATCTCACCCGCGGCGGCGTTGTATTCGTCGATGGTCTCGTACTCGTTGCGCAGATACGTCTGGATGACGTTCTCCATGTGCTCGGTCAGATCGTTGAGCTGCTGCTCGATGTGACGCGGTTCGGTCCAGATCTTCTCGATCATGGGCAGCTCGTCGTGGTCGGCCAGATGCATGAAGCCTGCGAAGCTCTGTCCCAGTCCCACGGGATCGATCACCGTGAATCGTGCCTTGCCGGGGGGAAGGGACATCAGCAGGCGAAGCATCGTGTTCTGAAGTGCGGCGATCGCCTCGTCACGCCCCTGTTCTCCGAACTCGATGAACAGCGATGCGGCCTTCGGCAGGTCCAGCATGGAGGGCAGTTCGATGGTGGTGGGCAGCGGCCAGTCCAGTTCCTCGCTGGATGGCAGGGGACCGAACATGGCTTCCACGTCGATCCGGAAGGTGCCGTAGGGGACGAGGCCGTTGAACTCGCCCGACGACGTCCAGGTGTTCCAGATCGGATCGTTCCAAGGCGTCGCTCTGCACGCCCGGAAATCGGTACGGATGCGATCGTAGGCCAGCTTGAAATCCGTTGTGCCGCGTGTCCACTCGTCACGAAGCGTCCGGAACGCCTCGTCTCGTTCGGCTCGTGCCGTACTGGTCGAGTCCTGCCACGACGATTCGATCTCCTCACGACGCCGGGCCTCCTCGTCCTGCATCCGGGCCCGCTCGTCGCGATCGTGTCTGGCCTCTTCCTCGTGCTTTTCGGCGTGCCGCTCCTCGATGCGCTGCAGAAGGCTCTGGTAGTTGTCTTCCAGCTTCTCGTTCCGTCGGTCGCGACGCGGGGTGACCTGCTCGATCTTCGGTGCGAAGTTCTCTCTTGCTTCACGTATCTCGCGGTCCCGGCGGTCGCGGTGGGTGCTCTCCTGCGTGCGGCACTGCTCCTCGCCGAGTCGTCGTATCTCGCCGATCGAGGCCTCGATCCACCTGATCTGGTCCGCGAATCGCCGGCTGTTCGTCATGTAGGTCTTCGTGGCCAACTGGCGGAGAAGCAGCATCAGTCCGATGCCGACACCGATGCCCACGGCGAGGAACCACATGCTGGAAATGGCCCGGTCGACGGTATCGGTGGCGGAATCGAGGGACAGGATGGAGAAGCCGAGGCCCCAGCCGACCAGGCCGATCAGGATGCACAGCACGATGGGGACCGCTCCGATGAAGAAGCGGGGAAGAATCAGGCCGTGGACTTCGTCGAGGATCGATTCGGCATCGTCCATCTCGGAGCGGAGTCCTTGCAGGGCATCGTCCGGGTCCGAGGCGATTTCGGGGGTGGTGGTTCCGTCCGTCGGTGCCGTCGGCTCCTGCTTGCATCGCTGTCGAAATGCCTCGGCACGCTCGTTCAGCGCGGCAACTCGCTGCTCGGCGAGTTCCAACTCCTTGTTGGTGAGCTGCAGTCGCTTCTGCGGTTCGCTTCCGACGGCCTCGAACACGCTTTCTGCGAGCCACTCCTGCTCCTGCAGGCCGGCGCGGGCCTCCTTCCGCATCCGCAGTGCCTCGGCTTCGATCTCCTCCCTGCGGTCCTCGTACTGCCGTGCGGCGTGTTCGAGCCGTTCGGTCCGCTGGACGTCGATCGAACTGACGGCCTTCTCGTGCTGTTGGATGTGCTCCTCCAGCCTGGCTGCCGTCTGGTCGGAAAGTTCCTCGAACTGCGTCGTTCGGAGCCGATCCGATCCTGCGGTGCTTTGTTCGAAGGTCTCGATCACCTCCCGCTCCGTCGCCGCGGTCCGCTCGATCAGTGAACGAAGGGACCCCACGAGTTCAGCGAGCTGGTGCGGGTAGCGATCGTCCTGCATGTGGAAATCTGCCATGTGAGGGATGGGTACGAGTATACGGTTCTGCAGCGTTCATTCACACTCGCGTTGGGCGCGACAGATCACCTCATTCATGGCATCCATCGCTTCGCTCGCGCGCGTCACGGCCCGTTCCAGCTGATCGAGGTACTCGACCTGGAGTCGCCGGCTGACGGGATCGTTCCACTCCTCGATGGTCCGATCCCAGCGTGCCAGCAGTTCACGTGTCTCCTTCTGGAGCTTCGACCTCGTCGAGGGAAGGCTCATGGGGATCTCCTTGTGGTGATCCCGCTCGTCGGCGGCTCGGCTTCGCCTCGAGCGAGTGTTCCGGTTCCGGAAGCTTGGGTGGGGGACTGCTGGAATAGGCCTCGAGATGTTCGACCAGCTTGGCCAGCCAGGTGGCGGCACGGTTCAGATCCCCCTCGACGGCACGGTCGAGCTGGTTGAGGTGTCCCTTGAAGATCATGCCTTCCCGGTCCAGCTCCCTCGACCATCGCTTGATGGCCTTGATCTTGTATTCGCATTCCTCGAGATTCGATTTGGCTTTGCGGACGGCTCGCTGCTGGTCGACAAAGGTCGTCGGATGGGCATCGGGGCGACTGATCTTCGCCCGCTCCAGGTCGCTCTTGGCATTGGCCATGAGCTGCCGGCACTTCTTGAGCCGCATCGACCACTGGTGGGTCTGGGTCTCGTCGATCCAGCGTTGGACACGAAGGACATCGCTGTGGGCCTCGGAGATGGTGGTGCGGGCCGAGTCGATGTAGGTCTTCAGTCTGGCCCTGAAGTCCGCGATGGTGTTGATGGACTTGACGTTTGCCCGTTCGGCCATGGTGTTGCATCCTGGGATCCGGAAGTTCACCCTTACCGCTGCTGAAGATAGTCCTCGGCCCGTTGTGCCTTGCGAAGCAGGAAGGGGATGTGCTCCTTCGTGGCGATCTGGAACCGGGCCAGCACACGCATCGCCTGTTCAAATTCATCCATGAATTTGCGGTGCTCCTGGTCCTTCCAGGTCTGCCCCAGGGTGTGGCATCGGGTGTTGATCACGTTCATCTGCGTGTGCAGTTCTTCAGTGAACCGCTTGAGATCGGTCGCGAACTTCCGCAGTTCGTTCGGGTCGACGATTGCCTTGGCCATGGCGATGCTCCTTGAACTGTTGCATCATAGCCGCCCCGATCGGGACGTGACCACGAGCGTGGCGTGCGTGATGGGGGCGCGGTGGTGATTCTCACTTGGAATCGGTGAGTTCCCTGACTTCGGGCATCCAGACGAACTGGTTGAAGACGAAGATGAGGGTTGCGCAGATGATTCCGATGACCACGACGACCATGGCGATCCGGCTGATGGTGCGGACGCGTCGGCGGCTGACATGGTCGACGCTGGCCAGCGACTGGAACCAGTTGCGCATGGCCTGCACCTGTCCGGTGACCATGGCGCCGAAGAGAAGCAGCACGGTCCCGACCGTGAGGGTGTAGGTGAGGGGGTCGGAACTCGACGCGTGGAACCCCGGTGCGATCGCGGTGATGACGGCCCAGACGACGCCCGTGGCGGCGAAGAGGCCGAAGGACCCCAGCACTGCACGGCGAAAGCTTCTCGGCTTCAGCCGAATCGGACCGGCGGGTTCGTGGACATCGCGGTTGGTCATGATGTCGTCTCCTCGGTGTNGTCCTCCGGCAGGGAGATCCGCCCACGGAACGTCCAGTACGTGATCGCGGTGTACAGCAGGATGAACGGTACGGCGAAGAAGACCACCACCGACATCGTGAGCAGGGTGGCTCGGGTGCTTGCGGCATCGAAGATCGTGATGTTCCAGGACGCATTCAGGCTGCTGATGACCAGATTGGGGTGGATGGCGGCTCCGAACAGGAAGACGAAGGTGGCGATCATCGCGCTGCTGCACGCAAAGGCCGGCCATCCGGAGCGNGAGCGAATCAGGCGTGGAATCAGCAGGATGCAGGTCAGGTTGGCGGTCGCCGCGGCAACCGTATACGGATGCAGCAGTCGATCGGAGCCCATCGTGGAGAATGCGAACCAGGTTGCGACGACCAGCCCGGCGATGCATGTCCAGTAGAAGAACGGAATGGCTGCCCGCACCCGCTTGAGCAGATAGCCGGAGAGTTTGAGATTCAGGAACACGGCTCCGTGCAGCGAGAACAGCAGCACCGCCAGACATCCGGAGGAGATCGTGAACGCGTCCAGCACGAAGGTGATCTCCGACATCATCGCCGGTTCCGGATCCCCGGGCAGGACNAGGGTGCCCGACTGGTCGATCGGGATGCCCACCATCAGGGATCCGATCGCCACGCCGAACACGAAGGTGGCGACGAGGGATGACAGGCAGAAGACCACGTCGCAGAGGGCCACGTGGAGCCGATGCTGGACCTTGGAGCGGAACTCGAGACTCGTGGCGCGGAGGATCAGGCAGAACAGGACGACCATCAGTTGGACCATGTAGGCNCTGAAGATGGTTCCGTAGGCGAGGGGAAAGGCGGCGAACATTGCGCCGCCGACGGTCACCAGCCACACCTCGTTNCCGTCCCAGACCGGTCCGATCACGCTCGCGTTGACGCCCCGCTCGCGTGCCGTGCGTCCGATGACGAAGTGGATGATGCCGACGCCNAGATCGAATCCGTCGAGCACCGCGTAGCCGGTCAGCAGCAGGCAGATCATCGCGAACCAGGCATGGGCCATCCAATCCGGTGCCAGCAGCGTCGTCGCGGTCGAGGCGTCGACTGCGANCAGGGCGGTGCAGANTGGTGCGGGATCGAGAACCATCAGCGGTGCTTGCTCCTNCGCAGTCCGGNCATGGACGTGATTTCTCCCATGGCCCGNCGCATGGCATCCAGNACACCGCCCGTGCTGTCGGTGGGAATGTCGTCATCCGGGCCACGATGGATCTTGTGATTGAGCACCACCACCCAGAGCAGACTGAGCAGGGCGTAGATCAGCAGGAACATCAGGCACGCCCACAGCACGGCGTTGCTGCGGATGGATTTNGAGACCCCCTCGCTGGTCCGCATCGAACGGGTGCCGTCGTAGGCCATCGTCTCGTCTTCGGCCAGCGNGTCCCGATCNTGGAGCAGCCGGTGGCCGCCGTCGGCGGTGGTCGCGATCCGCCATCCGTAGGGGTAGTGCCAGCCGCGGTATCCGGCGGCGGGATCACCGGGAGTCCACTGGCGCACCTGCCGGTCCTTCGGCGCGTCGGGATTGACGAGCCAGAGCGGACTCATGACTCCCAGNTTCGTNTCGACCCTCGGGCTGGCCGGATGCACGATCCANGGTTGCCGACCGGTCTCNGCCGTGTACCACCCCACCTGGTTCGCAACGGTCGCAGGAGCNACGCCCAGCACGAAGAGCACCAGCAGCCACCGTTGCGACCACAGTGATCCGCGTATCCAGAAGAACACNCCCAGGCCNACGATGGTCAGCANCAGGACNCCGCANCCCACCATGATGTGGAANGAAGCGTAGACAAAGGTGGTCTTGGGCCGGCCTTCCGGTGGGGCGAAGTCCAGACCGGGCACTGCGAGGGGGCGTCCCTGCTCGTCATGGAATCGTCGGTAGACCAGGGCNGACAGCCCGGCGGGAATCGCCACCTCCATCGCNAGNCTGGATTCCGAATCCTCCGGAATTCCCACGANGGTGATCGGNGTNAGTGAATCCTCGGTTTCNTAGACGCCCTCCATNGCGGCCAGCTTCACCGGCTGGTGCACTGCGACCATGCGGGCGTTGGCGTCTCCGGTGAGCATCGCGCCGATCGTTCCGATGGCNGCGAGCACCAGCGCCATGCCGAANGATCTGGTNGCGACGGCCAGATGACGCCCACGNAGAATCCAGTAGGCGGAGATCGAGAGCACGAAGAACGATCCCATGGTCGCTGCCCCGACCCAGACGTGGGTGATGCGGTTTGCCGAGGACGGATTCAGCAGGGCTGCGAAGAAGTCGGTCAGCACGGCACGGTAGATCGGTTCGCCTTCGACGATCCATTCCACTCCGTCGCGAATCATCGGTTCGATCGCGAAGCCCGCCGGGGTCTGCATCCAGCTGTTGGCCATGATGATCCAGATCGAACTGAAGGTGGATCCCATGCACACCATCAAGGTCGCGAAGAAGTGGAATCGAGGAGTCACCTTGTCCCATCCGAAGACCAGGATGGCCAGGAAGCCGGATTCGAGGAAGAAGGCCCACAGGCCCTCCGCGGCCAGCATCGAACCGAAGACGTCGCCGACGAAGCGGGAGTACTCCGACCAGTTGGTTCCGAACTCGAACTCCATCACGATGCCCGTGGCCACGCCGAGGGCGAAGTTGATGGCGAACATCGAGGTCCAGAAGCGGGCGATGCGCTCCCAGACGGGATCCCGGGTGCGGAGCCACTTCCATTCCATCGCCACCAGCAGGAAGCCCAGGCCGATCGTGAGGGGTGGGAACAGATAGTGAAATGAGATGGTCATCGCGAACTGAATGCGCGACATCACTTCAACATCTGTGAGGATATCCATGGGGAACGCCTCGCACCTCGTCATCGGAGCGGCTGCCAAGGCAGTCTCCCCTGCGTACGGAAGCGGGTCCACACGCTCGGTTCGGAGTGTAAAGGCTCACGGATATGCCCCGCAACCGCAGGCACGGATTTCCGGGCGAGGCGGTTCCGTTGTCGGTTCTCAGCTGTTCACGACGGCCGGTTCGAGAAACGGGCGGCCGATGCACCGGTAGACGAAGCCCATCGTGGCCATGTCCGTCGGTTCCCACATGTTGCGTCCGTCGAAAATCAGCGGCGATTTCATGCAGGCGCGCAGGCGGACAAGGTCCGGTGATCGGAACTCGCTCCATTCGGTGCAGACAACAAGGGCATCCGCCTGGGATGCGGTCTCGTACATGTCCTGTCCGAATTCCATGGGGATGTNCAGCCTCCGCACGTTGTCCATGGCCACCGGGTCGTAGCCGATCACGGTTGCACCGGCATCCAGCAGCCCCCGGACGATGTCCAATGCGGGGGCTTCACGGATGTCGTCGGTGCGGGGCTTGAAGGCCAGGCCCCAGATGCCGATCCGCTGGCCGGACAGATCCGGCCCGATCGTGGAGCGGATCGTGTCGAGGAACCAGCGTCGTTGCGCCTGGTTGACATCGTGGACGGCCTCGTTGAGCAGGCTGGGCCGGTCGACATTGCGTCCCATCTCGATGACGGCCAGNGTGTCCTTGGGAAAGCACGATCCACCGTAGCCGAGTCCGGCGTTCAGGAATTCGCGACCGATGCGGCGGTCGGCGCACATTCCTTCGCGCACCTGGCTGATGTCCGCCCCGTACCGATCGCACAGAATGGCCATTTCGTTGATGAAGGAGATCCGGCAGGCAAGCATCGCGTTCGACGCGTACTTGATCATCTCGGCCGAGGGAATGTCCATGAAGAGGCACGGGTTCGCCTGGTTCACATACGGTGCGTAGAGCTTTTCGAGGCAACGACGGCCGTGCTCATCCTCGATGCCGCAGACGACCCGATCGGGTTTCTGGAAGTCGCTGATGGCATCGCCTTCCTTGAGGAACTCCGGGTTGTCTGCGATCGAGCAGGGGGCGGTGGTGCGTTCCCGGATGATGGCGCCGATCCGCCGGGTGGTGCCCACGGGAACGGTCGACTTGACCACGATCAGCGGATGGTCGGCGGGCTGGTGCGAGTCCAGGGCCGTGGCGATGTCGCAGGCGACATGCTCGACCGCCGACGTGTCCGAAGTGCCGTCGGGGCTGGTGGGTGTTCCCACGCAGATGAAGATGACCTCCGCATCGCGGTACGCATCGTCGCGGTCGGCCGTGAAGTGCAGGCGTCCGGCATCGGCGTTCCGGTTCATCAGTTCGGTCAGCCCCGGCTCGAAGATGGGACACTCGCCCCGCAGCAGCATGGCGATCCGGTCGACGTCGAGATCCAGGCACGTCACCTCGTTGCCCGTGTTCGCNAGGCATGTGCCGGTGACGAGTCCGACGTATCCGCTTCCGACGATTGTCACGCGCATGATCGATGCTCCTTGTCCATGGGCCGTGCAGAGGCAGTTCCGGACTGCTCGAACGCAATCAGACGATGCTTGAGTCGAAGTGCAGTGCTGTCGGGATCGGTGCATCCCGCGAATCCACCGGTGCCCCGGCCGGATGCGACGATGCGATGGCACGGGATGAGGACCGGTACGGGGTTGGCCCGCATGGCGCTACCCGCGGCCCGGGCCGCCCGGTGACGACCGGCCATCGTCGCCAACTCGGCGTAGGTCGCCGTCGATCCCGCCGGGATGCGACGGCATGCCTCCCAGCAGGACCGGTAGAACGGGGGGGCGGAGGGGAGGGCGAGTTCGAGCCCGTCGAGGGCGTCGGCGACGCCATCGAAGAAGCGGGAGACGGCGGTCGCGATCGTCGGCAGGCAGGCTGGAGACCGGTCGGCCTGCGGGGGCCAGGGGGTTCCCACGTGATCGGGCCAGGCCGAGAGCAGCGTGCCATCACTGCGACACCCCAGGAGGAAGTCGCCGATCGGTGTCGGGATTCGGCGCCAAGCCAGCATGGAAGGATTGTATCTGGTCCTTCGCCGCGTGGTTTCCGCCACGTTCCGGGGTACCATGTGNACATGACACAGGTATCCCATCCCACGAACAATCTCGACGAGATCTCCCAGCACCTCCTCAAGCTGCTCGAGCAGCAGGATCCGGAAGTGGGTCGCATNCTCGCCGACGAGGCGGTCCGTCAGGAGACGACCCTCGAACTCATTGCCTCCGAGAATCATGTCAGCAGTGCCGTCATGCACGCGGCGGGTTCGTGGATGACCAACAAGTNCGCCGAAGGCTATCCCGGAAAGCGATACTACGGCGGGTGCGAGTTTCACGATCAGGTCGAGGATCTGGCCCGTGACCGGGCCAAGGAACTCTTCGGATGCGGATTTGCGAACGTGCAGCCCCACAGCGGAGCGAATGCCAACGTCGCCGCCTTCATGGCCCTGTGCAAGCCGGGTGACCGGATCCTGTCGCTGCCGATTAAGTCGGGTGGCCACCTCAGTCACGGGTTGAAGCCCAACTTCTCGGGGACCTTCTACGACATCGTCGAGTACGACCTCGATCCGGAGACCGAGCTGCTGGACTACGACGAAATCGGGCGCATCGCCCGGGAGACGAAGCCCGACATGATCATCTGCGGGTATTCAGCCTATCCCCGCACGATCGATTTCCAGGCGTTCCGCCGCATTGCCGACGAGGTTGGTGCGGTGCTGATGGCGGACATCGCGCACATCGCGGGGCTCGTCGCAGCCGGGGTCCATCCCTCGCCGTTCCCGCACGCCCATGTCGTTACCACGACGACTCACAAGACCTTGCGCGGGCCGCGCGGGGGTTTGGTGATGACCGACGACGAGGACGTGGCCAAGCTGATCGACCGGAAGGTGTTCCCCGGTTCGCAGGGAGGGCCGCTGATGCATGTCATCGCCGCCAAGGCCATCGCCTTCGGGGAAGCCCTGGACCCATCTTTCAAGGACTACGCAAGGCGGGTGGTCGCCAATGCTCGCTCACTCGCCACCGCCCTCGTCGAGCGCGGCTATCGACTGTGCAGCGGCGGTACGGACAATCATCTGATGCTCGTGGATCTTCAGCCCCGCGATGCCGCCCTGACCGGTGCCGATGCGGAACAGTGGTTGGAGGCTGCGGGCATCATCACGAACAAGAACGGCATTCCCAACGATCCAAGGCCGCCCATGGTGACCAGTGGTCTGCGGCTGGGAGCGTCGGCTCTGACGACACGTGGCTTCGACGAGGCGGCGATGGTCGAAGTCGCCGAACTGCTCGACCGTGTCATGGGCTCCCAGGGGGATGAAGCCATCGGCCGGGCGGTGCGGGAAGACGTTCGAACGCTCTGCAGTCGCTTTCCGCTTCCTCACTGAAGCTGACGCATCCCCTCGTAGACCGCCACGCAGACCGAGGTGGCCAGATTGAGGCTGCGAGCCTCGGCCTGCATCGGCAGGGTCACCCGGCTTTCGCGGCCCCAGCGTCGGGCCACCTCCTCGTGGATTCGGTCGGGGACGCCACCGGTCTCCTGTCCGAAGAGGAGGTAGTCGCCCCGGTGGAACTCCGCATCCCAGTGCGGCGTGGTTGACTTGGTCGTGTAGAACCACAGGCGACCGGGGCGTTCCCGCTCCAGGAAATCGTCCCAGGAGGCATGCTCACGCCAGTGCAGGTGCTCCCAGTAGTCCAGTCCGGCCCGTCTGCGGGCTTTTTCGCTCAGTTCGAATCCCAGAGGATGAATCAGATGCAGGACGCAGCCTGCGGCCACCGCGGTGCGACCGATGTTTCCGGTGTTGTTGGGGATCTGTGGTGCCAGAAGCACGATGTGTAGGAGTGGGTCAATCATGGGAAATGACGGCTCATCGGATGCTCGCGGCCTAGAGTGGGCCTCCTGCATCCATTATTGTATTGCCATCCAGCCCTCGGGAAGAAGGGGCGGTACAGGAACGAGAAAGGGAAGAAATGCCCAAGTACGCCACCGATCAAATTCGCAATATCGCTCTCCTCGGAGCCTCCGGCTCCGGTAAGACCACGTTGGCCGAGGCCATGCTGGTCGAGGACAAGAAAGTTCCCCGTCCGGGGCGGGTCGAAGACGGAACCACGGTGTGCGACTTCGATGATCTCGAGAAGGAACTGCATCACAGCGTCGACAGTGCCCTGGCGCATCTCGATCACGCAGGATGTCACCTCAATGTGATCGATACGCCCGGTCGGGCCGACTTCTTCGGCAAGTCCATCGGGGCGATCGCAGCGGTGGAGACCGTGGTGGTCGTGGTCGACGCGGGGGCCGGCATCCAGCCCATTACCCGCCGTGCCATGGCCCGTTCGGCCGAACACGGTGTGCCCACGGCCATCGTGATCAACAAGATCGACAATGGCGACCCGGCGGAAATACTGAAGTCGATCCAGGAGGCCTTCGGCAGCACCTGCGTGCCGATCAATGTTCCCTCCGGTGGCGGCACCGCCGTCGCACGCTGTTTCCTTTCCGGTGACGGTGAATGCGATCTCGGCGACATGTCCGATTTCCACACGGCGATCGTGGACCAGGTCGTGGAGACCGACGAAGAGCTCATGGAGCAGTATCTCGAGCAGGGCGAAGTCGACGGCAGCTCGCTTCTCGCCCCGTTCAAGCAGGCGATGATCGATCGGCATCTGATCCCCGTGATGTTCACCAGCGCACGGGAGGGGGTAGGCGTATCCGAACTGCTCGATCAGGTCGCGGAACTGTTCCCCAGTCCGGTGGACGGAAGCCGGGCCGTGTTTGCCCGCGGGGTGGGCGAGGCTCGGGAGGAGCTCAAGGCGTCCCAGAAGGCAGGTGACAGCCTGCTGGCCCATGTGTTCAAGGTCGCATCCGATCCGTTCGTCGGCAAGTTGGGATACATCCGGGTCCGCCAGGGCGTCCTCGACGGCGGCGACAGTCCCCGTCTCGACGACGAACGAAAGCCGGTTCGGGTCTCGAACGTCATGAAGATGCAGGGGCGGGAATCCTCCGACCTGGATTCGATCATCGCCGGCGACATCGGCGTCGTCTCGAAGATCGACGAACTGCATTACGGCAGCATTCTGCATGGCGAATCGGGCGACTCGCCGGTCATGAAGACCATTCCCCAGCCCAAGCCCATGTTCGGCCTCGCCATCGAGGTCACCTCCAAGGGGGCGGAAGGGAAGCTGAGTGAGGCCATTTCCAAGATGATCGCCGAGGATCAGACCCTGGAGATGGAGCGGATCGCGGCCACGCACGAAACGGTCCTGCGTGGACTTGGTGAACTCCACCTTCGCACCAAGCTCAAGATGCTCGAGGATCGGTACGGAGTGGGCATCGACACCCGTCCGCCCAAGGTGGCCTACAAGGAGACGATTTCCGGCAAGGCGGAAGGGCACCACCGACACAAGAAGCAGACCGGTGGGTCCGGGCAGTTCGGCGAGGTCTATCTTCGTGTGGAGCCGGCCGGGCTCGAAGATGAAGAGATGGTCAACGGACTGGTGTTCGCCGACGAGACCTTCGGTGGCAGTGTGCCCAAGCAGTTCCTGCCCGCAATCGAGAAGGGCGTTCGCCAGGTCATGGAATCCGGAGCCGTTGCGGGCTATCCGCTGCAGAACGTCCGAGTTGCCGTCTACGACGGAAAGCACCATCCGGTGGATTCCAAGGAGATCGCCTTCGTGACCGCCGGAAAGAAGGCGTTCGTGGACGCGGTCAGCAAGGCGAACCCCGTGCTGCTGGAACCCTTCGTCAAGATGGAGATCACCGTTCCGTCGGACATGATCGGCGACATCTCATCCGATCTCGCCGGCCGGCNGGCCCGTATTCAGNGCACCGATGTGCTTCCCGGCAATCAGGCCGTGATGTACGCCGAGGCCCCGCTTTCGGAGGTGATGAGCTACTCCAATCAGCTCAAGTCGATCACCGCCGGGGCCGGCAGTTACTCGATGGAGTATTCGCACGACGAGAACACGCCTCCGAATGTGCAGGCAGACGTCATCAAGGCCTACCAGCCGGTGGCGGATGAGGACTGATTTCGAGCGATCCGTTCCAAGCGCGTATACTGCCCGCATGAGGTGCCGTCCCACCGTGCCCGTGCTGTTCACCGCTGCCGTTCTCAGCGGCGGATGCGTCACGGACGATTTCAGGGATCTCGGCGAAGTCTTCACCCCCAAGACGCCTCGGCAAGCGGCCCTGGAGGCNCTGGATCCCTACAATCCGGACCTTCGCCGCGAGGGTGTGGTCCTTCTGGCCAATGCCCCCTTCGGAGGGGCGGACATCTATCTCGACATGTACCGCGACTACGTGGAGAACGAGACCGATCCGCTGGTACGTGCCGCGGCCATCACCGCCCTGGGACGGCACGGGTCTCCCGAGGACGCGATGCTGATCGTTCCCTGGCTCGATGCCGAAGTCACCAAGAGCCAGAATGTACGTTGGACGGCGGCCAAGGCCCTGCAGCGTCTGCACAACCCGGCCGTCATCGGTCCGATGATCAAGGTCGTCACCACCGCGGATGACGATGGTGAAGTCAAGGCGGCCGTGGCCACCGCACTGGGGCAGTATCCCGAAGACAACGTCTTCCAGGCGTTGCTGGTGGCGTTGGATGATCGCCGACTGTCCGTGAATCTGAATGCCGCGGAGGCGTTGTCGCTTCTGACCGGTGAGGCCTGGGGGACGGACCGCGTGGCGTGGGCACGGTGGTACGACGAACTGGCCAAGCCGTCTCTAGCGTTCGCCTCCCAGCAGGAGTACCTGTACCCGACCTTCGAACGGGACAAGGTCTGGTTCGAATACATTGCATTCTGGCTGCACCAGGCGAGGGAGAAGCCGTCCTCCCCCGCGGGACTGNTTCCCGAGACACAGCGGCGTACCTGGTCGGAGTCCGATGGGGATGCGGTCGACTCCGCCGACTCCTGACGCTTCGCGCTTCGCTACCCTGTGCAACCCGTGTCCAGCAATACTTCCCAGGACAATCAGAAGGACGGTCGGATTCGCTCCGGACGTCTCGTAGGCAAGTCGCTGCCGGTGATGATCTGGATCATCGCCATGCCGGCCCTTGTCCAGCAGTTCATGGCCGCCCTGGTCGGGCTCTTCGACAAGATCCTTGCGGGTGCTCTTCCCGAGGCCATCGTGGTTGCGAGTCTGGACGGTCTCGGGGTGGGATCGTATGTCGGTTGGTTGATCGGCATCGCCATGGCCGGCATCGGAATCGGTGGGCAAGCGCTGATCGCCCGGGCGATGGGATCCGGCGATTCCGAGCAGTCCCACTCGGCACTGGGGCAGGCCCTCACCATCAGCTTCGCCTGGGGGATGTTGTTCGGCGCCGCCATGTGGTTCCTCGCGCCGCTGCTGGCTGATCTTGCGCTGCTCGATGAACAGCAGCAGGCACGCATCTACTGCATCCAGTACGTCCGGATCATCGCCTGCGGTCTTCCGTTCTTCGGGATCATGATGGTCGGCGGCATGTGCATGCACGGGGCGGGGGAATCCCTCGTCCCGTCGGTCATCGCGGTCCTCGTCAATGTGGTGAACGTGGCCTGCTCATGGCTGCTGTCCGGGGCCGATCTGGCCTGGCTCGGATTCGAAGGGGTGACCAGCCCTTTGGGGCTCGACATGCATGTCGCCGGCATCGCATGGGGTTCCACGGNCAGCTTCGCATGCGGCGCCCTGTTGACCGTGCTGGCGCTGTCCCGGGGGATCAAGGACCTCCGGTTGCAGTGGCACCGGCTGGTCCTGCAGTCGAAGATGGCCTGGCGGGTCGTGCGGATCGGCATTCCGAACTTCTTCGAAGGCCTGTCGATGTGGATGGCAAACCTGGTGGTGCTCTGGTTCATCGGCGAAGTCGCCTCGACCCAGATCGCCCGCGATGTCCAGGCCGCATCGTCCGAGGGNTCGACNGAGTTGAGCGAGGCCGGCCAGGGACTCCAGGGAGCCCACATCATCGCCGTNCAGTGGGAGGCGTTCAGCTTCATGCCCGGATTCGCCATCGGTATCGCGGCGGGGGCCATCGCCGGTCAGTTCCNCGGGGCCGGGAATNTCGCCATGGCCCGCAAGGCGGTCTGGACCTGTGTGGGCATCGGCGTGGTCATCATGGGGCTGATGGGGCTGGTCTTCACCTTCTTCGGTTCCGCACTGACGTCCGTGATCAGCGACGAACCGGTCTACATGGAGACGGTGCCCAAGCTGNTGATCATCTGCGGCGTGACCCAGGTGTTCTTCGCGATNTCGATGGTCACCCGCCAGGCCCTGCGCGGCGTCGGGGATACGACCTGGGTCTTCATCATCACGACCTGTTCCAGCTACCTCGTCCGCCTGCCGGCCGCCTGGTTGTTCGGGGTCNANCTCGANATGGGNCTGNTCGGCATCTGGATCGCCCTCTGCGGGGAACTGGTCGTGCGATCGATGCTCTTCCTGGGCCGCTTCGTCCACGGAGGGTGGGCCAAGCGGGAGCTCTAGACTCCCTGCGAGAGTCGTTCCCCGAGAACCGCCGGNAGGCCCGCCTCGATGGTGTCAGTTCTGGTCTGGTCGATGTCGTACTCGACCCGGTGCACCGTGAATGTGCCCGCTTNGGTGTCCAGCAGCGCGCAACTGGCACGGGGATCATTGTCCCGGGGCTGTCCGACCGCTCCGGGGTTGCAGAGGCAGAGGTGATCCGGGGGGAGCGGAATGGGCTGGCCGGATGTGGGGACGTGCACCTGAATCGCTTCGGGAGGACAGAAGTCCTCCGCAACGATGTCCATCGCAACGGTGAAGACCCGGGGGACGTGGGTATGTCCCACCAGACCGATCGGGGTCCGCAGGGCGCTCAGGGCTTCGGATGCGGTCAGCAGATCGAGCACGTATGCCGTCTCGTGTTGGACCGGGGTGTCGTGGGCGCAGGTGATGCCGCGGGGGGTGATTTCCATCGGTTTCATGTGAAGAAGCACGTCGATGTCCCGGGGGGACAGCTGCTGCTTCGTCCATTCGATGGCCGCCCACGCAATGGGATTGAACCTGCTCTGGGCNTCCTCCATGAAGACGGCTTCGTCGTGATTGCCACGCACGAGCAGGTCGCAGTAGGTCAGTGCGAGATCCAGGCAGCGGGCCGGTGCGGGACCGTAGCCCACGATGTCACCGAGGCAGTAGAGCTCGTCGACGCCCAGGCGACCGAGCTGGTTAAGTACGGCCATGAACGCGTTCGCATTTCCGTGGACGTCCGAAACCACTCCGATGCGTGCCATGGCCAGCCCTCTCCGGATGCGGTCACTCGTTGGAGGAGTCGCCCTGTTCGGTGCCGGGGTCGATGGCGGATTCCTCGACGACCGGTGCGGGTTCATCGGCCGGTTTCTGGGCCGCCNCCTGCTGCTTCACCCGGGAGATCTTCGACTTGTCGGGGGCCAGGATCATGGTCATGCGACGGCCGGCCATGCGTGCCGGTGTCTCGACCTTGCTGATGTCCTCGAGGGTCTCGGTGACGTGCTTCATTCGCTCGTGGCCGCGTTCGCGATGCAGCATCTCACGACCCCGGAAGTTCTGGACGATCTGGACCTTGTGTCCCTCCATGAGGAACTTTCTCGCCTGATTCAGTCGGATCTCGATGTCGTGGGGATCGATCTTCATCGATCGCCCGAGACGGACTTCCTTCATCTCCGCCGTCTTGGAGCGGGCTCGGTTGGCCTTCTCCTTCTTGGACTGCTCGTAGCGATACTTTCCGAAGTCGAGGATCCGGCACACGGGCGGATCGCTGTCGGGAGACACTTCGACGAGATCCAGATCCACCTCGCGGGCGCGGGCGAGGGCATCCTCGGTCTTGACGATCCCGATCATGTTCTCGTTTTCATCGATGAGGCGAACCGGGGATTTCCGGATGTGCTCGTTGGTACGAGGAAGATTCCGGACGGCGTCCTGCGGACGGAAGTAGCGTCGACGTGCGATGGCGAAGGCTCCTCTCAGGCGGCGAACANATTTCGCATCGACGGGGACCGTCCCGGGCGATGCGAACGGGCTCGTCGCNTGGTGGCTCGTTGCTGTGCTGTTGAGCGGTAGGCAGGGGTGGCCGTCGACATGATCATGCTTCGGGCCGGAGCGACTGTCGGACGATGTCATCGAGCACACGTGCGGCCGTGTCGATGGTGTCGTGGTGATCGATCATCCGTGGCGTTCCTGCTCNTGTCGTCCCGGGACGTGCTTCGACACGTCCTCGATGCGGGATGTNCGNCAGACTACCACCACGCAGGGGTGCACGGCAAGAACGGAATGGAAATCCCGTGGCGGTCACTCCACGGTCCCGAACAGCTCCCCGGTGACGGTCCGTTCCCCGCGAGTGCCGATTTCGGTCTCGAGCGTGTCGAGCAGGGTGTCCAGTGGTGCGGCACCGAGATCCTTCTGGATGCCGTGGGCGCGGACGCTCACGGCCCGCTNCTCCTGATCCCGCGGCCCCACGATGAAGAGGTAGGGGATCTTCATCTCGGCGGCGGTTCGAATGCGGGCCTGCAGTCGTTCGTTCGAGTCATCCAGTTCGGCACGAACGCCCAGAGCCCGCAGACGCTGATGGACCATGGTGGCGTAGTCCGAAGTCTTCTCGGAAACGGGCAGCACGCGGACCTGTTCGGGCGCCAGCCAGGTGGGGAAGGCTCCCGCAAAGTGCTCGATCAGCACGCCGATGAAGCGTTCCCAGGAACCAAAGGGGGCCCGGTGGATCATGACCGGCNGGTGAGGCCGGTTGTCCGGTCCGATGTAGGTGAGATCGAATCGTTCCGGCAGGTTGTAGTCCACCTGGATGGTNCCGAGCTGCCATTCGCGGCCGATGACGTCCCGAACCACGAAGTCGATCTTCGGGCCGTAGAAGGCGGCNTCNCCNGNNTCTTCGGNGAAGGGNACGCCGAGNGNCNNNGCGNCNTCNCGGCAGGGCNTNTTCGGCCTTGTCCCANTTNGCGGGGTCGCCGACGTACTTGGTGCTGTCCGGATCCCGGAGGCCCACTCGGACCCGATAGTCGGTCATGTCGAGGGCGGCGAAGATGATCTTGACGATCTCGAGGCAGCCCGCGACTTCGTCTGCCACCTGGTCCTCCGTCACGAAGAGATGGGCGTCGTCCTGGGTGAAGCCCCGGACTCGGGTCATGCCGCCGATCTCGCCCGACTGCTCCCACCGGTAGACGGTTCCGAACTCGTTGAGTCGCAGGGGCAGATCACGGTAGCTCCGAGCCTCGCTGGCGTAGATGCGGATGTGGTGGGGGCAGTTCATCGGACGAAGGAGATAGCCTTCGATCTCGCCATCCTGCATCCGGTTGGAGAGTTCGGCGCACGAGCAGCCCTCGTCGGAGAGTCGCCGCANCTGGTCGCTGTCGATCAGGGGNGGGTACTGACTTTCCTGGTAGTACGGATAGTGGCCGGAGGTTCGGTAGAGGTCGAGCTTTCCGATGTGGGGNGTGAAGACCTCGTGGTATCCCTGTCGGCGAAGCTCCGTCCGGATGAAGGACTGCAGGGCATCCCGGATCACGGCGCCCCGGGGGGTCCAGAGAACCAGTCCGGATCCGACCATCTCGTCGATGGCGTAGAGTTTGAGCTGGCGGCCGAGGACCCGGTGATCCCTGCGGCGGGCCTCTTCGAGCTGTTCGAGGTGCTTCTTCAATCCGGCCTCGTCGAAGAATGCCGTGCCGTAGACCCGGGTCAGACGATCCGATTCCGCGTCACCGTGCCAGTAGCTGGAGGCGACGGACATCACCTTCCACGCACCGATCCGTCCGGTGGAGGGGACATGCGGCCCTCGGCACAGATCCTCCCAGTCGGTTCCGGGGGTTCCGGTTGCGTACCAGCTCAGCGAGGTCGAGCCTGCATCCAGCGCACGCTGGGCATTGTCGATCTTGTACTTGCTTCCCTCGGACTCGAGTTTTTCCATTCCCGCGTCGTGGGCCAGTTCGTAGCGGGTGAACGGGCGATCCTCGTCGATGATCGACTTCATCTCCCGTTCGATCGCCTCGAAGTCCTCTTCACGGATCGGCCGATCCTCGGGGACGGCCATGTCGTAGTAGAAGCCGTGCTCCAGCGGGGGACCGTACACCAGCTGCACTTCCGGAATGACGCGTTGGATCGCCTCCGCCATGACGTGCGCTGCACTGTGCCGAAGCATCAGCAGTGCGTCGGGGTCCGGCTCCTGCTTCTTGCGGGGTGCCGTCAGCAGTTCGAGGGAGGCGTCGTGGGCGATCGGGCACGTGAGATCCGACAGCGTTCCGTCGATCTTCGCGGCAATGGCCGCCTTGGCCAGGCCGGGGCCGATGTCGGCTGCGACCTCGGCCGGGGTCACCGGGTGGTCGAAGTCCTTCGTGGTTCCGTCNGGTAGTNCGATGCGTGGCATGGGGCCCTTCGATCANCAAGGGGGGGANGTTGGGGTGTGGGACGCAGGATATCCCGGGAACGNCCGGGCGTCGATCATTGCAAAGTCGGCCCGCTCGTGCGAGACTGCACCTTCAGGCGTACAGGAGGTGTGCCGGTGCTCTGTCCACGGTGCGGCGTTGACAAGGACAAGGTGATCGACAGTCGCTCGTCGGACGGCGGAGCGGTGATCCGTCGCCGCCGCGAATGCCTCAAGTGCGGGATGCGATTCACCACCTACGAGCAGGTCCGCTCCTCGGACCGGCTGATGGTGGTCAAGAAGGACGGATCGCGCGTCATTTTCAATCGTGCCAACGTCATGAGCGGAATCGTGGCCGCCTGCGGAAAGCGCCCCGTCTCCGAAGATGCCAAGGAAGCGGTGTGCGAAGGGGTGGAGGCCGAGCTCCATCGCGATTTCGACCGTGAGGTGCCCAGCGTCGAAATCGGCCGACGCGTTGCGGCCCGCCTGCGTGAGATCGATCAGATCGCCTACATCCGCTACGCAAGCGAATACTACGCATTCCGCGATCTGGACGATCTGGCGGACGAGGTCACGCAGCTCCAGGCGCGGACCCAGCCGGGCCCCAACCAGAGTTCCCTTTTCGAAGAGAAGTAGTCGCTACTTCTTGACCAGGGCTCCGCGGAGTTCCTCGGTCGCGTAGAGGATGCGCAGGCACTCCTGGCACACTTCGACGACGTTGCCGTCACCCATGATGGTGTTGACGAGATTGAACGGCAGCGAGAAGTTGCAGCAGCTGCAGGCGTATTCCAGTCGCCGGCGATCGATCTCCTTGAGAGGGGCCATCGAGTCCCCGTCGAAGTCGTCGGCGGCCTGGTCGAAGATGGCCAGGGCGTCCTCGCTCACCACGGACGCCTTCTTGGCCCGTTCCGCCTCGAGTTTGGAGAGCTGGTCCGCGACCTCGGCGGATCGTTCGTCGAGTTCGACCCTGGCCGCGTCGCGCACCTTGGTACGCTCCACGATGCGTTCGTCGATGCCGCTGATGTCCCTGGTGAGCCCTTCGGCCGACTCCAGCTCGGCCAGCGCACGATCGTCCAGCTGCCCCTTGGATTCCTTGAGGTTGTTGATCTCCTCGAGGATGGCGTTGTACTGCTTCGTGGTGGAGGAGTTCTTGAGTTCCTCGCGGAGCTTGTTGGTCCGTTCGTCGACGCTGCCGGCTTCGGTCTCGAGGTTGGCGACGGTCGCCTGGGCGAGTTTCGATCGGTGTTCCAGGTCGCTTCGTTCGGAGGCGAGCTCGGCCAGCTTGCGTTCCTGGGCATCAAAGTACAGTTGGGCATTTTCGACGCGAGAGCGAATGCCTCTGGTCTGTTTGTCGACCAAGTGCAATGCCAGCAGATCTTCGATGGCGGTCATCAGCGACTCCTAAGTAGAACCTGATCCACAAGTGTATCAAGTAGATCCCCGAAGCCAACTGCAGAACCGGCGAAGATTCACTTCAGGTGAGTTGCAGCAGCCACCATGCAATGGGTGCGACGAACAGCGGGGAGTCGAGGACGTCCATCATGCCGCCGAGTCCGGGCAGCAGCTCGGAACTGTCCTTGAGGCCGGCATCCCGTTTCATCAGGCTCATGACCAGATCCCCGCACTGCCCGCAGAGTCCGATCACGAAGCCGATCAGCAGTGCCATCCAGGCGGTGATGTGCGGTTCTCCGGGCAGGCAGGATCCGCTCAGGGCCGAAAGCCCCCAGGCGGTCCCCATGGCGGCGAGCAGTCCCCCGGCCAGGCCTTCCCAGGTCTTGCCGGGGCTCAGCCACGGGATCATCTTGTGTCGGCCGATCGAGCAGCCGGTGAAGTAGGCGCCCGTATCGCACATCTTGACGATGGCGATCACGCCGATGATCCACCACACCGAGTGGTCGATCTGGATCAGCATGAAGAAGCCGAGGAAGACGCCGAGGTAGACGGTGAATCCGGTCGTGGTCAGTGCAGTCAGGACCGTCCCCTCGGTCCGCTGGCCCCGGCTGGCCAGCCAGAGCGAGCCGAAGAAGCAAGCGGCGAGCACGGTCGCGAGCATGCCGACTCCAAGCATGGGATCGTTGCCCAGTCCGCCCAGCCACACCGCGTAGAGCGACAGGATGCCGAAGCAGGTGATGAGGCCCGAAATGCCGCGGAGATCCGTTCGTCCGGTGCAGGCGGTCGCCACTGCGGCGAGTTCCCTCGCGGCCAGCGCAACGACCACCGAGCAGATCAGGAAGAGGATCGCACCGGGTGGAACGGTTTCGATGCCGAGGCTGCTCATCGGCCAGAAGATCGACGACGATGTCTTCCAGTCGAGGGTGCCGACGTACTCGTTGAGGAACGCAAGTCCCAGCAGGGCGATGACGAGCAGAGGGCCGGTGACGAGTCGTTTGGACAGCATGGTGGTCTCAGTACAGAGGGACCGAAGAATCGATTTCGGTCGACCATCGGTCGATGCCGCCATTCATCGAACGAACGTCTTNGAATCCCAGATGCCGAAGGAGACGGGTGATGATCAGCGAGCGGGAGCCATGATGGCAGTAGACGACGATCGGGCGGTTTCGCCATGGCTCGAGTTCATCCGCCCGAATGCTCATCTCCTGGAGGGGAATGAGCGTGGCGGGTTCGATCCGGGCGATGTCGTGCTCGGGAGCCGTTCGACAGTCGAGCAGAAGGAAGTCGTCGTCGGACTGCAGGAGCGCGTGGNCCTCCTGCGGTTCGATCTCGAGCGGAATCATCTTGTCGGGGGTGTCGGTCATGGTCTGATCTGGTGCAGCCTACTCGCTCGGACGCCGCTCTTCACTTCGGAAGGATCGACAGTCGCTCGACGGCCTCGAGTGCGACGTCCTCCTGGAATCCACGGCGACCGAGCAGCGAAAGGAGCCGTCTGGCCTGGGTCTCGGGCGNCAGGGCGGCCAGCCGGGGAAGCCGCTCCTTGGCAAGCTGCATGGCAAGTTCGATCGGCGCGTCATCGCCTTGCCACGCGACTTCGCGTGCCAGATCGGCCTCGATTCCCTCGGCCTCCAGCCGTGCGGCGACGGCGTCGGGAGCCATCGGAGCCGTGCGACACCAGCGTGTACGCATGGCCTCGGCGCAGCGGCGATCGTCGATCCAGCCGCGTTCGGTGAACTCGTCGAGCAGGGCCGCGACGTCGTCCGGATTCCCTCCACGTTCGAGNAGCCGCTGCTCGANGTGGCGGCGTGAGCGATCGGTGCGATGGAGCCAACGCATGGCCATCGTTCGCAGCCGGTCGGATTCTGGCGTGTTCGATTCAGTCATGTCTCGAGATGGATTCCATGGTGTCCCGAACCAGATCGAAGGCTTCCGAGTCCTCGTTCCGCCGTGCCTCCTCGGCCGCCGCGGTCAGGATCTGCATGGCTCCGTCCCGGTCACGGGTCGAGTGGCGGCAGACGGCAAGCGAAATCGAAGCGGGGTACCAGCCGGGATCGATCTCCAGAGCCAGGCTCAGCAGGGCATCCGCCTCCTCGAATCGCCCCTGCTCGAGGTAGAGGCTTCCCAGCTGGGTCAGCGCATCGGGGTCGCTGGGGGCGTGTTCGATGCGATGGCGAAGATGGTCGAGGCGGTCGGGCATGGAATCCAAGTCTCTGGGCGATGTCGAGAGTATGCTCTTCCTCATGCACTTCATACCACATCCTGTCCGGGTGACTCTACTGGTTTCGCTGGTTCTGGGGCTCTCGGGCTGCATCGAGACCTACAAGCCGGCCAAGTCGCCTCGTCCCCGCACCGAGCAGTTGACCGTGAAGCACCGGAGTGGTGGCACCCATTATCGCATGCTGGTGGACGACGGGGTCTGGTACCAGCTGATGGGCACGGACCTGCTGGTCATCGATGCCCGAACCGGGCGGATCTCGTACCGTGAGTCGCTGGCCACCGCGGGGACCTCCGGGCCCGCGATCGACGTGGTCCGCGATGGTGATGAAATGCTGATCGTGCTGGAGGAGAGCGGCGTCGTCCGGCTCACCCTCGACGATCCGAGGCGGCCCTGGCTCGAGGACACCCGCACCTCGGCTTCCCTGGGCATACGGCCTCGGGGCATCGTGGTCATCGACGGATCACGCCTGGTCTACGGTGACGGGGGCGTGGTGGATTTCGACACGGGGCATCAGCTCGTCGAGGTTGACGGCGTGGTCACGTCGGTCGACGAGTCCTCCGCAGGGCTTGTGTACTGCCTTGATCGTCGGATCCACATGGTGGCCGACGACGATTTTGTGGGTTCGGCCAACATGCTGGTTGCATTGCGCGACATGCCGGTGGGGGATGCTCGCCGCCATGTGTTCGTCCGCAACGAGCTGAACGGCTCGCTCGTGGGCGTACTGGGGGACGATCTTCGCGAACTGGATACGGATGTCTGGACCATTCCGATGCCCGGATCGACTCGGAGTGTGCGGCAGCATGCGGATCGGCTGGTGGTCACGTCGGACCTGGGGGTTCGCATCTATCGCATGGGGGCCGAGGGCCTNGCGCTGGAGGAGGAGGTCGACATCCTGGGCGCCTACGACGCCATGGTGCTGGACGAGGATCAGCTGGTCGTGTCGGGTACGTTCGGTCGGGGCACATGGCGTCTGACCGACGGCCTGGAGGCACAACGACGTTCATTTTCCATGTATCACCCCGAACCCGCCGGTCTGCAGCGTGCCGTCTCGGACGGCCGCAATCTGCTGGCGGATTCCGACCGTGGAATGTGGATGTACCGGATCGGTCAGGAAACCTCGGCCCAGGTATCGACCGACGTCATCGAGTTCACGGACCCGTCGCGTGAGGCGGTGATGCTCGACTGGACCTTCCGCATCGTCGGCGACGGGCGTGAGATCGAAGTCGAGACCCCGGTCGGAGTCGACCGCCTGGTGGCCCCCCGGGACGGCCGCTTCCATTGCGTGGTGGCGGCAGACGGCGTCATCTGGCTGGGACATGATCGCGGAATCATCATGGTTCGACTGCCAGCCGAAGGCCTCTCGCTTCCACCGGAATGGGACACCATGTCGCCGGAGGATCGGCTCGAGGCCGGTGTCGGTCCGCTGGACGGCATGACGAAACTCTCCGTACGGCTGGACGGCCCCGTCTTCTTCCTCGAGCCGCTGCTGCTGGGAGGCGGGATCGCCTATGTCAGCGGCGGTGGTGGTTTCGGCGTGGTGTCCGAGGAGTTCTGACTCACGAATCGATGCAGTGGCCCCATCGACGGCAGATGGGATCTTCCGCACACGATCCCCCGCGGGCCTTGCAGATCTTGCGTCCATGGAAGATCAGCAGGTGGCTCAGAAGNGTCCATTTGCGCCGTGGGAAAAGGGCCATGAGGTCCCGTTCGATGGCCAGCGGCGTACTGCCACGGGAGAGATCGAATCGGCGACTCAGTCGCGATACGTGCGTGTCGACGACCACTCCGAGGTTGATGTCGAACGCATTGCCCAGCACGACATTCGCCGTCTTCCGCGCGACCCCCCGGAGTTCCAGCAATTCNTCCATCGTTCTGGGGACCTCGTCGTCATGCCGGGTGTGGATGCGCTCCATGGTCTGGTGAATGGACTTGGCCTTGTTGCGAAAGAGGCCGATGCTCGAGATGAATGGCTCGATGTCGCCCGGGGTCGCCCGGGCGTAGTCGCCCGGAGTGGGGAAGGCGGCGAACAGGCCGGGAGTGGCCTTGTTCACTCCGACGTCCGTGGCCTGGGCCGAGAGAATGGTCGCGATCAGCAGTTCGGCGGGTGACGAGTAGTTCAGTTCGCAGTGGGCATCGGGGTAGGCCTTCGACAGCGCATCGAAGATGCGAGCGGCGCGGCGGACTTCAGACGTTCCGACCTCGGGAAGTTTGAATCCCTTCTTCGANGTGGCGCCCGGTTGTGCCGCGGGCACGGTCACGGCCGGAGATCCGGTCGGTTCGGCCGGGTGTACATGACCGCCAATGCTCCCAGGCCCAGCAGGACAAGAACCAGTGTGCTCTCCATGAGGGTCGACGCGATCGGATGCATCGCATCGAACGCCTTGAAGGCCAGGGCGGTCTCCGCCTCGTCTCCGGATCGTGCGGCGGTGTGGTATCGCTGCATGGCCCGGTTCAGGTCGGGCATGACCGCAAGCATCCGGTACCAGAAGCATCCCGAGGCGAGCAGCCCCGTTGCGGTCCATGTCCAGCGGGCGAACGGGTGTTCGGCTCCGATGCGTTTCCACCAGTGGATNCCGATGCTCGCGAGCAGTACCGAGGAAAGGGCCACCTGACACATGTCCGTCGCGGTGAAGATCGGTTCGGTGACCAGCCCCGAGGCCAGTCGTCCGTGCGAAGCGACAGCCACGCCGCGGTAGCCGGGCAGGATCGGTTCGAGCTCCGGCAGCACCGAGAAGACGCCGATCGCGGCCGCGGCCGCGGCCAGCATGGAGGCGATCCACAGTGCGGTCGTGCTCCAGGTCGTGATGGAAAGCAGGTAGCGTCCGATCATGAAGCACCGGCGGCGACGCATTCACCCTCGACCCAGGTCGAACCGCCTTCCCAATGCTCACGTTTCCAGATCGGCAGCCGTTCCTTCAGCGTGTCGATGAGCCAGCGACAGGCTTCGAACGCATCCGATCGGTGATCGCAGTCGACGCCGATGAAGACACTTCGCTCGCCAACCCGAACCGTTCCGACGGAATGGTGCAGGATGATGCGGTGGCATGGCCATCGGTCGGCCGCGGACGAGGCCAGTTCGACCATCATTCTGCGGGCCATCGGCCGGTAGGCTTCGTATTCGAGCGATCGCAGCGGCCCGTGCTCGGGATGCGACTCGGGTCGGGTGACACCGGTGAAGGTGCAGATTCCTCCGCCCGCGGCCGGTGGTGGAGGAAGCACCGACAGGGGCCCGTCCGNCAGTTGCACGTCGAACTCTCGAAGGGCATCCTTCATGTCCTCATGGTAGCCTCGTTGCGTATCCATGTTGGACGCTCGAGACATGCTGTTGGCTCCCACCGTTTCCGCCTTGGGATTGCCGCCCCGGGCCGCCATCGACCGGATCCGGGACCAGGGCTGTCGTGGTGTCCAGTTGGACGCCCGTGCGCCGGGCACTCGGCCCTCGGAGTTGGGGGAATCCGCGCGACGTGATCTGCTGGCCTGCATTCGGCGGGGCAACCAGAAGCTTGCGGGGCTCGACTTCTGGATACCGATGCACGCGTGGTCGGATTCCGCGGTCCAGCAGCGTGCCATGGATGCGACCCGTTCGGTGCTCGACCTCGCCGCGGGACTGCAACGGTGCACCGTGTCGCTGTGGTTGCCCGATCCGGAGACCGGCGGCGAGATGCATCGTGCCGTTCAGGACTATGCCGCACGGCTCGCGGTGCCGATTGCGGACCATGCGGCCGCAGCGCTCGGCTCCGAGGCGACCCACGGGATCGGAGTCGATCCCGTCGCGTTGCTCGCCGCCGGCGCCGATCCGGCCGAAGTCGTCTCGCAGGTGGGAGCCCGTCTCTCATCGGTTCGTTTGGCCGATCTCGATCAGACTGGCCAGCGGGTGGAGCTTGGCCTGGGACGTCTCGATCTGGTGTCGTACAAGGTTGCGGTATCGCTCTCGCCGCTTTCGCACCTCGTGGTTGATCTTCGCCACCTCTCCGATCCGCTGTCGGCATTGCAGAGGACGTGTGCGGNCTGGGACGCGGCCGGTCCTTGAGCCGTCGGATGGTGAGCAGCCGTTCCGACGGTAGAATGACCGCATGCCGATCATGCTTCATGGTGTCGATCTCGTGGAGGTCTCCCGCATCCAGGAGATGCTCGAGTCGCACGGCGACCGATTCACGGCCCGGGTGTTCACCGAGGGCGAGCAGACTTATGCGGAATCCGCGGGGTCGGGTCGTGCCGAGCGCTACGCCGCCCGATTCGCATGCAAGGAGGCGGTCTTCAAGGTGNTCGGCACCGGGTGGGGGCAGGGGGTGGCCTGGACCGACATCGATGTCGTGCGGACCGCATCCGGCCGCCCGGAGCTGTGCGTCGCCGGTGTCGCAGCCGAGCGGGCCCGGAAACTGGGCGTGAGGGCTTGGAGTGTGAGCATCACCCATACCGCCGGTCTGGCGTTCGCCAGTGTCATCGCCACGGGACCGTAGGAGGAGCAATGGGACGAAGACAGTCGAAACCGGCGCTCCTTGAACTGTTCAAGACCGAACAGGGGGATGTTGATCCGTCTCGCCCACAAAGGCAGGGCGCACCCGCTTGGGAGCCCGGGCGGAGCATGCGGGTGACCGCAGGACATCTCCTGGTCAGCATTGCGGTGGTCATGGTTCTGGTCGTGGTGACCTGGATGATTGCCTTTCGCCAGGGAGAGTTGCAGGCTCGCGCCGAACTGGAGTCGGTCATCTTCCAGCCCGTGCTCGAGGATCCGGTTCTGGATCCAGCTCCGTCCGCAGGGGTGCCAGCGGGCGATCCGGTCCCGGCCGTCGTGACGAAGGAGTCTCTGGTCGGGGACCCTCGTCAGGAAGGCCTCTTCTACTTCGTCCTGGCGGAAACCCGTCTGGAGGGGGCTCTGAGGCTGGCTCGATTCTGTCGAGAACTTGGACTTGAAACCTGGGTCATTCCACGTGACAATGCTGGACTGGCTCGTGTCATTGCCCTCCCGGGGGTGGTGACCACGTCCCGAACCGAAGAGGCCTGCAGGGTGCTCGATGACCGGCTCGGGGCCATCGGACTCCGTTGGAAGGAATCCGGGGGGACATCGAGTCTGGAGGATCGGTATCTCGTCCGCTGGGACGGGTGACAAAAGACGTACTACGGAGCGGACCATGAGCCTGCATCGAAGCCTGAAGACGAAGCCCGCCGGACTGAACCAGCATCGAAACGTGCTGCGTCGCAGTGAGCGGATCGAGAAGCTTGCCGAACTCGGCGGTTTCGATGCCGAGAACGATTCGCCCTTCGGACTCGTCAAGGTCGGCAACCGCAAGATGGTCACCAAGAAGAAGAAGACCGAAGCCAAGTCCGACGACGCCGCCGACGCCGCCGATGGCGATTCCGGTTCCGGCGACTCCTGATCGCATCACCTTCTGCCGCACGCGAACATCCACTCCCCGGAGTGGAGTATCAGCGCATCATGTCCGCGATGATCCCGAGGCCCTCGGCCAGAGTGTCCTCGTCGGCGGCCATGCTCAGCCTGAAGTGCGTGTCGTGGCGGCTGAACACATTCCCCGGAATGAGGATCACATTTCGTCGGATGGCTTCCTCGCAGAATTCCGCGGCGGTGCAATCGAGGTGGGGAGGCACCCGGACGAACGCGTAGAACGCACCGCCGGGCTCGGGAAGATCGGTCAGCGGCGACAAGGTCTCCACGACCATGGTGCTGCGGGCGTGGTAGCGGTCGACGATCGGCTGCATGTCGGTGTGGAGGGCGACATCGGCGCCCGCCTGGGCCATCGAGGGGGCGCAGACGAAGGAATACTGCTGCAATTTGGCCATCTCCGTGATCAGCCAGGCGGGACCGGCGGCGTAGCCGAGTCGCCAGCCGGTGCAGCCGTAGGTCTTGCCGAAGCCTCTGATCAGGAGCATGTCCTCTGAATGTCGGGCCGGACTGGGGCAGTGTCCGGTGGGGTCCAGGTGCTCCGGCCAGGTGAACAGATCGTAGATCTCGTCGGAGATCAGCATGACTCCGCGGCTCCGGCAGAGTTCGGCGAGGTCCCGAAGTTCGTCGTCCGTGAGCACGACGCCCGTGGGATTGGCGGGAGAGTTGACCAGGACGATCTTGGTTCGATCGGTGAGGAGCGGTTCGACCCGTTGGGCCGTCATGCGAAAGTCCGGATAGGTGTCGCACAGCGTGATCGTCGCGTTGGTCATGGGTCCCAGTGCCGTGTACACCACGAAGTAGGGGTCCGCGACGATCGCTTCGTCACCGGGATCGAGAAGCGCCATGAACGAGAGCAGAAGTGCGCCGCTCGTTCCGGAGGTGACGATCGCGTCGAGCGTGTCGGACTCCATGTCCCAACCGACGTCCCGTTGCACGTGGCCGCGAATCGATTGCAGCAGGGTCTGGTCGCCGGTGGTGAGCGTGTAGCCGTTGCGGTCGTTTCGGATCGCATCGATCGCGGCCTGCTTGATCGGTTCGGGAACCGCGAAGTCCGGCTGGCCGATGGAGAGATTGATGGGATGCTCGAGCTTGGCTCCAAGCTGAAACGCCTTCCGGATGCCGGAGACGTCGATGGCGTTCACTCGTCTTGAAAGCAGGTCGTGGCCAGTCACGGCCACAGGGTAGCGAGTCGAAACGAACGGCGAAGGCAATGAAAATCCCCGTTGAAGCACGAGGCCTCAACGGGGAGGAGGGGAGAAAGAATCCGTGTCGCGCCCGAAAGAGGCACGACCCGGTCCCCAGCGGATCGGCCAAATCTTCCTGGTCGGGCCACAATTTCCCCATCTTCACCCCTGCGGGTGCTTTCAGGAGCGTTCCTGGCCGGTAAACGGGTATGAGATGCCCTCGGAGACCCCGGCGAGCAGCTTCGCCCACCCGGCCGCCTGCTGATCAGGATCGTGGAGGTCGGCGATTC
>PAAB01000018.1 GCA_002591705.1 Phycisphaerae bacterium
GTGACCGATCCCTCGGCCTTGGTGAGTTCTCCGAGGGGGACCTCGGCCACCTCGAAGCCCGCCTCCGCAAGCCGATCGTTGGTACGGCGCCACGCCGAGTCGGCGACCAGCGTCCTGCCGACCCGTACCACGTTGCCAGAGAACGGTTCGTCGGGATGGCATTCGACGATCCGAAGGCCCTCGAAGGTCGACGGGGGAACCCAGCCGGGGTTGCACAGCACGGCATCGTCCGAGATGGCGGTTGCGCCCGTCTTGAGATGGAGGCAGTCCCGGAGCGGAACCACCCGCACGCGGTATCCAAGCGGATCGAGCAGGTCCCGGAGCTGCCGGTGGGCTTCGGCGTTGGTCCGCGTGGAGTGTCCCACGTAGAGTGTTCGTCCGATCACAATGACGTCCCCGCCGTCGATGCATCCGGGGGATCGGATGGCGTGGCATGGTCGGTGCAGCGCGAGGACTTCGGCGACCGAGTCCGCCTCGCCGCGTCTGGATTCTGCACCGGACCGGGCGATGACAGCCAGTTCATCGAGGACGAAGGCGGGATCCTCCACGAAGACGGAGTCCGGGTGATCGTGCAGGGGGGGCAGCACGACGATCTCGCATCCGAGGCCTTCCAGGGTCTCGGTGTAGATCCGGTGCTGGGAGCGGGCCGTCTCGAGATCGATGGGGGTGCGTTCGACGTGGGTCAGTTCGCAGGATCCGATGGAGTCCGGGACGGGGCGTACGATGGCAATGGTGTCAGCAGTCGACATGGTCGAAAGTCTACTTCGTGTACGCTGGCGATGTACCCAACTGGCATGGAGAACGGTGCATGCTCACTCTCGTCAAGATCGTCGTCAATGCCGCGTTGATCACCGGTATCACCGAAGTGGTGAAGCGCAACCTGGTTGCGGCCGCCCTGCTGGGGGCGCTGCCGATCGTCAGCATCATTTCCATGGTCTGGATGCACGTCGAGGGCCGTGAACTCGACAAGATCTCCGAATATTCGACGGCGACCTTCTGGCTGGTCCTGCCGACCCTTCCGATGTTCCTGGTCTTTCCCGCCATGGTGAGGGCGGGAGCCGGCTTCTGGATCGCCATGGTCGTGTCCATCGTCACCATGCTCGTCCTCTACGGGCTGCTGGTCCTGCTGCTCAGAGCGGTCGGGATCGTGCTCTAGTGGAAAACGACGAGAGGCCCGGGGGGGCCGGGCCTCTCTCGTGGGTTCGTGTGGGATGCCGTTCAGACGGCAGCACCCTTTGCGGCTTCGAATCGTGACGCCACTGCGTTCCAGTCGACGACGTTCCAGAATGCATCGATGTAGTCGGGACGCCGGTTCTGGTAGTGCAGGTAGTAGGCGTGTTCCCAGACATCGAGTCCAAGGATCGGCGTGCCGCCGCATTCGCCGCCCATCAGGGGGTTGTCCTGGTTCGCCGTCGAGCACACGTGAAGTGCCCCGTCGGTCACGCACAGCCATGCCCAGCCGGATCCGAAACGGGTGGCGGCGGCCGCAGCGAACTGCTCCTTGAAGCCGTCGAGGGAGCCGAAGGCGGCATCGATCGCCGTGGCCAGCTCGCCCGACGGCCCATTGCCATCCGGGCCGAGGATCGACCAGAAGAGGGTGTGGTTGTAGTGTCCGCCGCCGTTGTTGCGTACGGCGGTGCGGATGTCCTCGGGAACCTCGGAGAGGCTGCTGCAGAGCTGATCGATCGGCATGTCGGCCAATCCGTCGTGACCTTCGAGGGCGGCATTGAGCTTCGCGACGTACCCGGCGTGGTGCTTGCCGTGGTGGATGTTCATCGTCGTCGAATCGATGTGCGGCTCGAGTGCGTCCGCGGCGTAGGGAAGATCGGGAAGGGTGTAGGCCATGGTGTTCTGTTCCTTGCTGGGAGTACGGTAAAACGCAGGGTGCACAGTATAGATCGTTGGTTGACGGGCGTCTCAGATCAGCGCATGATTTCACGCAGATGAGGAGGCGGCCGTGACGGAATCTCAGCAGCAGGCGAAAACAGGTGGCATGGGGTGCTGGGGCATCATCGCGATCGTGATGGTGGTCCTGCTGGTCTGCGGTCTGCTCTACCTGATGGTCGTCTGATTGCTCAGTCGTCCAGGCACCGCGTGCACCACGATCCGAGGTCGGCCAGGCAGTCCGGAGCGATTCCGTGGGCCATGACGTATTCGTGGTAGTCGAGATCGATTCCGGTCCGGGCGTACCAGTCTCTGATGCTTCGTCCGCATTCGACGGGGATCACGTCATCAAATCGTCCGTGAGAAACGAAGAGCCGGCGCCCCGACAGACGGTCGGTGTCGGTGCACCCGGCGAAGATCTCGTCGACCATGCGTCCCGAGCAGGCGGCCACGCCCGCCGGACTCTGCGCTCCGTGCAGGAGCAGGGCGTGTGCGATCATGGAGCCCTGGCTGAATCCCAGCAGGTAGATGCGGTCGGCCGACGTCCCCAGGCGCTCGGCGGTGTCGCGCACGAAGGCGTCCGCCGCATCAACGGCCCGTGCGGCACCCTCTGGGTCGTATCCGATTCCCTCCCCGGGCTGAAACAGCAGATCGAACCATGCCCATCCACCGGGCATGCCTGCCGGCGCGAGATCGATGGGGGCCTGGGCGCTGACGACATGGAACCGGGGATCCAGGACGTGGCGGAGTTCGTGGAGATCGCCCATGTGGCTTCCGTAGCCATGGAAGGTCACCAGCAGCGGCGGTGACGACCCGTCGGCATCCCGGGGCGGTGATTCGATGTACTGCAGTGGTTCGTTCGTGTTCATCGTGTGCCCAGCTTTGCCAACAGGATGCCCACGAGCACCACGATGCTGCCTGCGATCTGCCAGCTGTTGAGAAGCTCCGCAAGCAGGATCCAGCCGAGGAACGCCGCGAAGACGGGCTGCAGGAGAAGCACCACGGCGGAGAAGCTGGCCGGCAGACGTGACAGGGCCCAGACGATGCACCCCTGTCCGATGCACTGGGGCACGAGCGCGAGCAGCAGGAGGTATGTCCACGCCTTGAAGTATTCCTGGGGCATGCTCTCGTTGAAATACGGGACCAGATGATTCTTTTCCTGCGGGATCATGACCACCGCGATGAACATGATGATGGTCGCCATCATGGTGCTGATGGTCAGGATCTCGATGGCTCGGAAGCTTCTCCGCAGCCACTTCACAACCAGGAAGTACGCGGCGTACCAGAAGGCGGTACCGATTGCGAACATGTTTCCGAGCATCGGATTCTTCGCGTAATGCGTCGCCTCGTCGTTGGCGAGCAGAAGCCAGATGCCGATGAACGCCACGATGAGTCCGGCGAGGAAGACGGGTCTGAACCGTTCCTTGAGCAGCCACCATGCGACGAAGCCCACGATGAAGACCTGCAGGTTGGCGAGCAGCGTCCCGTTCGAGACGGTCGTGTGGGCGAATGCGGTGTGGAAGAACGCCATGTCGCCGGCGAAGAGAAAGCCGGGAAGCAGCAGCCAGAGCGGGTTGATCATGCCCCGCTCGAGTGGCCGGGGCTTGCGGGCGGGCAGGATGAAGAGGGCGATCATGAAGAGGGGAGTCGCCAGGGCGAATCGCCAGAAGGCCGTCGTCAACGGACCGAGGTAGCCGGATTCGGTGGCCAACTTGGCGAAGATGCCCGCAAATGAGATCCCGCCGGCGCCCACGATCAGGATGACGAGGGCCGGGATCGATCCCGCACCCGATTTGTCGGGAGCGGCATGGGTGGGCTCGGATCCGGGGTCGGCATCGGATTGCTGGGGGGCGTGTTCCACGCCGTGGTTGTATCACATCCGGACCGGATTTGGTGTTTCCGAACGAGTCCCGGAAGGGTGCCGGTGTACGATGATGCACCCCCGCAGGAGATCCGGATGTCGCATCCAACCAGAATCAGTCGTGCAGACGCCACCCTGCGGCCGGTCCGGCATGCCGCCCGCCGGATCGATCGTGCATCGGCATGCGGACGTCGGCAGGCGGGGCCGGTCTCCCTTGCTCCGGCGACATCGTCCGTGCAGTGTTGATGTCCGGAGGCACCATCACCTTCTGGAGTCTCACCCGCGGGTTCCGCAAGCGCTATGCGGCCGCACTGACCGCATTGCTGGTCTCGTCGGTCCTGCTGTATCTGGTTCCGCTCATTCCACAGGTCGTGATCGACGGTGTGCTCGATCCGGACCAGGCCGCACGTCCGTCGTTGTTCGTTCGGCTGCTGGTACCCGCGATGGGGGGTGCGGACTACCTGGCCGATGCCCTGTGGGTGCCCGGTCTCGTCGTGGCGTCGCTTTCGATCCTCGCCGGTGGGTTCACCTACCTTCGCGGACGATGGTCAGCGCAGGCCAGCGAGGGCGTGGTGCTGCAGCTCAGGGACCGGGTCTACGACCGTCTGCAGCACCTTCCGTGCGACTACTTCGACCGGCACGAGACGGGCGATCTGGTGCAGCGCTGCACGTCGGATGTGGACACCATCCGCATGTTTCTGGCCAATCAGATGGTGGAGGTGGGCCGGGCCTGCCTGCTGCTGCTGCTGCCGGTCCCTCTGATGCTGCTGATCGACCCCTGGATGACGCTCGCGGCGGTGGTGACGATTCCGTTCATCACGGCCTTCTCGCTGCTCTTCTTCCGAAAGGTGCGGTCACTGTTCCGTCTCAAGGACGAAGCGGAGGGACGAATGACCAGTGCGATCCAGGAGAACCTGTCGGGCGTCCGTGTCGTCCGGGCGTTCGCGCGGCAGGAGTACGAGGTCGAGCAGTTCGACGTGCGGAACACGACGCACCGGGACCTCGATTACCGGCTGTACTCGCTCATGGCCAGATTCTGGTCGATCTCCGATCTGATGTGCATGCTGCAGAAGGCCATCGTCGTCGGGGTGGGCATCATCCTGNTGGTCAACGGCNAACTGGAGATCGGCAGCTTCTACTTCTTCATCACGGCGGTGACGATGTTCATCTGGCCGGTCCGGCAGATGGGACGGATCCTGTCCGATCTCGGCCGGGCCACCGTCGCCTTCGATCGGATCCGCGAGATCCTCGCCGTGCCCGTCGAATCCATGTCGGATCCGATACNGCATGCGGAACCGGTCGGTTCGGGGATCGTCTTCGACGGGGTGACCTTCTCGCACCGGTCGTCGTCACCGGTGCTGCATGATGTCTGCTTCTCCGTGGAGCCCGGGGAGACGCTGGCGATCGTCGGTCCGTCGGGGTGCGGAAAGAGCACGATCGTCAATCTGCTCCTGCGGCTGTACGACTACGACACGGGCTCGATCCGGCTGGGGGACGACGAACTGCGCGAACTGGGGAGGAAGCGCATCCGGGCCCGGATCGCCGTGGTGCTCCAGGAGCCCTTCCTCTTCTCGAAGACCCTGCGGGAGAACATCCTGCTGGCCAGTCCCTCCGCGGCCGAACACGAAATGCACGAAGCCACCGCGGCGGCCGAGATCCATGATTCCATCCTCGCCTTCGAACACGGGTACGAGACGGCGGTCGGCGAACGGGGGGTGACGCTTTCGGGCGGACAGCGGCAGCGGGTGGCGCTGGCCCGCGCCCTGCTTCAGGTTCCGGACATCCTCGTGCTCGACGACGCGCTCAGTGCCGTGGATACGGAGACGGAGTCGCTGATCCTCGAGGCGCTCCGTCGGCGTCATCATCGTCAGACCACAATCGTGATCGCCCATCGGATCGCGACTCTCATGCACGCGGATCGCATTCTCGTCATGGATGGCGGACGAATCGTCCAGCACGGTTCGCACGACGAGCTCGTCGGAGTGGACGGGCTCTACAGGAGGTTGTGGGCCATCCAGTCGCCGGCGGGAAAGGAGGGGGGCGATGGATGATCTGACGGTCAAGGAGCACGAGCTTCCGCAGCGGATCGATGCGAGGCTCTGGCGCCGCATCTTNGGCCATGCCCGTCCCTATCGCGGATCGATGGTCGGTCTGGCGGCCAGCGGAATCGGAATGGCGGGAATGGATACGTTGATGCCCCTGATCACCGGTCTGGTGATCGATTCGATCGTGGATCGACGCGGCGGCGAGGAGGTCATGCTCTGGTGGCTGCTGTACCTGGTGGTGATCGTGTCCACCTGCGTCATCGTCTGGTGCTTCATCATGCTCGCGGGACGCGTCTCGACCGGCGTGGCCTACGATCTGCGCACCCGGAGCTTCGGTCGGCTTCAGGATCTGTCCTTCTCCTGGTTCGACACCCGTCCGCAGGGCTGGATTCTGTCCCGGTTGACATCCGACTGCATGAAGGTCTCGTCCCTGATGCCGTGGTTCATGCTCGATCTGTTCTGGGGAACCAGCTTCATCGGCGGCATCGTGATCGCGATGTTCCTGCTCAACTGGAAGCTGGCCCTGGCCGTGCTCTGCATCGTGCCGCTCTTGGCCGGCACCACGTTCTACTTCCAGCACAAGATCCTCCGCAGTTCCCGGATGATGCGCCGGACGAACTCGTTGATCACGGCGAATTTCAGTGAATCGATCTCCGGCATCCGGACGACGAAGACCCTCGTTCGCGAGGAGGAGAACCTCGAGGAGTTCCGGGTGCTCTCGCGCGACATGCACGACTGGTCGCTGCGGAACTCGCTCCAGTCGGCCGTCTACCTGCCGATGGTGCTGTCCATCGGAAGCATCGGTGTGGGGGTTGCGCTCTGGCGAGGAGGCATCGACGTCCAGGTCGGAGGGCTCACGCTGGGCATGCTGATCGCGTTCATGCAGTACGCGGTCAACTTCTTCATGCCGATCCAGGAACTGGCCCGGCGGTTCACCGATCTCCAGGCGGCCCAGGCTGCGGCGGAACGTGTGCAGGATCTTCTCGATACGGAACCCGCCATCCGTGATTCCTCCGAGGTGCAGGAGCTGGTGCGTCTCGCCGCGATCAACGACCCCGAGGCGCCGGAAGGATGGGACGGGGGGGACCGACGCATCGACCGGATCGAGTTCCGCGACGTCGGCTTCTCGTACGTCGAAGGCGAGCCGGTGCTCGAGGGATTCGATCTGGAGATCCGGTCCGGTCAATCGATCGCCCTGGTGGGAGCCACCGGTGGTGGCAAGAGCACCATCGCCAACATCCTCTGTCGCTTCTACGAGCCCACCAGCGGGGGGGTGTACATCAACGGGGTGGAGTACCGGCGTCGAAGTCTGCATTGGTTGCGTTCAAACCTGGGAGTGGTGCTGCAGGTGCCCCATCTCTTCGCCGGAACGATCCGTCAGAACATCGCCTACGGTCGTAAGGGGGCCGGTTCTTCGGCGGTCGAGGATGCCGCCCGGCAGGTCGATGCGCACGAGTTCATCATGGGACTCGAACGCGGGTACGACACGGAGGTCGGCGAGGGGGGCTCCCTGCTCTCGACCGGGCAGCGGCAGCTCGTCTCCCTGGCCAGGGCGGTGCTGGCCGATCCGCAGATCTTCGTCATGGACGAAGCGACCTCCTCCGTCGACACCGAAACCGAGCAGCAGATCCAGCGTGGGATCGAGGCGGTGCTCGAAGGTCGTATCTCGGTGATCATCGCCCACCGGCTCTCCACGGTCCGGCATGCGGATCGAATTCTCGTCGTCGACCGGGGGCGGATCATCGAATCCGGCACCCATGAAGGGCTCCTGGAGGCTCGGGGGCGCTATTTCCATCTCTACACACGGCAATTCGCGACCCCTTGACTCTTTCCGAGTTACCTTTGAACGGGGGAATGATCGCAGCCTGTTGCTGTACGGAAGACGAATCGAGCGGTACGGAAGAGCTGAAGAGGGGATCATGGCTCGCAGTGCATGGATGACGACTCTCGTGGTGGGCGGCGCGGTCGCCGCAGCGGAGGCCGGTTCCGCCCCGTGGGTGATCGATTCCGGGCAGGGCGACGTCTCCATCATCACCTCGATCTCGTCCGCCTCGAGCGGAACCCTCATCGGCGACTGGGATTCCGAAGCGAACCCCACGGGGACGCAGACCCGGCCCGGTGTCTTCGGAGGCAGCGGGAACAATCCGATCGCACTGAACGTCAATCAGGAGACGGACGGCTCGGGTTCATTCACGGTGGTCGGCACGTTCGACCTGAACGTCGACGTCGACTTGGGCCTGATTGCCATCAGCGATCTGCAGCTCGGGACGGAGGCCGGTTCGTCGGTCCCCATCGAGAACACCTTCGGAATGAACTACGAGACGTTTCGCAGCATCAGTCCGGACTCCTTCTACCCGGGGGGGATTGAAATTCCGATCCCGCTCGGATCCGGCGAGTTGACGTCCTGGTCCTTCGAGCAGACGGAACTGGCCGGTGGTGCTCTGATTCCCGGAGACGGTCCGGACACCTGGACCTTCTCGCTTCCGACGGTGGTGACGGTGTCCGCATCCGGCACCCTGCAGGATGCTCCCTTCGACTTCCCCCCGACGTCGCTGCCCGTGGTGCTCGTGGGTGCCTACACCGAAGGCGAGACGCCCGTCGTGCAGTGGTCGTTCTCCGAACTGCTCGACCAGACGCAGCAGTTCGAACCTCCGATCCAGCTTCCCGATGTGCCGCTCGAACTGCCGACCGTGATCCCTCCGGGCTCCTTCGCGGGCGTGATCCTGTCGATGGCCACGGACTCCGCCGGTTTCACGTTCGGTACGGATGTCTCCATCACCGCTCGTCCCCGGGTGGTGGAACCGCCCGGTGACGTCAATGGCGATGGTGGGGTCGGAGTCGACGATCTTCTATTGGTGATATCTTCGTGGGGTGCATGCACAGGGTGTGCGGCCGACCTGGACGGTGACGACCTGGTCGGGGTGAATGACCTGTTGACCGTGCTTCAGAACTGGGGCACCTGAGTACCGGCCGGCCGTCCGGCCCTTGAGGAGAAAATCATGTCCAAACGACTCCTTGCAGCATCCATCCTCGCCGCATCGGCCGCCCCGGTGCACGGGGCGGCGGAGGTCGACGCATCGCTCCGGAACGCCATGAACACCGCCGGCCCGGGGACCGTCAAGGCGATTCTGTATCTGCACGATCAGGTCGACTACGACGCGGTCAACCAGCAGTTGATGCTGGAGCGTGCCACCCGAGCCCATCGTCACCAGCTGGGCGTCGAGCTTCTGCAGGACATCGCCTCCTCGACCCAGTCGGATCTGCTGGCATCCATCGGCAACCTGCAGTCCGAAGGGGAGGTCAAGGCGCACCAGGCCTTCTGGATCGCCAATGCCGTGCAGGTCGAAGCAACCGTGGCCGGGCTGCAGCAGCTGGCGGAGCATCAGGATGTGATGATCATGTATCTCGATCACCCCATCGAACTGGTCTCCCCGATCGACGAGGATGAAGTGGAAGTCAAGGCGGCATCCGCCGCGCGCGGTGCCGTGTCGCCGGACGGCATCTACGCCGTGCGCGCCGACGAATGCTGGGCCGCGGGCTACGACGGGACCGGAGTGGTGGTCGCCAACATGGACACCGGTGTGGACGGAACCCATCCCGCTCTCGCCAGCCGCTGGCGCGGGAACGAACCGGGCTACGCCCAGGAATGGGCGTGGCACGACCCCTATCTCAACCAGTTCCCGCCGTACGACAGTGGAGGGCACGGAACCCACTGCATGGGCAGCGTCGTGGGCGGCTTCCCCGGTGAGCCCGTGGGCGTCGCTCCGGGGGCCCAGTGGATCGCATCCGCTTCGATCGATCGCAGCGGAATCGAGCAGACCGTCTCCGACGCCATCGAGGCCTTCCAATGGTTCGCCGATCCCGACGGTGATCCCTCCACGTCATGGGACGTCCCGAACGTGTGCTCCAATTCGTGGGGACTGATCACCGCCCACGGCTATCCGGAATGCGACCAGACCTTCTGGTCCTTCGTCGACAACTGCGAACTCGTCGGTGTCGTGGTGCTCTTCTCGGCCGGTAACGAGGGCGGTTCCGGACTCCGTCGACCTGGCGATCGGGCGACCGACGAATACCGTTCGTGCGCCGTGGCGGCGATCGACCCGGCCTCGAGCAGCTGGCCGGTGGCCAGCTTCTCGTCCCGAGGTCCCACCTACTGCACGACGGATGGTTCGGTCGCCATCAAGCCCGACATCAGCGCACCGGGCGTCTCGACCTACTCCTCGTATCCGGGCGGCTCGTACACCAGTCTGAGTGGAACCTCGATGGCCTCGCCCCACGTGAACGGTGTGGTGGCCATCATGTGCCAGGCGAATCCAGATCTGCCTCCGGACGTCATCAAGCAGATCATCTACGACACGGCCGTNGACCTNGGTTCGCCCGGCAAGGACAACGACTACGGCTGGGGCATGATCGACGCCTGGGAGGCGCTGCAGGCCGCCATCGCCACGGTCGGGCTCAGCTTCGAGTTCCCCTCGGGGCGTCCGGCCCTGATCGAACCCACCGGGGGACAGGTGATGCCGGTGAGCATCAGCGGGCCCGACGACGCGAATCCCGACACGGCGACCCTGCATGTCCGGTCAGTCGGGGGGGTCTGGAGCGAGCACCCGGTGAATCACCTGCTCGGTTCCTTCTACGAGGTCGTGTTCCCGGAGTTCGACTGCGGTGCGGACGTGCAGTGGTACGTGAGCATCGAGACCACCGAGGGCGACTACACCACCAGCCCGTTCTCGGCTCCCAACTCGGTGTACTCGGCGCAGGCCCTGTCCGGCATCGACATGGTGGTGGACGAGGACTTCGAGGTCGAATCGGGCTGGGTGGTCACCGGTGATGCCGTGACGGGCATGTGGTCCAGAGGGGCTCCCCTGTGGAGCAACGCCCGCTACGAGCCCGCGTCCGATGCGGACGGTTCCGGCCAGTGCTTCGTGACCGGCAACGGTACCAGCGACGAGGACATCGACGACGGCAGCCCGACGGTCACTTCGCCGGCCATGACGGCGACCGAGTCCAGCGTGCTCACCTACTCTCGCTGGTACAACAACGGCTCGAACTGCGGTGGCGCCGATCCCTTGAACGACATCTTCGTCGTCGAGTACAGCATCGACGGCGGTGGAAGCTGGTCGACGCTCGAAGTCGTCGGTCCCGGCGGAGATGAGGTCAGCGGAGGCTGGGTCGAGGCGAGCTTCGACCTGAACGCGGTCGCAGGCTTCGCCCCATCCGACGAGTTCAGGATCCGGTTCACGGCGTCCGATCTCAATGACGGATCGATTGTCGAGGCCGGCATCGATGCCGTCCTGATCACGGACGCCTATTGCAACGACTCGGTCCTGCCGGGCGACGCCAATGGCGATGGGGTCATCAGCGTCGAGGATCTCCTCTTCGTGATCGCCAACTGGGGCAATCCCTACGACGTGAACGATCTGCTGGAGGTCATCGCCAACTGGGGCGGTTGAGCCTTCATCCCCCTGCAGTCATGCGACCCACCGGCTGCGGGCGGTGGGTCGTTTCACTCGTGGATCACCGCATCGACCTCGATCTCGACCCGCCCCTCGTCGGTGAAGAGATCCGAGATCGCCAGCATCGTGGTGCAGGGTCGGATCCCGCCGAACCAGCGGTGGTGGACCTCGCCCACGGCCTCGCTGTCATCGAGCGTCAGCAGATAGATGCGGACCCGCACCACGTGCTCGGGGTCCGCTCCGGCCCGTTGAAGGGTCTCCCGGATCTTTTGGAAGATGTAGTCCGCCTGCTCTGCGGCATCCGGGCTGACGATTCGTCCGTCCTCTCCCGCTGCGAGGGTGCCCGTCACGAAGACGTGCGGGCCGACCCGAACCGCTCGTGAGTAGCCGACCTTCTTTTCCCATGGGGTACCGGTGTCGAAATTGGTCCTTCTCATCGTCAGCCACCATACACTGGTGGCATGAGCAGTGACATGGCGATCATTGGAGTGCTGACCGTTTCCGATCGGGCCAGCCGGGGCGAGTACGAGGACCGCGGGGGGCCTTCGATCGTGTCCTGGCTCGAGCGGGCGATCGCATCCGAATGGACGGCGGAATGCAGGATCGTCTCCGACGATCGGGAGGCGATCTCCGCCGAGCTGGTCGATCTCTCCGCCCGATGCAGTCTCATCGTGACGACCGGAGGAACCGGCCCCGCACTGCGGGATGTCACACCGGAGGCCACCGAATCGGTCTGCCGATGCATGCTGCCCGGCTTCGGAGAGCAGATGCGTGCCGTGTCGCTGGCCAGCGTTCCCACCGCGATTCTCTCGCGGCAGACCGCGGGAGTCATCGGCTCGTGTCTGGTGATCAACCTTCCCGGCAAGCCGGCGGCGATCTCGGACTGTCTGGATGCCGTGTTTCCCGCGGTGCCGTACTGCATCGATCTGATCGGAGGAGCGTGGATCGAAACGCATCCGGAGCAGGTGGCGGCCTTTCGTCCCGCATCGGCACCCCGCCGGGAGAACGTCGGATGAGCGAGCCCGCGGCCGGAGCCCCGATCACCGTCGAGCATCTCCTGGAGGCGATGCGCTTCCTCGACGACTGGGAGGACCGGTATCGGTTCATCATGGATCTGGGCAAGAAGCTGCCCCCGATGCCTGACGACGAGAAGACGGATGACAACTTCGTCCACGGCTGCCAGAGTCGGGTGTGGGTGTCGCTTCGCGAGTCGTCGGGGTCGACCTCGCCGGTCGTGCTCCACGCCGACAGCGACGCCTTCATCGTCAAGGGGCTCGCCGCGATGGTGGTCGTTCTGGTGGCCGGTCGTTCGGCCCGCGAGATCGTCGGCTTCGACATCGAATCCGTCTTCGACGAGCTCGGGCTGCACGAGCATCTCAGCCCGACCCGAAGCAACGGTCTGCACGGAATGATCAAGCAGGTGCGGGAGCGGGCCGCACTGCTGGCCGCTTCATGATCCGGCCCGCAGCCCGCGGATCGTTCGGACCACTTCGTGCCCGACCCGATCGACCGCCTCCTGCATCCGTTCGGTGCGCAGGGCTTCGGATTCCTGCAGTTCATCGTGGATGGCCGGAACCGCGGCCTGGTGGGGGACCACCATGGTGCCGATGCTGGACAGGAGATGCTGAAGCGACGGCAGTCCGCGGATGCCCCCGAGTTGTCCGGGTGAGCAGGAGAGAAGACCTGCGACCTTGCCTCTGAAGCAGTCCAGTCCGGAGCGTCCGTCGTAAGGACGCGTCATCCAGTCGACGGTGTTCTTGAGGGCCGCGCTGTAGGACCCGTTGTACTCCGGCGATGCAATAAGCATTCCGTCGTGCTCGAGGAACATCTCCTTGAGCTGGATGGCCGATTGGGGGAGTCCGTTCTCGTCCTCGTGGTCCTGATCGAACAGAGGCAGCGGGTAGTCCCGCAGTCGAATCACGTTAACGGTCGCGCCTTCCGCTCTGGCGGCCGCGGAGGCCACTTCGACCAGGCGATGATTCCATGAATCGGAGCGGAGACTTCCACTGAAGGCGAGGATTTTGATTGGGCTGCTCATTTCCGCAGCCTATCCGACATGCGATCGGTCTGCAGGAATCTTCGGGGTCGGGTACCGTCTCGTCGTGATGGCATCCCACGGGAATCCCAAGTCCGGACGTGTTCTGTCGCTCTTCGTCCTGGCGATGATGAACACCGCTCTCGTGGTCGGTCTGGAGGGCTTCCCGACCATGGCCGGATTCGGCCTGGGGCTCATCACCTGGTACCTCTTCTTCGGCCTGGTCTACTTCATTCCGGTGGGATTCGTCGCGGCGGAACTGGGCGTGGGGTTTCCTCGCGAGGGTGGCGTGTACGCCTGGGTCAAGGAGGCCCTCGGGATCCGCTGGGCCTTCGTCGCCAGCTGGATGCAGTGGATCCAGATCGTGGTCTGGTATCCCAGCGTCCTGGCCGTGTGCGCCCTGGCGGCCGCGGACATCTTCGCGCCCGATCTGGGGGATGAGAAGTGGTACACCGTCCCCGCGGTGATCGGAATCTTCTGGGGCTCGACGCTGATGAATCTGTTCGGTATCCAGCTCAGTGGCCTGATCACCTCGCTCTGTCTCTGGATCGGAACCTTTGTTCCCACGGTATTGGCGATTCTCTTCGCGGTCTGGTGGCTGGCGGACGGGCAGCCCGCCCAGATGTCCTTCGAGGTCGAGCAACTGGTTCCCGATCTCTCGAGTTGGGGCAAGGTCGCAGTGGCGATGACCCTGTTCTCGTTCCTGTCGGGCCTCGAGGTCAACGGAGTCCACTTCCGTCGCGTGAAGCATCCCAACCGGGCGATTCCCGCTTCGCTGTTCATCTCGATGCTTCTGGTGCTGGGCGTCTCGATGCTGGGCGCGTTGTCGGTGGCGGTGCTGGTCCCCCGCGGCGACGAGGCGATCGCCGGCGGGCCGCTGCAGGTGTTCCATGCGTTTCTGACGTTCTACGGCATGACGGGATGGATGCCGCTGCTGGCTTTCTGCGTGCTGCTGGGAATGATCGGCCACATGATCGTATGGATCATCGGACCGGTCGAGACGCTGCGCTTCGCCGCCCGCGACGGTGTCATCCCCCCGACGTTCCAGCGGGTGAACAAGGCCAAGGTGCCCCAGAATCTGCTCCTGCTGCAGGCGGGCATCGTCACCATGCTGTGCCTCCTCTATGCCTTCGTGGACATGAACAGCGTCTTCTACATCGCGACGGTCATGTCCGCCCAGCTCTACCTCGTGATGTACGTGCTGATGTTCATCTCGGCCATCGTGCTGCGGTACAAGTGCCCGGATGTGGATCGCCCGTTCCGCATCCCCGGCGGGAACGTCGGCATGTGGATCGTGGCCGGTACCGGCGCCGTCTTCGGGACCTTCGGCATCTTCGTGCTGTTCACACCGCCCGATGATGCCAACATGCCGATGGACCGCGGGTTGTTCGTGCTGCTGACCATCGTCTTCTTCCTCGTCGCCCTGTCCGTGCCGTTCCTGGTCTACGCAGTGAGAAAGCCGAGCTGGAAGAATTCCGACCTCGATGACGTCGAGCACGAGACGCCGATGGATTTCTGAGTCCGCGGGCACCGACGGGTTCGTGTCCCAGTGCTACCATGGGTTCTCCGCTTCGATACCCACGGAGGAACCATGCGAATCCGACTCATCTCCACCGCCTTCCTGCTCGCCGGCTGCGCATCCGCACCGTCGTCCACCGCTCCGGCTCCAGTTGCCCAGGTCGATCCCGCTCCGGCGTCGATCCCGGCGGCCACGCCCGTTTCCGAGAGCACGACCGAGCCCATGCTTCGTGAGTACCAGCCCAAGATCGAGACGGGAGCGGCCGAGTTTCTCGCCTCCCGTCCGAAAGCCGATGGGCGTGGCATCGTCGTGGCGATCTTCGACACCGGCGTCGATCCCGGAGCGCCCGGCCTCCAGCTGACGACCGACGGCGAGACCAAGATCGTGGACGTGGTCGACGGCACCGGCAGCGGCGACGTCGATACCAGCACCATCCGGGAGGCGTCGGATGACCGGACGATCGAGGGGCTTTCCGGAAGAACACTGCATCTCCCCGAAGCGTGGAACAATCCCAGTGGTGAATGGCGGGTCGGGATCGCCTCGGCCTGGGTGATCTTCCCCGGCGATCTGGTCGGTCGCATGAAGCAGGAGCGTCGCAAGGAGTTCGATCTCCGGCATCGTGCCCTGGAAGCCGAGGCGGCAACCGAACTCGAGGCGTTCCGTCGCGAGCACGACCGGGAGACCGACGCCGAGCGTCGGCACCGGGAGGAGCTGGAGGCGCGGCTCGAACAGCTCAAGTCGCTTGCCAAGGGCTTCGACGACCCCGGCCCCATGTACGACTGCATCGTCTTCCACGACGGGACCCACTGGCGGGGCGTGGTCGATCGGGACGAGGACGGAATGCTCGACGACGAGGATCTCCTCGAGGACTACTCGATCGATCATCGCTGGAGCACCTTCGGCGATACCGATCTGCTCAACTACGCCATCAACATCTACGAGGACGGAGATCTGCTGTCGATCGTCGCCGACGCCGGCTCGCACGGCACGCACGTCGCAGGCACCGTGGCCGCCCACTTTCCCGGGCAGCCGGAGCTGGACGGCATCGCCCCGGGGGCGAAGATCGTCTCGGTCAAGATCGGAGACACCCGCCTCGGTTCGACCTCCCTGGGAACGGGTGAGGTTCGGGGGCTCATCGCAGTACTCAGGAACCGGTGTGATCTGATCAACATGTCCTACGGGGGCTCGACCGGATTTCCGAATCAGGGGCGAATCATCGGGTTGTATCGGGACATCGTCAACGAGCACGGCGTGATCTTCGTCGCCAGTGCCGGCAACAGCGGCCCGAACCTCTCCACCGTCGGAACCCCCGGTGGCACGACCACGGAGATCATCGGGGTGGGGGCCATGCTCACCCCCGAGATGATGCGTGATCAGTATTCCTTCCGTGAACCCTACGATTCCCTCCACTACACGTGGTCGAGTCGCGGCCCAGCTCCGGACGGTGATCTGGGGGTGGACATCAGTGCACCCGGCGGTGCCGTGTCGCCCATGCCGATGTGGACCCTGCGACGACATGCGTTGAAGAACGGCACGTCGATGTCGTCACCGAATGCATGCGGATCGATCGCCCTGCTGTGCAGTGGTCTGAAGCAGGAGGGGCGGACCTGGACGCCTCACATGATGCGTCGGGCCATCAAGAACACCGCCCGCCCGGTGCCGGGAATGGACCGCTTCAGTCTGGGAGCCGGTCTGATCGACGTGCCCGCGGCCTGGGACTGGCTGCAGCGGCACGGTGATCCGCAGGATGCCGACGTCCGGTACGAGATCGCGACTTCGGGGCGGCACGCCGGGCGTGGTGTGTATCTACGCGAGGCATGGGAACAGGATCGGATCGCCACCGTTTCCGCCACCGTCACGCCGGTCTTCCCACGGGAGTCGGACCGCATTCGTCAGGCGGAGTTCGAGCAGCCGTTGCGATTCGAGTCGACGGCCGATTGGATCGAGGCCCCGGAGAGCATGATGCTGGTTGCCGGCGGAAAGCGATTCGACGTTCGAATCGATCCCACCGGGCTCGAGCCCGGAAGTCACTTCGCGGAAGTTCATGTCTATCAGGCGGAGGATCCCGACGCCGGGCCGATCGCCACCCTGCCGGTGACCGTGCTGCGGACCGTCAATTTCGACCAGAGCAATGACTGGACGCTGGAGGAGCGGGTGGTCTTTGCGCCCGGGGAGATCTACCGGTGGTATCTCGATCTCCCGCACGGCACCACCTGGGTCGATGTCGAACTCGTGCGTCGGGATGAGGAGGAACGCCGCATGCTGGTGGTCCACGCCACGCAGCTGGAGGAAGGACGTGCCTTCACCGACGCCAATCAGCGCAAGTACGTCCGGTTCGAGGACGATGATCGGGAGCTGGTGAGCATTCCGGCGATCGGCGGCCGCACCATGGAGTTGGCGATCGCCCAGTACTGGTCCAGTCTCGAGGAGGGGGTCGTCGACATCAAGGTCACCGCCCACGGCCTGGTGCCGGAGGCGGATCCCATCGTGCTGGACGGCAATCGAAAGGTGACCACGGTCGACGTACGGGCTCCACTGGGACGGGAACAGATCGATCCCTCCGGGTCCCTGCGTTTCGTTCGTTCGTGGATCCAGTCCACCGATCGTCGGATCGAACCGCTGTCCGCCGGACGTGACGAGCTGCCCGAAGGTCGACGCATCCACGAACTCGTGGCCGACTACGAGTTCGAGTTGAAGAAGGGTGCTTCGGTGCGGATCTGGGAGCAGGGACTCCCCGAGACGCGTGACTACGAGTCCACGTTCATTCTGGTGTACGACGAGTCCAAGCAGTTGGTGCTCGCGACCGTGGACGACTCGTTCTACAAGCTGGGCAAGGGAAAGTACGAAGTCGTCTTCCATGTGCGGCATGACGATCCGGCCGAGCTGGAGCGGCTTTCGAAGCTGCCGCTGTGCCTTGATCGGAGACTTGAATCCCCGATCTCGCTTCGCATCCGATCCAACCCCGACGACGCCTTCAAGGGCCGGGGAGGATTCGACGACCGTGTCCTGCGTCACGGTGAATCTGCCCCTCTGTACATCGCGTCGCCGTCGTATTCCTCCCAGACCAAGGCCGGCGAACCCGGTGAGATGCTGATGGGCACGATCCGATTCGGTTCACGCCAGAGCGATACGATTGGATCCGGTGCCGATCCGGACGGATGGCCGATCGCGATGGTGATTGCGCAGCCCACCGTGCCGACGCCCAAACCGAAGAAGGCCGACGAAGCCGACGACGAGGATCCGGGGACCTCGGACGAGCTGGTGGAGGCGATCGCCGCCGTGCAGTTGAAGCACCTGTCCAAGTTCGATCACGAGGATGAGCGTGACGACTTCGATGCCCTCGTGGCGATGCGGCTGGAGGATGATCCGGATGATCTGGACGTGCTTGCGGCCCGCATGAAGTGGGTGGGTGAGGACGACACGCTGGAGGACGATGCTCGGCGGGAAGCAGTGCTTGCCGCGGCCGACGATGTCGTCGGTGCGATCGACGTGGAAGCGCTGGCCGCCTGGCATGGTCGCGAGCACGACGGTGAGGATGTCGACGAGGAGATGGTGTCCGAGATGGACGCCGCCCGCAGTCACCTGGTTGAGGCCTTGCGGACGATGGCATCCATTCGACTGGAGCAGGCGCACGACGGTGGGGATGCGGAGCGTGATGCATTCATGGACTCATGGTCCGAACTGGATGAATGGGGTGATCCCGCTTCGGGCAAGGATGGATGGCGTCTGGCCCTGGGGCGTGAGCGGCTGCGGAATCGTGATGCGTCCGCGTTGAAGATGATCGACGACCGAATCGACGATCATCCGCACGACCGTGAGCTCTACGAGATTCGTCTTGAACTGCTCGAGTCGCTGGGCTGGGAGCACCTTGCCGAAGCGCAGCGTCGTGATCTGCTTCGTCGATTCCCCAGCCAGTACGCTCCGCTTTGAGCACGGAGGCCAGTCTTGACGCTTGTCGACCTCGCCTCCGATCGATCGGAGCCTTCTGATGTGCGTTCGTATCGCAATGTGGTCCGGGCCCCGGAACATCTCGACCGCGATGATGCGGTCGTGGGAGAACCGGGGGGATGCCGTCGTTGCCGATGAGCCCTTCTACGCCCACTACCTCGTCAAAACCGGACTGCAGCACCCGGGGCGGGATGTGATCCTTTCGGAGCACGAGGCGGATTGCGACCGGGTCGTTGCCGGTCTGCTCGGCCCCGTCCCTCCGGGAGTCCGTGTGTTCTACCAGAAGCACATGGCGCATCACCTTCTGCCCGGCATGGACCGGGGATGGATGGAGCAGGTCGAGAACTGCTTTCTCATCCGGGATCCGAGGTCGGTGATCGCGTCCCTGCACGCACGCACTCCGNATCCGACGATCGAGGACACGGGGCTGCCGCAGCAACGTGCNCTGTTCGANGAGGTGCGAAGTCGATCNGGTGCGATNCCGCCGGTGCTGGATGCGTTCGATGTGCTGTCGGATCCACGGCGGGTTCTTGCCAGATGTTGCGATGCGGTCGGGGTCGACTTCGACGAATCCATGCTCGCTTGGCCCGCGGGACCACGGGACAGTGACGGGGCCTGGGCCCCATGGTGGTACGATTCCGTCGAGGCATCGACCTGCTTCTCGCCACCGCGTGCCGGCACCGTCGATCTGCCTTCGGAACTTGAACCGCTCGTTGCCGAGTGCACCGAGCATTACGAGCATCTGCACCAGCATCGCCTGTAGTGTGGGGAGATCGGGTACATGCAGCAGCGATTCGACGAGCGAAACAGCGATCTGCTGATCAACATCAACGGGGCCCTGACCCATCGGGACACCGCGGGAATCAGTCCCTTTGATTCCGTCGTGCAGGGCGGGGATGCGGTCTGGGAAGGTCTGCGGGTCTACCAGGGCCGCATCTTCCGGCTGCACGAGCATCTGGATCGACTTCGTCGTTCGGCCGAAGCCGTGGCGTTCGACACGATCCCCGATGACGATGCGATCATCGAAGAGATCCGTCGCACCCTCGATGCCAACGGGATGCGGGATGGAGTGCACATTCGGCTGACGCTCACCCGGGGGTTGAAGGTCACCTCGGGCATGGATCCGAGGTTGAACCGATCCGGTCCGACCCTGATCGTGCTCGCCGAATTCAAGGATCCGGTCTACGACACGAGCGGACTCTCGCTGGTCACCAGCTCGATCCGGCGTTTCCCGCCGCACATGCTCGATCAGAACATCCACTCCTGCAATCTGCTGCAGTCGATCATGGCCAAGATCGAGGCCAATCGGCACGATGCCGACGATGCACTGATGCTCGACGAACATGGGTTCATGGCCGAAACCAATGCGACGCATGTGTTCATCGTCAAGAATGACGTGGTATCCACCTCCACCACCCGTTCCTGCCCCGAGGGCATCACCCGTTCGGTGGTGCTGGAACTGTGCCGGCAGAACGGCATCGAGCACGTGGTCGGCGACATTCCACTGGACGAGGTCCACGAAGCGGATGAGGTGTTCTGTACGGGGACCATGGGAGAGCTTGCCGCCGTCACCCGGGTCGATGGCAACGTGATCGGCGACGGCGGGGTGGGGCCGATGACGCTTCGACTGACCGAACTGTTTCGTGAGCGAACGGCCGTCGAAGGTGTGCAGGTGGTGGACTAGCCGGCCGGTTCGCGGGGGGCTCCGGTCGCCTGTCTTCAGGCTCGCGCTGTAGGATGCCGTTCACTGGAGGAATCAATACATGCATCGACCAGTCACCCTCTTCACCGGCCAGTGGGCGGATCTGCCCCTTGCGGACATGGCGACCAAGGCTGCGTCCTACGGTTACGACGGCCTTGAGCTCGCCTGCTGGGGCGATCATTTCGATGTCGCCAGGGCCTTGGCCGAGGACGACTACTGCCAGGGGCGTCATGACCTGTTGGCCGCCCACGGTCTGTCGTGCTGGTCGATCTCGAATCATCTGGTCGGGCAGGCGGTCTGCGATCGAATCGATCAGCGGCACCACCAGATACTCCCTGATCATGTCTGGGGGCACGGTGATGCGGAAGGAGTCCGTGAGCGAGCGGCCGAGGAGATGAAGAACACCGCCCGGGCCGCGGCCCGTCTCGGGGTGTCCGTGGTGAATGGATTCACGGGCAGTTCGATCTGGCCGGACTGGTACTTCTTCCCGCCGACCGGTCCGGAGCAGGTCAAGCAGGGCTTCGACGACTTCGCCAACCGCTGGGGGCCGATTCTCGATGTGTTCAGCGAAGTCGGTGTGAAGTTCGCTCTCGAGGTGCATCCGGCCGAGATCGCCTACGACATCTACAGCACGCAGGCCGCTCTGGAGGCGGTGGGGCACCATGAAGCCTTCTGCTTCAACTTCGATCCGAGCCATCTGCTGTGGCAGGGAGTCGATCCCGTCAAGTTCATCGATGCCTTCGGGGATCGGATCGTCCATGCCCACATGAAGGACGTCACCGTCAACCACGACGGCATGGCCGGAGTGCTCGGTTCGCATCTTCCGTTCGGAGATCATCGTCGGGGCTGGGACTTCCGCAGCGTGGGGCGGGGGGATGTCGACTTCGACGGCATCATCCGCGCCCTGAACCGGGTCGGGTACGGCGGTCCGTTGTCGGTCGAATGGGAGGATCCCCACATGCATCGCGAGCACGGCGCGCAGGAGTCCTGTGACTACGTCCGATCCATCTCCTTTCGAACCACCGGTGCGGCCTTCGACGACGCCTTCTCCAAGGAATGAACCGAATGACCACGTACCAGAGACCGTTGCGGATGGGAATGGTGGGGGGCGGTCGCGATGCGTTCATCGGGGCCGTGCACCGCAAGGCCGCCGCCCTGGACGGCGANATCGTGCTGGTNGCCGGAGCGTTGTCCNCCTCGCCGGAGAAGTCGGTCGAGAGCGGCCGCGACCTGGGGCTCGATCCCGAACGGTGCTATCCCGACTGGGAGACGATGCTCGNGGCGGAACGCAACCGGCCCGAAGGCGACCGGATCGACTTCGTGTCGATCGTGACCCCGAATCACCTGCACTATCCGGTGGCCCGGGCGTTCGTGGACGCGGGATTCCACGTCGTCTGCGACAAGCCGATGACCCTGACGCCGGAGGAGGCGGACTCGCTGGCCGGCCTTGTCGCCGAGCGCGGTGTCGTCTTCTGCGTGACGTACAACTATTCGGGCTACCCGATGGTCAAGCAGGCCCGCCATCTGGTGCGGACGGGNNCCATCGGCGACATCCGGAAGGTCGTCGTCGAATACAACCAGGGCTGGTTGGCNACNGATCTGGAGTCGACCGGTCAGAAGCAGGCGGACTGGCGNACCGATCCGGACCGNTCNGGAGNCGGAGGNGCGATCGGCGACATCGGTTCGCACGCGGAACAACTGGTATCCGANGTCACCGGGTTGGAGATCGAATCACTGCTCTCGGACCTNACGAGCTTCGTGGACGGTCGNCGCCTCGATGACGATGCGAANGTGCTGCTGAGATTCCGTGGCGGGGCCCGGGGCGTGCTGGTCGCNTCCCAGGTCTGNGTCGGAGCCCTCAACGATCTTCGCATCCGCGTCTGGGGCACCCGCGGCGGTCTGNCCTGGCATCAGGAGNANCCGGACCGGCTGNTCGTGACGTCGCTCGAGGGGCCCGAGNTGGTCTACCAGCGCGGGGGGCCTGGATTGTGCGACGCCTCCATGCAGGCCTGCCGGCTTCCCGCCGGGCACCCCGAGGCGTTCATCGAGGCCTTCGCCAACGTCTACCTGGCCGCCGCCCGGGCCATTCGGGCCGGTTCTGACGACGGAGCCGGTTGCGACTACCCGGATGTGGATCAGGGTCGTCGAGGAATGCAGTTCATCTCCGCCGTTGTCCGCAGTTCGGAGGCCGGTGGGCAATGGGTGTCCATGTGAGGAGCATGTCATGTTGGTGTCGATGATCGCCGTATCCACGCTGTTGCAGGCCGAATCGCTGCCCCGGGTGCTGGTGTACTCGCGGACCGATGGATTCCGCCACGGTTCGGTCGAAGCGGGTGCGGAGGCGATCCGTTCGATGGGGGGTGATCAGTTCACCGTCGAGTGTACCGAGGATCCATCCTGGTTCACGCCCGACCGGCTGAAGTCCTTCGACGCCGTGGTCTTCAACAACACCACGCAGGACATCCTCGACGACGAGCAGCAGCGTGCCTTCGAGGCCTGGTACCGCGACGGTGGCGGCCTGGTCGGCATCCACGCTGCGGCCGACACGGAATACGACTGGCCCTGGTACGGGACATTTCTGGGTGGGGCCTATTTCACCAGTCATCCCCGGATCCAGTCCGCCGATGTGATCGTGGAGGACCGGTTCCATCCCGCNATGCGACATCTGCCGGAAACCTGGAATTGCGTCGACGAGTGGTACGACTTCCGCACTTCTCCCCGCGGCCAGGTGCATGTGCTCGCAAGACTCGATCATGACAGCTACGAGGGCGANNGGATGCAGGGCGATCATCCCATCGTCTGGTGNCAGGTGCGGGANGGNGGNNCCTCCTTCTACACCGGGCGGGGCCANGGNGACGAGCACTTCGCGGAGCCGGCNTTCCGGGANCATCTNCGNCAGGGCATTCTCTGGGTCATCGCNGACGGCTGGATGGACCTCGCNTCCGACGAGNATGTCGANACGGCATGGCGTGATGCCGACGGGTGGCGGATGGTGCCNGANNTCCGTCGCAATGACGCCGACCCNCGCACGTTNGATCTGGATTCACCCGTNCCGNCCGCGATNGCNGAAGGGCCCGAGGTCCTCGTCAATCAGGGNCCCGGTCCGCACGGTGATCTNGTCTCNATCTTCGAACANGGCGACGCGCAGCTTCAACTCGAGTTCATGGTCGTCGAGGGGGGGAACTCCGGGGTGTACCTGCAGGGGCGGTATGAGATCCAGATCCTCGACAGTCATGGGCGGGAGAAGCCGAAGGCCGGTGACTGCGGTGGTGTCTACGAACGATGGGACGAAGGTCGCGAGCCGCACGGTTTCGAGGGGCATCCCCCCGTGGTCAACGCATCGCGGGAGCCGTTCCGGTGGCAGACCTACGACATCGTCTTCCGGGCCCCGAAATTCGATGCTGAGGGCACCAAGATCGCCAACGCGCGGTTGGAGCGGGTGGTCCACAACGGCCGGGTCATCCACGAGGATGTGGAGCTGACGGGGCCCACGCGGGGAAGCTATCCGGGTGAGGTTGCCGTCGGTCCGCNGCGGCTGCAGGGTGATCACGGTCCGATCGCCTATCGGAACATCCGCATTCGTCCGTTGGGTTCCGACTAGNCCGTTCAGCCCGGGCAGCTGCCCCAGCTCTGGATGATCCGGAGCAGGTCGTCGACGTTCACCAGCGTGTCCCCGTTGATGTCCTCGATGCACGCACAGGTGCCCCAGGCCTGGATGACCTGGAGGAGGTCGTCGACGCCGACGGTTCCGTCGGCATTGATGTCGTCGCCGCAGACCGGGCACATGTCGTTTCCGCCGAGATCGTTCCAGCCTCCGACGATGTGGTCGGGGACGCTGTTGCANAAGTCNGAAAGCATCACGTTCGCGGCGCTGCAGTCGCAGCCGAGGTAGATCGCACCNCCCCGGATGTCGGCGGTGTTNCCGTCGTAGACGCATCGCTGGTGGATACCGGAGCTGTCGTTGCCGTAGGCGATCGCGCCGCCGAAGTCGCCGGTGTGATTGCNGGTGAAGGTGCAGTCCGTGAAGGTGGGGAAGCAGTCGTTGTGGATCCGCACCCCGCCGCCGTTGGACATGGAACTGTTGTTGCTGAACACGCACTGCTCGACGACCGGGTTGCCGGTGGCGATGTGCATGCCACCCCCGAAGTCGGCGGAGTTTCCGGTGATGATGCAGTTGCGGATCAGCGGGCTCGATGATTCGATGTAGATGCCGCCTCCGGCCACGCTGCCCAGATAGGGCATTCCCGAGCCTCCGGAAATCGTGAACCCTTCGAGTACGGCATCCTCTCCCTGGGCGATGATGACGCAGGCCCGCCCGGGATCGGCGTTGATGAAGGTGACCTCGGGGCCGTCGGTCGAGCGGATGGTGATGTCCCGCCCCCGATAGTTGACCGACTGCGGCCACGTGCCCGGGCCGACCAGGATCAGGTCTCCGTCGGAGGCGGCCTGCACGGCCTGTGGAATGGTGGGATGGTCCTCGGGGACCTGGATGGTCGCAGCCGCCGAGGGGGCGGTGAGTGCGGCCAGAATCATGGTGACGAGGGGGGTCTTCATGGGCGGTCTCTCGGGGGGATGTGAGGCGGAATGACCCCTCACCACGGTATCAGTATGGGCCATGAAGGCGTCTGATGCCACCCAGAGGGCCCAGAAATAGGCGGCGATGGGGTTTGGGGGATGAAAAGCGGCCTCAATAGGCATTTGCCGCCTCATTTCCGCTTGTCCGCGGGCCTGCAGGGAGTACTCTCAAGCAATGTACGAATGAGCTGGGGGGATGCATGCGGGCGACCGGATGCACAGCATTGATTCACCACCGAACAGTACTGGAGAGAGCACGTGCGTAGTTCAACACCCCAGAGCCTTCTGGCTGCGGGCCTGACCATCGGTCTGGCCGGAGCCGCAGTGGCGGCCGATTCCGTGAGCATCGATGTCCTTCAGGACGATGCCAAGAGCATTGTGCTTCACTACGACTTCAACGAGTTCCAGCAGAAGACCGTCAAGGTCGGCGAACACGCCTACACCTCGATCACCATCCCCGGTGAGGTGAATCGTCTGGACAAGGGGTTCCCGTCGCTGCCCCGTGTCTCCAGAAGTGTGATCATCCCCGCGATCGCGGACATGGATGCGATGGTCATCTCGGGTGACTACGAGGACATCCAGGGCATCGACATCGTGCCCTCCAAGGGCAGCATTGTCCGCACGGTGAATCCGGCCGACGTTCCGTACACCTTCGATTCCGTCTACGACCGGGACGCCTTCTGGCCGACCAGCGTCGTCGAGCTCTCCGATCCGTACATCATGCGATCGATGCGCGGCGTCACGGTTCGCGTCAACCCCTTCCAGTACAACCCCGCGACGGGGACCCTTCGCGTCTGGAAGAACATCACCGTGGGCGTGGACAACGTGGGCATCAGCCGCGACAACATCAACCCCTACTCCAACAACAAGCACGACGGTGGTTCGGCCTTCCATTCCATCTATTCCAAGCACTTCCTCAACTACCACCGTGACCTTCGGTCCAATCCGATCATGGAAGAGGGAAGCATGCTGGTCATCTCGGCGCCGCAGTTCGTCGACAACATGCAGCCGTTCGCGGAGCACAAGGAGTCCATCGGGATTCCCACCACCATCGTCGACATGAGCACCATCGGGACGACGTGGACGCAGGTGCACGAGTACATCGGAAACATGTACAACACCAGCGACATGGTCTACGTGCTGCTGGTCGGCGATTCGGTGCATATTCCGGCCACCGTCTCGGCTGGCGGCCTCTCCGACCCCAGTTACACGAAGCAGGCCGGCAACGACAACTACCCCGATCTCCTGATCGGTCGCTTCAGCGGCAACAACGACGCCCAGATCGACACGCAGGTCCAGCGGACCATCACCTACGAGACCGAGCAGTGGACGCTGAAGGACGAGTACAAGAACGCCCAGGGCGCCAGCTCGAACGAAGGGCCCGGCGATGACGGCGAATACGATCAGGAACACATGACGATCCTGGGTGAGAAGTATCTCGGCTGGGACAAGGTCACCGACTGGAACCAGGAGTCCGAGCCCAGCGGTTCCGTCTCCGAGTTCATCGATCGCTGGAATGCCGGCGTCGGACATATCCAGTACACCGGCCACGGCTGGCAGGAGGGGTGGTCCAACGGGGCTCCCGTGGGCAATGCCGACGTCGATCAGCTGACCAACACCAACATGCTTCCCTACGTCGTGACGGTGGGATGCGTGGTCGGCGAATACAACTACAGCGGCGACTGCTTCGCCGAGAAGACCCAGTGGGCCACCCACAACGGCCAGCCCACCGGTTCCGTCGCACACTACGGTTCCACGATCTACCAGTACTGGAACGAGCCGATGCGCGGCCAGGATGCGATGGTCGATCACATGGTCGCCGAGGACTACTTCACCATGGGCTCGCTCTGTGCGATGGGGTGCGTCAACATGATGGATGCGTACGGCCAGTCCGGCGTGGACATCTTCGACACCTGGATCATCTTCGGTGACGCCTCACTGGTCATCTCCGGAACCGCGCAGCCCCCGACCGGGATGCGGGTGACCGGTGCGGGACTCTCCAGCGAAGGCCCCCTCGGTGGTCCTTTCGCTCCGGAGTCGACCACCTTCGTGCTGAACAACTACGAGAGCTATCCGATCGAATACAGCGTCAGCGAGAACAGTTCGTGGCTCACGCTGAGCGGCGACCTCTCCGGCCAGATTCCGGTCGGCGGCTCGGTCGAGATCGTCGCCAGCATCGATCAGTCCGTGGCGGCGACCCTCGGGAACGGCAACTACACCGCATCCGTCGACTTTGCCAACGTCAGCAACAATGACGGCACGACCTCGAAGCCGGTCGACATCACGGTCGGGGTTCCGGTTGCGGTCTACGAGTGGAACATGGATGTCGATCCGGGGTGGAGCTACGAGGGCCAGTGGGGCTGGAGTTCCCCGACCGGTGGTGGTGGCCAGTACGGCAATCCGGATCCGGTCGGTGGTGCCGACGGCGCCTACTGCGTCAACTACAACCCCAACGGCGACTACGAGAACAACATGTCGGAGACGAACGTGACCACCGGAGCGATCGACTGCTCCTCGCTCACGGACACCAGCATGAAGTTCGATCGCTATCTCAACGTCGAGACCGACTTCTACGATCACGCCTGGATCAAGGTCAGTGCGGACGGTCAGAACTGGAGCACGGTCTGGACCAACTCCGGCGAGGTCGCTGATTCGTCCTGGTCGCAGCAGGAATACGACATCTCGGGTGTCGCCGATGGCGAGTCGACGGTCTACGTCCGATTCGTCATGGGGACGTCGGACAGCTCCTGGCAGTATTCGGGATGGAACATCGACAACTTCCAGATCTGGGGCGTCGATGGGGATTCCAATACGGTCTGCCCCGGCGACTTCGATGGAAGCGCGTCGGTCAATGTCAACGATCTGCTGACGGTGATTCAGCAATGGAACGATCCCTACACCGTCGACGACCTGCTGGCGGTGATCGCCAACTGGAACACCACCTGCCCGTAAGCGGGTGGTTTCTTCAGGATTGAGATACTCCCGGCCCGGGCAAGACCCGGGCCGGGTTCTCTTTTGTCGATGTGGATGAATGTCCGTGGCTTGTCCGATACCCTTTGGGTATGAAGCACCTCACAGCATCGTTCCCGTTGGCCGCTTCGCTGCTCCTTGCGGCATGTTCGAGCCCCAGCACACCGCGTCCGTCTTCGGCTGCGAAGGATTCATCGGCCGATGCCGTGTCCGTCCCCGTTGTCCAGCTGGAGCAGGAACGCCTTGACCGCCGGGACCGGGTGGAAATCGCCGGCCTCGGTGATCTGCCGGATCGCACCTACACCATCGACGCCAGTGCTTCGGATCTGATGGAGTCCGACGAGTCGTTCAATCAGTTGGCCGTCCCGCTGGGGCGTGACATGTCGGCTGATCTGCTCACCTACGACATCCGGGATCCGAACGCCCTCAAGCAGCTGCTGGGCGTCCAGATGAACATTGCCGTCCTGCAGGGACGATACGACACGGCGCGGTCGCTCATCGAACGCATCCGACGCCTCGAGGAGAACGAGGCCAAGCGTCTCCTGACCGGGCAGGTGATGGGATCCCTGATCGATGCGTGGGAGATCGCGGGGCCCGGCAACGACGCCTCGGCGGACATCTTCGAGCGAAATCTACGGCGGCGCATCAGCGCCATGCCGTGGGATGTGGTCGGCGACGAGGTGCTGTCCCGTCGCAAGAACGCCGCGCAGATGAACGAGGCGGTGTTCCGGGGGATCGTGGCGTCGGGTCTCGATCCGATGCTGCAGGAGAACGGTGGCGAGTTGAGCTACGAGGTCGCCCGGCAGCTGGTCACCTTCAAGTCGATCCTGGTGCTGCAGCTTCCGCTGCAGGACCGGATCAATCGCGTCTACACGGATGTCGCCGAGACCAACGGTGTCCTGGTGGCTGAGTAGCACCACTTCGAACCGCATTCAGTCATGGTGCATCGACCGCCCGCAGCTGCGGCAGTAGCGATCGCCGGGATCCGTGTGTCCATCGAGGCAGACCGGGCAGCCGTTGTCGACGTTGCGTGATGCCTGGGAGATCTCCACGGTCAGGATGCCGGTGGGAATGATGATCATGCTGTATCCGATGAGCATCATGATCGCCGCGAGGCATTTGCCGAGGACGGTGATGGGGGTGGCGTCGCCGTACCCGACGGTGGTCATGGTGACCACGGCCCAATAGAGCGTCTTGGGGATGGAGTCGAACTGCTCGTTGATCTGTCCTTCGAGGAGGTACATCGCCGAGGCGGCGATGACCAGGATGATCCCCACCGCGAGTAGGAACACGACGATCTTCCGTCGGCTGGCCGCCACGGCGGATCGNAGCACGGTGGCCTCCTTCATGTAGCGGCCCAGCTTCAGGATGCGGAACACGCGGAGCAGCCGGAGGGCCCGGACGATGAGCAGGGTATGCGAGGCGGGGATGAGCAGGCTGATGTAGGTGGGNATGATCGAGAGGAAGTCGACGATTCCGAAGAAGCTNCGGATGTAGCGGATGGCCGAGGCGGCGCACCAGATGCGGACGGCGTATTCGATGGTGAAGATCGCGGTGAAGATCCATTCGCAGACGTCGATGGCGGTCGAGTACTCCGCCCGGATCGAAGGCACGCTTTCAAGAATCACCGTGATCACGCTGAGGACGATGGCGACCAGCAGGACCAGGTCGAATGCCTTGCCGGCGGTCGTATCCGATCCGAAGATGATCTCGTTGGTGCGGGCTCGGAGGGACGTCATGGATGGTCCTGGGTGGGGGACGGGGCCATCACTGTTGTCGGTCAAGGCGGTGGTTCCGCTCGAATCAGCAGGCCGGTCATACGCTCCGCGGCCCGTCGGGATCGGCCGGGGGGGTGGTTCGGGTCGCCTCAGGGGCAGGTGGAGCCCCAATTGGCAATCACTGACAACAGGTCATCGACGGTATGGGGNGCATTCCACTCCTGGATGACCACCAGCAGGTCGTTGACGTCGACGGCTGCGTTGTCGTCGAAGTCGCCCTGGCACACCGGTGCGTCGTCGCAGATCTCGTCGAAGACGAGGTCGCCGCCGTCCACGTAGGGCCCGTAGATGTCCGAGATTTCATTGCCGCAGAACCTGGTGTTGGAGATGGTCGGGCCGGGGCTCGACGCGCTCGAAAGTCCGCTCACCAGAAGATTGGCACCATGGTCCCGAATGATGCAGTTGCGGATGGTCGGGGTGCCGTCGACCTTGATTCCGCCGGTGATGCTGCTGTACCCATTCTGGATCGTCAGGCCGTCGAGGACCATGTCGGATGTCTCGCCATTGAGCATGCTGATGACGGTTCCGGCGCCGCTGCCGTCGATGATGGTCGCTTCGGCTCCGGCACTGCNCCGCAGGGTCACGTTCTTGCCCTGGGGATCGAGTCGTTCGTAGTAGGTTCCCGGAGCGATGGTGATGGTGCTGTACTCGCTGACGTTCAGGATCGCCTCCGCGATGGTGGGGTAGTCGCCGGGGACCGATGCGGTCATGGGCGGCACGCGGTTGTGCGCGTGGAAGTCGGCGTTGTAGATCTGCGACGGAGCCGTGTTTGCGGTGCTCTGCACCCACGCGATGTAGNCCACNTTGTCCTTGTCGTCGGCGGAAGCNCCGGACAGGGTGAAGTCATGGGTGAGTTCGATGGTCTGGCCCGGTTGAACGGTGATCGTGGGGGCCGTGTTGGCCTGNATNAGACAGTTGTAGTAGTGGGAGCCGGANGGNTAGTAGTTGAGGACCTGGACGCAGTGGAACTTCATGGTGCGCGCGGTACCACCAGCCTCGACCCCNATGGTGCAGGTCAACTGGTACACGTCGTTCGGCGATTCGACGCCTGACGTCTCGATGGTGACATCGGTGGGGACCCCGAGGCAGTCGTTCATCAATGACTGGAGATTTGCGTAGTTGGCGGCGTCGCTTCCGTAATTGCCCGATTGCTCCCGGGTGCCGTCCAGCCAGACCCGGGGATANCCGCCCCCGGTGTTGTAGAACGCCATNCGNGTGTTTCCCCAGCCGATNGTGTAGGAATCGCTTCCGTGCACCTGGAAGCCNGTGATGGAGTCCGGATGGTCCTGGATGAGATTCACTGCCGCTCTGCCCACGGACTGGCATGGGCCGCACCACGTGGCGGTGATCTGCTCAAGGAGCACCGTCCGCTCCGCGGCCTGCACCGATCCGGTCGAGATCAGCACTGCTGCGGAGATGTGGTGNAGGGCTACGGTGACTCTACGCATGGTGTTCGTACCTCANTCGGCCTTGGAGACAACGATGTCAGTCCTTGTTGTCCCATTCGAGTTCGAACTCGGGNGNGTTCTGGACGTCGCTGCCGCCGAGNTCATCCACGACGATGCCGAGGAAGGTGTCGCCGCCGTACGGGGTGCAGGAGATGTCGCTGGTGCAGTCGAAGTTGAAGAGGTTGTCCTCCTTGAAGCCGTTGTGATCCTTGAAGGTCACCGTGGCGTCGAGCCAGTGCTTCATGTAGCGGACCTGGCCGTCGTTGAAGACGATGTTGCCGGACCAGCTGTCCTTGTTGCCGTGCATCTGGTACGTGAAGTGGCCTTCCTCGTCCATGGCGTCGGTGTGCTGTCCGAACTCGGGGCCGCGGGTGCCCAGCATGGCGATGCCGCTGCTGCCGCCGGCGCCCCACTCGTCGTCGAAGCGGTCACCGAACGGTGCCGACATGGCGTAGGAGAAGTTGCAGCCGGGGCCGGTGACGCTGAGTTCCTCGTTCATGTCCATCCAGTGGATGTCGTCGTCCTGATCGTTCGGATCGTAGACGTCGTAGAGGTACTCGCGGACGGTGACCATCGGGTTCGTCTCGGAGTTGGAGACGATGTCCTTGCTCGTGAAGAGGTTGGACATGATCGATGCGGAGTAGATCCGCATGGTGGTGTTCAGACGCCAGTCCGGAGCACCGAAGCCGGTCTGCTCACCCAGGGTGGGGTGGGCCAGACGGTCGATGTGGGAGGGGGTCGGGAATTCCTCGTTGTTGCTGGCGGCGTAGGTCAGCCAGGCGGTGTGCAGACCGGAGGCCCGCTTGGAGTCCTCGAGCTGGCGGGCGGAGGCCCGTGCCCCGGCAAGGGCCGGCATGAGGATGGAGATCAGAATTCCGATGATCGAGATGACCACCAGGAGTTCAACCAGAGTAAATGCTCGCTTCTTCATGATTCAGCCTCCAAGTCGGCAGGGAGCCGGGGAATGCTCGATGTTTCTGGGAGATCGGCTTCGTTCAATGTAGATCGGATTGCGGTCGAGGGGTGGAAAAACCCCGTATTGCTCCGGTAAGTTCCCGCAATGTTTTCAGTGCTCCGAGTCGTGTGGGGGGGATGCAAACGCCCCTCGGCCGTTTAGAGAGGCCGAGGGGCGTGAAGTTGCGAATCGATTCTCTTGGTCAGGCCTGACTGATCAGTCCTTGTTGTCCCATTCGAGTTCGAACTCGGGCGTGTTCTGGACGTCACTGCCGCCGAGTTCATCCACGACGATGCACAGGAAGGTGTCGCCGCCGTAGGCAGCGGATCCACCGAGTTCACTCGTACTGTCGTAGTTGAAGAGGTTGTCTTCCTTGAAGCCGTTGTGATCCTTGAAGGTCACCGTGGCGTCGAGCCAGTGCTTCATGTAGCGGACCTGGCCGTCGTTGAAG
>PAAB01000019.1 GCA_002591705.1 Phycisphaerae bacterium
TCCGGGACGGATTGGGGGGCCGCGGACGTCTGGGTGGGTGCGTCGCCTCCACCACCGCGGCTGTCGATGAATTGGAAGTTCTCGATGACGACCTTCAGCTTGGATCGGTTGTTGCCGTCGCGATCCTGCCACTGGTCGAGCTTCAGGCGCCCCTCGATGAAGACCGGGCGTCCCTTGCGAAGGTACTGGCCCATGACCTCGGCAGTCCGCCCCCATGCTTCGCAGTCGACGAACGTCGTCTCCTCACGATTCTCGTCGTTGACCCGGTACTGACGGTTCACCGCCAGTCCGACGTTGGCCACGGACATGTTGCTCGGGGTCTTCTTCAATTCGATGTCTCGGGTCAGGTTTCCCATCAGGAAGACCCTGTTCAGATTGCCGGCCATCTTTCGTTCCCTCCTTGGGTGGGGTCGGTGGGCTATCTCGTTGATGTCCCTCGGCCACCATGGTAGCCGAAGGTCGGTGCTCGATCGGGAGTGAAGCGAATCAGTCGCTCTGCGGCGTTTCCTCTTCCGCGGGGGCTGCTTCAGCGGCGGGGGCCTCTTCGGTGGCGGTGGTCGATTCGGGAGCCGCCTCCTGGGTCTCCGGGGTTCCACCGATGGTCACCGACGAGCTTCCATCGCCGAACTCGGATGCGGACAAAGCCTGTTCGCTGCGGAGCTTGATCTCGTCGGCCAGGGCTTCGCGGCCTTCGGCGGCCTCGATGTCCTCGGCGTTGAGATGATCCGCGCGGATGACCAGGGATCGAAGCAGCTGTTCGGAGAGGTTGCAGCTCCGTTCGAGATCGGCCACGCGGGACGGCTCGCAGCGGAAGTAGGTCAGGAAGTAGACGCCTCGCTTGTTGCCCTTGATCTCGTAGGCGAGACGGCGATCGTCCCACTTCTTGAAGCTCACGACCTCGGCGTCGGCCCGTTGCAGCAAGGCCATGACGTGGTCGGTCGCCGACTGGAGATCGGAGATCGTGTTCTGGGGAAAGAGGAACATGCCCTCGTACATTCGTGTGGTGTTGTCGCTCATTGGAATCCTCTTCATCGATCCGCCGCGGCTGGAAATGGCTCAGGCGGGGTTGTATTCGTTCATGGTGCGTGTGGCTCCTTCGAGGATCCAGCACGCGGTGGCGTCCGCCGCCCGGTCGCAGGCGGCGTCGATGGTGTCTTGCTCGTCGGGCCGGAACCGTTCCAGCACGTGCTTCTCGAGAGGCTGTCCGTGTCGGGGAGCATCGATCCCGATGCGCAGCCTGCTCCATGCGTCCGTGCCGAGGTGGGAGGAGATGTTCGCGAGGCCGTTGTGACCACCGCTTCCGCCTTCGGTCCGGAGGCGGATCGCTCCGCACGGCAATGCCACGTCGTCGACGATCACCAGCAGGTCATCCGCGGGCGTCATCTTGTAGAAGCGGATTGCCTCGGCGACCGATTCGCCGGAGCGGTTCACGTAGGTGGTCGGCTTCAGGAGCATGACCTTCTCGTCCCCGTCCATGGTTTCGATCGTCGAGCCGTGGAAGCGGCTTCGGGCCACTTCGCCGGGAGCGATGCGGCGCGCCAGGCGGTCGACCACCTCGAACCCAACATTGTGCCGGGTTCGGTCGTATTCGACGCCTGGATTGCCGATGCCCACGATCAGCTTCATGGTTGGTTCCTCGTCGCGGTGATCAGCCTTCGCCGTCGCCGTCCCCTTCGTCGTCACCCTTGTCCTTGCTGATGACCTCCGGCTCGGCGCCATCGGCATCCACGCCGGCTTCCTCGCCCTCGGCTTCCTCTTCCTTGACCAGAGTGATGTGCAGGATGTGCTTCTCCGCCTCGAGGGTGGTGGTCACGCCACTGGGCAGTTCGAGGTCGCCGACCGAGAGGACCTCGTCCATCTCGGTGATGTCGACGCGGATCTCGTTGGGGATGTCGCTGACCTTGCATTCCACCTCGATCTCGGTCCGTACGACCTCGAGCATGGCGCCGGCCTCTCCGGCCAGCTTCGGGGTGCCGACGGTGGTGATCGGCACGTTGACGGTCACGACCTGATCGAGATTCACGCGGGTGAAGTCGATGTGGATGACGTTGTCGCCGAGGTAGCCGAACTGGAGGTCCTTCACGAGGCAGGTCTCACTGCTGCCGTCCACGGTCAGCTTCAGGACCCGCTGGCCGTCGTGGAGGTGCTTCAGCAGTTCCTTCTCGTCGATGCTGATGGACATGGGACTGGCGCCCTGTCCGTAGATCACTCCCGGCAGGCGTCCGGACTTCCGGAGTCGCTGGGCGAACCTGGTCCCGGTCCGCTCGCGAAGCTCGGTCTCGAGGGTAATGGTGTCGTTGCTCATCTGATGCTCTCTTTCGTCTTCAAATCACCGTCCCGACCGTTCGGAGACGGATGCAAGTTCATCGCTTCGTACCGGTTCCCCGCTGGAACAGCGCGGAGACGGACATGTCGTGGTGGATCCGATGCACGGCTTCGCCGAGCAGGGATGCCACGCTGAGGTTGACCAGTTTGTCCCGGATGGGATCGAGCCGCCCGTCGTCGGGGATCGAATCCGTGACGACGATTCTGGAAATCGGTGCCTCGGCCAGGCGTTCGAAGGCCAGTCCGACGAGGACGGGGTGCGATGCGGCGGCGATCACGGAGCGTGCGCCCCGGTCCATCACCAGCTTGGCCGCTTCGCAGATGGTCCCCGCGGTGGAGATCATGTCGTCGACCATCAGGACCGTGCGTCCCTGCACGTCGCCGATGAGATTCTTCGAGGCCACCTTCATGCCCGATTCTCGCCGCTTGTCGATGATGGCCAGATCGGCGTCGAGTGCGCTGGCGTACGCATTGGCCACCTTCACATTGCCGACATCGGGCGAGACGATCACGAGGTCCTCCATCTCGTCCCGGATGGTCTTGAAGTAGTCGCAGAACACGGTGGCGGCGGAGAGGTGGTCCACCGGGATGTCGAAGAACCCCTGGATCTGGGCCGCGTGGAGATCCATGGTCAGCACCCGGTTGGCTCCGGCGGCGACGACGAGGTTGGCGACCAGCTTTGCGGTGATCGGCGTGCGCCCCGCGTCCTTCCGGTCCTGGCGTGCGTATCCGAAGTAGGGGACCACGGCCGTGATCCGCTTGGCCGACGCGCGGCGAAGGCAGTCGATGTAGATCAGCAGCTCCATGAGGTTGGCATTGACCGGAGCGCAGGTGGACTGGACCACGAAGCAGTCGCGGCCCCGGACGTCCTCCTCGACGCGGACGATCAGTTCCCCGTCCGGAAAGAGTTCCGTCTGTCCCTGCCCGATCGGAAGCATGAGATGCTTGCACATCTCGTCGGTGAGCTTCGCGCTGGCGCGTCCGGCGAAGATCTTGAGGTGATCGCGGTCGACTGCACTCATGGTGTCGTCTCCGTGGCAGCGGCTTCGTGGCGGGAGCGGAGGATCGCATCGACCTCCGACAGCTGGTCAGGGGTGTTGATGGACAGGACNTCCTCCGACGGNACGGCGTCGACGACNTCGACGGTCGATCCCGAGNNGTGNAGCATGGCCGGCACCTCGGTGAGGTAGTACTCNCCGGTGACCGCNTCGGCNGGAAGNGNNTTCAGGCAGCNGAACATCGCATCGGCGTCGAAGCAGGCGTAGCTGGGGTAGACCTCGTGGATCGCCAGCACGGCATCGGAGGCGTTCTTGTGTTCGACGATGGCTTCGAACCGTCCATGGTCGTCCCGCACGATTCGGCCGTATCCAGTGGGGTCCTCGATGTGCGAGGTCGCCAGCGTGGCGGCGGCGGACGCATGGCGGTGCGTTCGAAGAAGGGTGTCGATGGTCTCGGAGCGAATGAGGGGGCCGTCTCCGGCCAGGACCACGAGGTCCCCTTCGAACCCGTTCAGGGCTTCGTGGCAGCACAGGACGGCGTGCCCGGTGCCGAGTTGTTCGTGCTGCTCGATGTATTCGATGTGCCCGTCGTCGTCGAAGAGCGAGCGGACGTGGTCCGACTTGTAGCCGACCACGAGGAGTACGCGCTGCACGCCCGAACTGCGGAGGGCGTCCACGACCCAGTTGACCATCGGTCGGCCCGCGACTTCGAAGGCGACCTTGGGAAGGTCGCCACCCATGCGCGTTCCCTTGCCGGCGGCAAGGACGATGGCTGCGACGGGTCGGCCGGATTGTGACTGTGAAGTGTTCATGATTGCTCTTGCAGTGAAACTGGCCCGCCAAGACTCGAACTTGGAATGCCTGGACCAAAACCAGGTGTGTTACCGATTACACCACGGGCCACGGTGTGTTGTGTTTCGCTGGGGAGGCCGGGAGGGCCGGGTGAATCGCTCCTCTTTCCGCGTCGTCGAGGGCATCTGCGATGCCCGGTTGCCTGTCGCGGAAAGTGGGGTTCACGCAAGGCGTGCTCCACTGCCGCGGCTGAAAGTTCCCGGAGCTGGAATACCCGTCAACCGCGACCTGGGTACCCCATGCGGCGCCACTGCGTGTCACCGACGGCTCCTCAAAGGGAAACGATGATTGTAGATCCTGACGGGGAAGGGGGCAAGGGTCCGCCTGCCGAGGCTCAATAAGGGATGTCGTCATCGTCCGCGGGAGGCGGATCGGGNGTCTTGGGAGGGGTCGGAGGGGCCGGGGCCGGGGCGGGGGCCTCGGGCGTCGGGGCCGGCGGACTCGGTGAGGGAGACGGCGGGGTGGCCGGAGCAGCGGGGGCTGCGGTCTTGGTGATGGTTCCCGGTGATCCGATGTCCGGCTTGGCGAAGACCCCGCCGGGCTTGCAGGCCCGGGCACCGTGGATCCCCGCCTTCGACCGGGCCCAGGCGGTNCCGACGTTCATCGAGGCACGGGACGGGCTCGGCATGTAGATGCTGGATCCGTTCTTGGAGCGTGGTGGCCAGCCGTTGCCGATCTGGTAGTTGGCCTTGGNGACGACCGAGCCATCTTCGTCGAGGAGAGTCAGGACTTCATTGTCGGCGTTGGGTGTGTTGGCGAGGGACCCCCAGCTGACGGGGATGATCAGGAAATCGGGCTCTGCATCCGGGTCATCGGTCCAGGCGTTTCGAAACTCGTCGGCGGACGTCGCATCGCCGTTGATGAGGACCGCCACCTGGCCGGGGTCGAGGGACTCGTCNAAGGTGCCCCAGTCGACACCGTCCTCGTCGTCGAGTCTCCAGCCCTTCATCGTCACCCTGCTCGACGACAGGTTGGCGATCTCCACCCATTCGGCTTCCCCGGATTGTTCGGGTGATGCAGGGTCGTACATGATCTCGGTGATCACGACACTTGATTCGGAACCGACGGCAAGAAGAAGGATGGAGAGGGAAATCATGGTGTCCGCACCCTACCGCGCTGCGGGGTTGAAAGCCACGTATGCTTCCATGCGGANGACCTTTCGCTTCATGACCCACGATTCATCGCATCCCGAGCCACTCTCCCCGGAACTCGTCCTCGAGGGCTACGCCCGCGGTATCTTCCCGATGGCGGACCCTTCCGACGGTTCCCTGGGTTGGTACAGCCCGGATCCCCGGGCGGTGCTGCCCCTGGATGCCGTCCATGTTCCGCGGTCGCTGGCTCGGACGATCCGTTCGGGGCGATTTCGGATCACCGTGGATCTTGCGTTCGAAGAGGTCATCATGGCCTGTGCCGCTCCGCGGGTCGAGGAGCCGGAATCATGGATCGATGATCGGATCGTCGAGGTCTTCACCTGCCTGCATCGGCTCGGCTGGGGGCATTCGGTGGAGGCGTGGACCGGTGACGACTTGGTGGCGGGGCTCTACGGCGTGGCCGTCGGTGGTGCCTTCTTCGGTGAATCCATGTTCAGCGACCCGGTTCGGGGGCGTGACGGATCGAAGGTCTGCCTGGTTCATCTGGTGGAGCACCTGAACCGGTGCGGCTTCCGTCTGCTCGACGTGCAGTTCACCACGCCGCATCTCGAACGCTTCGGATGCATCGAGTTGGACCGGGCGGAGTTTCTCGCCCGGCTGGAACGAGCCGTCTCGATGGGGCCTCGATGGAGCCCCCCCTCGAACTATTCCTGTGAATCATCCCACTGAAAACCCGAGAAAACATGCATGAAGTACGCGTGAGGGGTATCCTCATCTGAGGTACGGACGACCTCATTCACGCTGCAGCCACGGATGGCCATGCCACGCACCAGACGAAATCGAATGACCATGTTCCAGGGCCGGGTGGTCGTGCTCGGTCTGTGCGTGGTTGCCGTGAACCTCGTACTGCTCGTGCAACTGGTGCGTCTGGCCGTCGTCGACGGAGCCGAGCACTCGGTCCTCGCCGAGTCGCGGCTGCACGAGCAGTCCTGGCTCCCCACCTGGCGAGGCAGCATCCTCGATCGCACGGGAAGGGTGCTGGCCCGCGACGAGCCGGCCTACGACGTGGCATTCTCGTACGACGCCATCACCGGAGCCTGGGTGCGACAGCGGGCGGTGCGTGAGGCTCGTCGGGTTGCGGGTTCCACGGCCTGGTCCGCCGCGTCACCGCAGCAGCGTGAACAGCTGATTGCCCGGCAGCGGCTCGGCATCCAGCAGGAACTCGAGGACTTCTGGATCGAGGTCGAAGCCTTGGCCTCGCTGCAGCCGGGTGATCTCGACGAACGACGCAACGACGTGCTGGCCACCGTGCAGCACATGGCGGCGGTGGTGTGGGAGCAGCAGCGGNTNCGNCACGAAGCNNGNTTCNCNGNCGANGATCNNGGNCCCGNNTTCCGNCCNCGACCNATTGCGGANCAGGAGGCGTTNCACGTCNTGCTGCCCGCNGTNGANGACGANACCGCCATCANCTTNCGNGCNATGGAGGNCCGGCTNCCNGAACTCGTCCAGGTCAGGCACGCCCGGCATCGTGTGAATCCGTACGAGCAGGATCAGATCGAACTCGATCGATCGACCTTGCCTCGTGGGCTGCGAAGCGCCACCACCACCAGTGTGACTCTGGATGGTGTCGCCGGTCATCTGCTGGGTGGCGTTCGACGTCCCGTTTGGGAGGAGGATGTCGTCCGACGTCCGTTCCGCGACGTGCGGACCGGCGTGGTCGACCGCGGCGGATATCTGCTGGACGACGAGGTGGGGTCCGGCGGGCTGGAGCAGGGCTGGGAGGAGCACCTTCGGGGTTCCAGAGGGTCGGTCCGGACGCGACGCGACACCGGGGAGGAGACCCGCGTCGCCCACGAGCCGGGGCGTGATCTGCAGACGACCATCGACATCGATCTCCAGGGCCGGGTCGAAGCGGTGCTGTCGGATGCCGTGGGGCTTCTCAACGTGCAGCCGTGGCACGGTACCGCCCGGCTCGACCAGGGGCGTCCGCTCAATGGTGCGGTGGTGGTGCTCGAAATCGAAAGCGGTGAAGTGCTGGCCTCCGTCTCGGTTCCATCCCGCTCGGCGGGGATGGNGATGACGGAGATCGAACGCGAGGTTCGTCAACCGTGGGCGGATCGCGCCCTGGAGGCCGTGTACCCGCCGGGATCCATCATCAAGCCGCTGGTGCTCGCCGCCGCATCCGCCGAGGGTGAATGCGGAGCCGGTACGACGATTCACTGCAATGGTCATCATTTCCCCGGGCAACCCGGGATTGCTCGCTGTTGGATCTACCGACCGCGGAACAACAACGCAGTGCACGGTCCCCTGCAGCCGGCGGAGGCATTGGCGCGGTCCTGCAACTGCTACTTCTACGAGTTGGGCGATCGACTTGGCTTGGAGCGGATCGTGGACTGGTTCGAGTACTTCGGTCTGGGCCGCCGTCTCGAACCGGGACTGGCTCCGCTGGGAGCCGCGGGCGACGGGGTGTCCGGCCGCGGACACCTGCCCGATGCAACGCAGCGTGCCGCCTTGGAGCGTCGCGGAGAGGACCGCTTCGAGTCGGTCATGCTTTCGATCGGGCAGGGGNGGGTGAGCTGGACCGTGCTGCAGGCCGCGAATGCCTACGCCATCCTTGCCCGAAGCGGTCGTCGCCTCCCCCCGACCTTCGTTCGAGGGATGCGTGCATCNCCTCCGGGCCCGGATGTGCTGTTCGACGGCGAGATCGTGGAATCCATTCTCGACGGATTGGCCGATGCCGTCACCGAGTCGTGGGGAACCGGCAGTCGTCTCAAGTACGGGCCCGGCGACTACGAACCGATCTTCAACGTGGATCCAATCCGGGTGTGGGGCAAGACCGGAACGGCCCAGGCTCCACCGCTCGTGACCGATGTCGATGGTGACGGGGCGTTGGCAACCGGGGAACGCATCGACGGACTGCATCACGCCTGGTTCGTGGGACTCGCGGGCGAAGTCGCGCCACGGTACGCAGTGGCGGTGTTCGTCGAGCACGGCGGGAGTGGAGGCCGTGTTGCGGGTCCCATTGCGAATCAGGTCATTCACGCACTCCGGGCCACCGGGCATCTCGGCCCGCAGGAGGTGGCGCGATGAGCAGGGTCGCTTCCAACTGGTCCGCGGCGGGGAGAGGGGCTTCGTCGCCGTCCGTGTTCCGCCGTCTTGCCGCCGTGCTGCGACCGAATCCCGGCTGGCTCTGCGTGGCAAGCGCGTTGGGCCTCTCGATGCTGGGAGTGGCGGCCATCGATCTCTCCGCGCCCGGCATGGCGTCCCGGCACNTCGTCTTCCTCTGCCTCGGGGTGCTGGTGGCGGTGCTGGTCGCAGGACCACGGCCGGACTTCTACCGACGNTNNGCCTNGCCCCTGGCCGTGCTGGTGCTGGCGATGCTGGTACTGCTTCTGGTCCCCTTCGTTCCCGAAGCAATTGTCCGTCCNCGCAACGGAGCCCGCCGGTGGATATCCCTGTTCGTAACGGATCTGCAGCCGTCGGAACTCGCCAAGATCGTGTTCATGCTGGTGCTGGCCGCCTCGCTTCGATTCCGGAGGACGCACCGCAGCTTCCGTGGTCTCCTGCCGACCCTCCTGATCGCNCTGGTTCCCATGGGGCTGATTCTGATGGAGCCCGATCTCGGAACGGCACTGCTCTTCCTGCCGACGTTGATGGCGATGCTGATTGCAGCGGGGGCCCGCTACGTGGATCTGTTCAAGATCATGCTGGTCGGATTGGTTCTTGCATCGGCGATGCTTCCGATGCTTCGCCCGCACCAGCGTGCCCGGATCATGGCCCTGGTGGCCCAGGTGCAGGGGGATGCGCGGTACGAGAACGACATCGGCTATCAGGGCGCGAGATCGATGACCCTGATCGGAGCCGGAGGAATGGAGGGGCACGAGACGGANCATGCATCGATGCTGCTGCGGTACAACCATCTTCCCGAACGGCACAACGACATGATCTTCACCGTCATCTGCGCCCGCTGGGGCGTGTGGGGTGCGATCGCCACGTGGGGTGCCTACCTCACCCTCCTGCTGGGTGGGCTGTGGGTGGCCGTGCGGAGTACCGACCCCTTCGGTCGGCTGGTCGCCGTCGGCATCTCGACCATGGTCATGGCCCAGATGCTGATCAACTCCGGCATGTGCCTCGGCTTGTTTCCCATCACGGGCATGACGCTNCCCTTCGTCAGCTACGGCGGGTCCAGTCTGGTCGTCAACTGGATCATGATCGGTCTGCTGCTGTGCATCGCCCGTTCACCACAGCGGACGGTCTGGCGCGAGCCCTTCCAGTTCTCGAGTGCGGAGCGTTGACCCGTGTTTGACGTTCCCAGCGATTTTCACCGTGCCCTGCAGGCGCAGCATCTCGAGCTGGAGCCGGGGGAGTTGGAGCAGCTCTCCCGGTATCTCGAGCTGCTCTACGAAGCCAACGAGCATGTGAACCTGACCGCGGTGCGCGATCCGCAGGAAGCGTGGAACCGTCATCTGCTCGACAGCCTGAGTCTGTTGCCGCTGATCCGTTCGGTGGGAGCGCAGCGTGTACTGGATCTCGGCAGTGGTGGCGGCCTGCCGGGAATTCCGCTGGCCGTGACCATGCCCGACATCGAATTCATGCTGTTGGAGGCGACCGGAAAGAAGGCCGCATTCCTCGAGGACACGTCCCGCCGGCTCGGGCTCGAAAATGTGGTGGTGCTGGACGAGCGGGCGGAGACCGTCGGAGAGCCCGGGTGCGTGCATCGAGCCGGATGGGATGTCGTGACCGCCCGGGCCGTGGGAGCCATGAACGTCCTGCTGGAGCTTTCGATTCCATTGCTGGTCGAGGGTGGGGTGCTGTTGGCAATCAAGGGCGAGCGTGCCGGTGCCGAACTCGAGGTGGCGGCCGAGGCCTTGCGGGTGCTCAAGTGCCGGGTCGTCGAGCGTCGTCGGACGCCCACCGGCACCATCGTGGTCATTGAAAAGACCGATCGGACGCCACCCGACTATCCCCGTCGTCCCGGAGAGCCCAAGCGGCAACCCATCGGCGGTCGTGGCTGATGCGTCTCGCACCGGACGAGGTATTCGGTGATGCGGGCCCCATCGCGTCCCGCCTGGAGGGATGGGAGGCGCGGCCGGGGCAGATCGAGATGGCCGAATCGATCCGTCGTGCGATGGAGGATCGACAGCAGATGCTGGTCGAGGCCGGTACGGGGCTGGGCAAGTCCTTCGCCTACCTCGTGCCCGCCATCGAGCGGGNGGTTGCCCACCACGAGCGGGTGGTGGTGGTGACCCATACCATCACGCTGCAGGAGCAGTTGATGGATCGGGACATCCCCTTTCTCAATTCCGTGCTTCCCGGACAGTGTCGTCCGGCCCTCGTCAAGGGTCGGGGNAACTACCTGAGCCGTCGCCGGCTCGAGCTGGCCCTGAAGCGGGAACGGACGCTCCTGGACGGCGAGCCGGCCCGCCGTTCTCTTCGGGCAATCGAGGAGTGGGCCAGGTCCACGGAAGACGGCACCGTGGCGTCGCTTCCCGTGCTGGAGCGTCGTGAGGTCTGGGATCTCGCCCAGAGCGATTCCGGCAACTGTCTCGGGCGACGATGTCCCACCTACGACGTCTGCTTCTTCCAGAATGCCCGCAAGGAGATGGAGCGAGCGGATCTGCTGGTCTGCAACCACGCAATGTTCTTCTCGGATCTTGCTCTGCGGATCGTCGGGGCATCCCTATTGCCGCGGTACGACCACGTCATCTTCGACGAAGCGCACGCGATCGAGGACGTCGCGTCGGAGCACTTCGGGCTCACCGTGTCCGAGCGGGGGGTCGAGCATCTGTTGAACCGGCTGTGGCAGCCGCGCCAGCGCAAGGGACTGCTGGGCGTCCTGCTCGGCCACGAGGTGGTGGGTGGCCTGGTGGCCGAATGCATCCAGTCGGTCGAAGCCGCCCGGACGGCATCCGAGGCGTTCTTCTCCTCGCTGTTGGGATGGCACCGGAAGTACGGACAATCCAACGGTCGGATCGCCCAACCGGGGATCGTGTCCAATCCGCTGACGCCTGCGATGGATGCGGTCTCCAAGGGGCTCGAACTGCTTCGGTCCCGACTCGGTGACGAAGCCGATGTCGCCGAGTTGTCCGGGTACGCCGATCGGGCTGCGGATCTGGCGATGGGTGTGCATCGGCTGCTCGGCCAGGACATTCCCGGCGCGGTGTACTGGATCGACGGAACGGAGCAGACCCGTGATGCCGCAGGCCGGGTTCGGGGGCCCCGCCCGAGTCTTCGCTGCATGGTGGTCGAAGTCGCGCCGCTGCTTCGTGATCATCTCTTCTCATCGGGCACCTCGATCATCATGACCTCCGCCACGCTGGCTACCAGTGAAGCCGCCACGGAGGGGGTGGACGAGTCGCGAAGTGGTTTCAACCACATTCGTGGTCGTCTGGGATGCGACGAGGCTCCCGCCTTGCAGGTCCACAGCCCCTTCCAGTACGGGCGGCAGATGCGTGTCTACGTCGATCGATCGATGCCCCTGCCGTCGTCGCCGGGACACCTCGATGCGCTGGTCGAGCGAATCATCGAACTCGTCGAACGCACCCGCGGGGGGGCCTTCGTGCTCTTCACGAGCTTTCGAATGCTCCATGCCGTCGCGGATGCCGCCGGGGATGCGCTGTCCGCGGTGGGGCCGCTTCTGGTCCAGGGGCGGGACGGTCCACCGGGACGGATCATCGAGCAGTTCCGGCGGGACGAATGTTCCGTGCTCCTGGGAACCACCAGTTTCTGGCAGGGGGTGGACGTGCGGGGCCGGGGATTGCGCAATGTGATCATCACCCGCCTGCCCTTCGAGGTGCCCGATCGTCCCATCGTGCAGGCCCGCACNGAACGCATCGAGGCCCGCGGCGGTTCGCCGTTCGGCGAGGACCAGCTGCCCCGCGCGGTGATCCGGTTTCGGCAGGGCATCGGTCGTCTGATCCGATCCGCCGAAGACGAGGGGATCGTGAGTGTGCTCGATCCGAGGATCGTGACCAAGGGGTACGGTCGTCGCTTTCAGCAGGCGATCCCGGAGGGTGTGGTGGTGGAGGATCTCGGGTTCCACTACGACGGCTGCTAAGATCAGGCATCAGGAGAACCACCATGCTTGCATCCGTATTCAAGGCCTACGACGTACGAGCCGTCCACCCCGATCCGCTGAGCGTCGACGTCGCCCGCTGCATCGGCATGGGAGCCGGTGCGTTCTTCCGCGAGCAGGTCGGTGATCGAACCGCNCCGCCGCGAATCGCGGTGGGGCACGACATGCGGTTGTCCTCGCCGTCGCTTGTCGCCGCCCTTGAGGAGGGNCTGCGGACCCGTGGGTGCGACGTGGTGCAGGTCGGCCTGGTGGACACGCCCTTCATCGCATTCGCGGTCAACCACCTCGACTGCGATGGCGGCATCCAGACCACCGCCTCGCACAANCCGGCTCAGTACAACGGTTTCAAGATGTGTTCGGCCCACGCCAAGCCCATCGGCGAGTCGACCGGCCTGCTTCGAATCAGGGAACTCGCGGAGGCCGCGGTCGGCGAGCCGTCCGATCCCGTCGGTGCTCGCGAGGAGATCGATCTCTGGGACGCCTATCGNGAACACGTGTTTCGATTTCTCGATCCCGGGTTTCGCGACGGAACCAGGCGCATCANGGTCGCCGTCGATGCGTCCAACGGCATGGCGGGCACGATGGTGCCGAAGTTGTTCGACGGGGTGGAGGGCATCGAGATGGTCCGCCTGAACTTCGAGAACGACACCGGAGTGTTCGTCCACGAGCCGAATCCCCTGGTCGAGGCGAATCTCCAGCCGGTGCGGGATGCCGTCGTGGCGGAGTCCGCGGATCTCGGAATCTGCTTCGATGGCGATGCGGACCGATGCATGGTGGTGGATGAACGGGGAGGCATCATCGGATGCGACCTGCTGACGGCCTGGTTGTGCAGGGGGTTTCTCGAGCGTGAACCCGGGGCCGCCATCGTCTACGACCTGCGGTCGAGTCACTGCGTCCAGGACGCAGTGCGGGCGGCGGGAGGCGTACCGGTCCGCTCCCGGGTCGGGCACGTGTTCATGAAGCAGGTGCTCGCCGAGCAGCAGGGCCCGTTCGGGGGTGAACTCTCGGGGCATTTCTACTTCCGTGACAACTGGTACGCGGATTCCGGGGCCATGGCCTTTGCCTTGGTCCTCAGCGAACTGGTCGCGTCGGGTCGTCCACTCAGCGAACTGATCGCACCCCACCGCAGCCGGGTCCAGTCGGGAGAGATCAACTTCGAGGTCGACGACAAGCCGGCGGCCATGGAGCGTCTCCGGGCGGCCTACCCCGAGGCGGAGGTCGACGAACTGGACGGGGTGACGGTGGTGCTTCCGGACTGGTGGTGCAACGTTCGGGCCAGCAACACCGAACCGCTGCTGNGGTTGAATCTGGAGGGGCCGGACGAGAAATCGGTCGCCGCCCGGGTTCGGGAGGTCTCCTCATTGCTGGGGACTCGTGTGGATCATTGAACCCCACGGCACCACTGTGCCGATCGAGTACCTAGCCATGCACGATCACGCCAATCATGGAGCTCCGTCCGCGCCCCGCACCGGTGCCAAGGTGTTCTGCTGGCTGGCCAGCCTGATCATCGCCGGCTGGCTGCTTGTGCACGTGGCCGGGGGCCGGCATCATGCCGAACACCACGGTGGTCACCACGATGCGCACCACATGGAGACGGACCATGCCCACGAGACNGACCTCGAGGTGATCGAGGACCACGGCTCGCATGAACCGACGGCCCCACCGCTGTGGGGGCTGGGCATCATTCCGTTCATCATCATTCTGGGTTCGATCGCGGTGCTGCCGCTGTTGAAGTCCACAGAGCACTGGTGGGAGAGCAATCTCAGCCGCTANCTCNTNGCNNTNGTNGTGGGNNTGNCNACCATCGTCTACTACTGGCTGACGCACGGGCCGGGNNCNATCGGNGGNGTNCTGGATCANGCNATCCTCATCGANTACATCCCNTTCATCGTGCTNCTGTTCAGNCTNTACGTGATCAGCGGCGGGATCCAGCTGGTGGGCGATCTTCCGGCGACCCCGCGCACCAACGTGACCTACATCGCGGTCGGCGCACTCATCGCAAGCTTCATCGGGACCACGGGTGCGAGCATGCTCCTGATCCGGCCGATTCTGCGCACGAATCGGCAGCGGAAGCACAAGGTGCACACCATCGTGATGTTCATCTTCCTCGTGAGCAACATCGGCGGCGCTCTGCTTCCCATCGGTGATCCTCCGTTGTTCCTCGGGTATCTGAGCGGGGTCCCGTTCTTCTGGACGCTGGGACTCTGGCCGCAGTGGCTGGCCACCAACCTCGTCCTCCTGGCCATCTACTGGGCGTGGGACACGGTCATGTACAGGCGCGAGTCGGAGGCCGCCACCGCCTTCGATGTCACCGACGTGCAGCCGCTGCGGCTCCGCGGTTCCCTCAATCTTCTCTGGCTCCTGTGTGTGATTCTGTGCGTGGCCTTCGTGAATCCCGACAATCCGCTGCCGGGGATCGGCTGGTACCCGTTCGAGTTCTTCCGCGAGATCGTGATGCTGGTGCTCGTGGGGCTTTCGCTGGTCCTCACCCGCAGGTCGGTCCGCGAGGGAAACCACTTCAACTATCACGCGATTCTCGAGGTCGCGGCGCTCTTCATCGGCATCTTCATCGCCATGCAGGTTCCCATCGAGGTGCTCAAGGCACACGGGGCCGCGATCACCAGCGAACTCAACCAGCCCTGGATGTACTTCTGGATGACGGGCGTCCTCTCGAGCTTGCTCGACAACGCCCCGACCTATCTGGTGTTCTTCAATCTGGCCCAGACCGGAACGATTCCGGAAGGCACGGAGCTGGTGCAGCTGGGCGGTGGAGGGCAGATTCCGGTGGACCTGCTGGTCGCGATCAGCCTGGGATCCGTGTTCATGGGGGCGATGACCTACATCGGAAACGGCCCGAACTTCATGGTCAAGGCGATCGCCGAGCATTCCGGCGTGCGGATGCCGAGTTTCATCGGGTACATCGTCAAGTACAGCCTGCCGGTGCTGGTCCCCGTGTTCATCGTCATGGTTCTGGTGTTCATGATCTTCTGATCCGGGCTCCTGCTAGAATGCCGGGATGGACATCACCGTCAACGGAGAAGCAATGCGGCTCGAGTCGCCGCTGGTGATTCGGGAGCTGCTGGAACGGCTTGGGCTGGCCGATCGGCCGTGTGCCGTGGAGATCAACCGAGCCGTGGTCACCCGTGACGATCACGGGACGACCGTGTTGGCGGATGGAGATGTCATCGAGATCGTCACCCTCGTCGGTGGGGGATGACATTGCAGGCTGGGGATACGCCATGACCACGACATGTTCCAACACCTCGATCGAACCCCTGCAGCTGGGGCCCTTCTCGCTCCGGAGCAGGCTGATTGTCGGCACCGGCAAGTACGAGACGTGGGACGTCATGCGCGATGCCCTCGACGCGTCGGGTGCGGATGCCATCACCGTAGCGGTTCGTCGTGAACGGCTGCTGGACGCCGAAGGCCGCTCGCTGCTCGATGCCATCGATCTCGGTCGGTACACGATTCTTCCCAACACCGCGGGGTGCTTCAGCGCCGAGGATGCGGTGCGGGTGGCACGCCTGGGACGTGAACTGCTCACGCAACTGGACAATCCCGGCAAGGACTGGGTGAAGCTCGAGGTCCTCGGAGACAAGGCGACGCTGCTTCCGGATCCGGTGGGGACACTCGAGGCCTGTCGTGAACTGGTTGCGGACGGCTTCACCGTGCTGTGCTACAGCTCGGACGATCCGATCATGGCAACCCGGCTTCGTGATGCGGGGGCCGCCAGCGTGATGCCGGCGGGAAGTCCCATCGGCACCGGTCGGGGCATCGCGAACCCCGCCGCCATCGCCATCATTCGGGACCTTCTCAAGAATCCCGAGCACGGAGGCGATCCTGCGTACCCGCTGATCGTGGACGCCGGAGTCGGAACTCCGAGCGACGTGACGCTGGGCATGGAACTCGGCGTGGACGGGGTCCTTCTCAACACCGGAATCGCCCACGCCACGGAGCCGGTTCGCATGGCCACGGCCATGCGGCAGGCCTGCGAGGCGGGGTACCACGGCTACCGTGCCGGCCGCATCGGCCGCAAGCTCTACGCGTCGGCATCCAGTCCCTGGACGGGCGTCGTATCGACGATTCCCGGAGAATAGCGGGTCGCGGCCTGCTCCAGAATCCAGTGGGCGAACGCCTCCTTGGTCATGCTTGGAACATCGGTGGAGCCGGAGGCGTCGATCAGCATCGCGTCGATGGTGTCGGCGTCCATCGTTTCGAGGGGGTTGGCGATGATGGCATCGAGATTCTTTCGACGCAACTTGTCGCGAGCCGCATCCTCCATGCACTCTCGTGGTTCCAGTGCGAATCCGATGCGAACCTGCTCGGGGCGGGTGATGGAGTCGATGGAGGCGACGATGTCCTCCGTCGCCAGAAGTTCGATCGTCAACGGGCCTTCACGCTGGATCTTTCCCTGTTGAGGGATCGCCGGACGGTGGTCGCAGACCGCCGCCGCCATGATCAGCAGGTCGTGTTGCGGCCAGTGGGCATGAAGCAGCGAGGAGAGATCGGAGGTGGTCTCGAAGCGGATGGCGTCCTGATCGGGAGGGATCGCGGAAGTGATCGGGCCCAGCAGGAGGGTGGTCGGCCAGCCCAACACGCGGCCGGCTGCGGCCAGAGCCAGCCCCATCCGACCGGATGACCGATTCGACACGTAGCGGACCGAATCCAGCGGCTCCCGGGTGGGGCCGGCGGTGATCAGAAGTCGTGGCCTGGGGTCGATAGGGGGCATTGCGATGGCGGAATGGCCTAGAGTGTAGGAGACGAGGTGGCGAGGCCGATGATGTGCCGGCCTTGTCATGGAACGGCTGCACGGCAATACTACGCGTTCTCCCCCCGGTACAGTGCAGGTGGGCCCAGAGACGATCCCTTACCCCTCCGGGAGACGGCAGAACCCATGGCGAAACGCCCCCGCAAGAAGCGACTCAAACTCGGCGAGATCCTCGTCCGCGACGGTGTCGTGGCCCAGGAGCAGATCGAGAAGGGCGTCGCCATCGCCTCGGGGTCCGGAAAGCGACTTGGTGAGTCGCTGGTCGAAGCGGGATTCTGTCAGGAGGGGCAGGTCGCCAAGGCGCTGGCCGAGCAGTTCGGGATGGACTTCAACTCGATGTCCTCCGAATCCGATCTGGCGGAGATCGATCTCACTGCGGTGCCCGATGACATCATCCGAAAGCATCTGATCCTCCCGTGCGGCCTGGCCCAGGGACGCCGGAAACTCATCATCCACGATCCGATGGATCTGGAACTGCTGGATCTGCTCCGATTCCGTCTGAACGTGGAAGTCGAGACGGTGCTCGCATCCCGTGGTGCCATCAAGTCCTACATCGACGATCAGCTCGGTGGCGGCTCGATCGTGGCCGAGGAGTCGCTGGTCACCGAATCGATCGACGTCACCGTCGATCGCTCGGTGGACACCTCGGTCGACATCGCGGAGGGGGACACGGCTCCGGTCGTTCGGCTGGTGACCAAGATCATTCAGGAAGCGGTTCGGGGGCGGGCTTCGGATATCCACGTCGAGCCGATGGAGGATCGGGTCGTGCTGCGGTACCGAATCGACGGTGTCTGCCACGTGCGTGATCAGCTTCCCAAGCGGATGCAGTCCGCACTGCTGGCTCGGATGAAGCTCATGGCGGGCGTGAACATCGCCGAAAAGCGGATTCCCCAGGACGGTCGCATCAAGATGCGGGTCGACGAGGCGGAGGTGGATTTTCGTGTGAGCATCTGTCCCGCCTACCACGGCGAGTCGGTGGTGCTGCGTATTCTCCGGCCAGATTCGGTCCGGATCGGCCTTCCGAATCTGGGCTTCGAACCGGATCACCTCGAGACGTTCAACAAGATCATCCG
>PAAB01000020.1:0-25018 GCA_002591705.1 Phycisphaerae bacterium
AAGTTGCGGATTGCTTACGGGCTTGGGTTGATTACACTAGTCCTGTAACCGTGGTCGGTGTTAGGGTCGTTGCGGATTGCTTACGGGCTTGGGTTGATTACACTACTTCCCTTGTAACCAAAGCAGCAACAAAAACTTCCGGGGGATGAGTAGGCTAAAAAAGCTCGAGTTGTTGGGGCGGAGGTTCGGGCTTTTTGCGTTTTTTACCCCAAAAGACGTGCATGCGTTCGAATTGTTTGTCGGTAATGGTGACAATTCTGACTTCTCCTTGCGGGGGTACTGAGTCTTGAACCCGTTTGATATGTACTTTAGCATTGTCTTCGCTGGCGCAATGCCGAATATACACACTGTACTGCATGAGTGTAAAGCCATCCTTGAGCAACCCCTTGCGAAATTGAGCATAGGCACGCCGTGCAGGTTTCGTGTCGGTTGGCAAATCGAACATGGTAATAATCCACATACATCGGTACCCACTTAAATACATGGCCAACATCTTTCATGACAATGGCAAAGCGGTTGGGATGGTCAGCTTGTGCTTGGGGGTTTGGTAAATATTCACCAAGCTTGCAATATAACGATGTAGATGCACCATCAACGGGCCGGTCTTTTTGTTAAGCAAAGTCGGTTCAGCAAGCATTTCAAGCAAGTATGCTTTGGTGAGTTGGTCGAGTTCATGACGATCCCGTTGAAGACAGTTTTTTACTCGTCGGTCTACCAGAGGCCGAAGTGGTTCCATCAAATCATCAGCTAGACAAAATGCATTGGCACGGTTGTGATGATGTAGGCCAAGTGCAGGATGCAAACCCGCACTGACAAGTGCTCTCGCAACGGCAGCACGGAGGATGGCATAGCCGTAGTTTAAAAATGCGTTGGCAGGATCATAGCCGTTTTGATTGCGTTTGAAATCTTTATGCTGAGGTAAATCATCAAGCCAGTTTCTCCAATAGGTTCTTGCAGCATGGGCTTCATGGTTTTGCGGGTCACCGGATTTAACATCTTTGGCAAGTTGCTTAAGCGATCTGGCTGCTGGTGAGTCGGTTGGCAGATTATTTCGCTGAGCTAGTATTTTGGCAGTGACGATTTGCTTCCACAATTTTTTAGCCGTAGGTTTACTTAAATCAATTTGTTCCTGAAGGCGGCTGACTTGCTGGGTGTGATCGGAAATGGGGACAAGGATGCCAGCGGGTTGATGGTTCTTGCCACAGATGACAAGCGATGCGCCATGTTTTAAAAGTGAGGAAAAGGCTGCATGCGAATAGGTTGTCCGGGGATGATCAACAATGACCATGCCAATATCTTCACAAGGTATTGACCGTTAATTTGCATCAGTTGGTTCGTAAGGCTCAATAGTGAGTTGTTCGAGTTTACTGGATAAATGTGCAGGTTTTTGTGATATCTCAATGGTGTGTTTGATCATCCCCGGAATCCTTTTGTTTACGTTTTTGTTTTGAGTTTCATTCGATTAATCGTTGGCCCAACGGATACGTCCCAATGGATCGACGGTAACTTTTCTTGCTGATAGCAGGTTGGTACTCGTTTTGTGCTTTGAGTATTCTCTTCTTGCATCAGTGTGTTCGATAAAAATAACGTTCTTATTTGTTGAAATGGAAGTTCTGAGTACAAGTAATTTTTGCTGTCCTTTCCAATTCGCCAAAACAGCTTCGCCATTGCTTAATGACATTACGAATTTTGCATGTTTGCGTGTTGGATGTTGTCGTTCAATGAGCGGGAATTTTTCAGAAGCCTGTTTATAGAACTGAGAATGAATCACTTTTTTGGCAGATGCAGATTTTGGTTTTTGATCCAATTGGCTGACTTTTTCAGTAACGAATTGCTGCTGTTGTTTTAGAATATCCATCGCTTGAATTCTGGAAGTAAAGATTGCATCACGTTTGGTTTTGCCTTTTTCCTCCCATTCAAAAATACACAAGTGATGGGTGCTTCCCGGTTTGACGTATGCGATTTGAGTTGGGTCGTTGGCTTTTTCGGATCGCTTGGTTCGGATGGGTTGGATGGTTTGGTCTTTTGTTAAGACACGCACTTTTTTAATTGGAACTCCGGATGGCATGGTTACTTGGGAAAGCACTTCTTGCATTTTCTTTTTGTCCGGCTTTTTGGGGCTATCAATATCAAGTCCTGATACTTTCAAAGCATTCTTGACAATTGTACGAATCGTTTCGTCACGAATTGCTTCGATTTCAGTGGTAGTTAGTGTTTCAACGAGTTTGCGCTTGACATAGGTATTTGCAATGGTTTTACCTTCACGATCTTTAACTGGTGCGAAAGGATTGTCTTTGTGCAACTGTCCTGAAATTTTACGATTCACACGATGTGAAACATTAATCTCATTGACCGCTGATTCAACATCCGACCGGAAGTTTTCCCAAGGTTCATCTAACGCAGGGCCTTTATGGGCTTGGCGGTATTGTACTTCGCCGGTGGTGTAGTCGATTTGTTCGACTTCTTGATAGCCCTTTGAAAGCTGCTGTAAACGCGAACGGTTGGTCACTGCTACAAGAATCGCATCGATGGCATGATGACGATGATCGTCACGGGATTTCTGATTGATATCATCATGACGCAAAATATTGTTTAAGCCCCATTGGTGACGCAGCGTGGCAGTGTGTTGGCCTTTTAAGCCAAGGATATGTTTGTCATCTTCAAACAGACACGCAAGATATTGACGGGTGGCCTTTGCAATGTATCCCGTATCGGTAAGTTGGCGAGCGATGAAGCTATCCACATCGACATTTTTTTGGATCAGCTTTTTGAACTTGCCATAAGGGAACCCGTGATTCTTCACAAAGGCTAGCGCACGCGTGCTGATTTCGTCAAAGCGTTTGGGGTCCGATGCTGCGAGCCATTCATAGACAGTTCGCTGTCCTTTATCCGCATTGGCAGATCGGAAGCAGACCACTTTGTTGCTTTGTGAATCATCGAGCGAACGGGATCGCGGGAGGATGTGGTCGACATCGACTTCACCATTGAAGAGTTGGGTTTGTGAAATCTTATTGCCGGTGTACATACACTCATGATTTTGTTGATCCCAGATAAGGTATCGATTGATTGCTTCACGAGAAACTTTGAATCCAAGTTTGCGTATTTCGTTTGCTGCGTCATTGCGCATTTTTTCGCGTTCGGATCGAACCTTGCTAAATTCCTTGCGGGCTTGTGTTCCCATACTCACCGAGCGTGCCATTTCCAGATGGATATCGTCGGGCATGTTGTATTCTTTGATGATGCAATTCACGACCCGCCGCAATTCGGTGAGGGTGCGTTTGACCACCGGATTGGGGATATCCCCGAGCGGACAGTTAAACGCATCCTGGCGAGGGAGTTTGTCAAACAAGCGTTTCTTAAGTTGGTCGCGTCTTAGATAACCGGCTGCATTTAAGGCAGAATTCGATTCATCCAAAGCTTGATAAACCAAACCTTTTTCCATATGGGGGAGCAGTATACTTAACGCGAGTTTGGACAGATGCAGATACCCGTCAGGGAAGTTAACAGACACCGCAGCATTCGCCTGCTCAGTAGTGAAGTCATATTGCTCAACGAGTATGGTAACGGTCTGTTCTTCATCATGTTCAATACTTAAAAGCAATTCAACGATGGCGGTTTTCTGCTCTTCATCACGTTTGTGCCAACTTTCTCCAAGCACTTTTTTGCTGGCTAACATCGCATCAGTCACCATCCCCTTCATCCCCGCGCGTTTACCTTTTTGCAGGTTGAATTGAATACTCTCAGCAGGGGGGGAGTCGGGCAATTTGGCTATCCAATTTGCGATTTGTATGAAGGTGGCATCTTTCTTGGTTTGCAGTTGATCCAAAACATAGGCACGTTCAGAATCGGTAAGTCTTCGTGGGGTAGGCGGGCTTTGTGTGTTGTCCGTGAGTTGGAGATTATTGATTTCAGTGAGTAAGCGAAATCGTTGTGCCATACGATGTGATCGCGGGCAACGTTTCTGCTTGGGTTCAAGTTCACACAATCCGACCATTGATGCTGGCCAGTACATTGGACGTTGAAAGAAAATCATTCCATGAACGCCGAACGCTTCGAGCAGCGTTTGTCCTTTGGCTTTGTGGCGAGGCTTAATTGGGTATTTCGCCGGTTCACCTGATACGCCATAACGTAACGTTTTAGTGAGTAATGCAGGATGGTGTTTGGCTTGTTCTTCCCATATGACTTCAAATTCTGTTGCAAGCATGCTTCGTTGGGTATGACGATTGCGGATATGGTCTTCTTCGACACGTTTGGCATGGTCAAAATTTATGCACTTAAGATAAAGCAATTGCCCCAGTGTTTTACAGCTGGCTTTTTCGATGTCTGCTTCGAGCTTGTTTATCTCCGCGAGCATGCCTTTGACTTCACTATCTTCGCGGTCTTTTTTTCGATTGGATAAAAAGCCTCGGCGTTGTCCAAGATGTAAACAAATGCGTCCCAGTTCAAAAGCGGAAACTTTTTCGCTGGCTGCTTTGCTACGCAGTTCGTACGGGTCCAATTCATAAAGTTCGTTTTGTGTTTTAGGATCAGTTGGCCAGAGTTTGGCTTGGATCAATGCTTCGCGGAGTAGTCGCTTGCGTTGGTTACGTCGCTTGGTTTGGCGTCGCATGCCTCGGGCAATCTGGCGTTGTTCATTGCGGGATTCATCTCTTCCAGTATCAAACTTGTCCATACCTTCGGGGAAGATGCGAACCCCGGTGCCAAGAATGTGAGTTTCATCCAGTAACGCCCAACCAATGCTGTTAGGGCCAAGATCTAATCCAAGCGTTGTAGCCATGTGAAAGCACTCCCATAAAATTTGTATCAATTGTTTGCCGGGTGCGTTAATAAAATAGATATGCCCCAGAAAACTAATTGTATTGCATTTTAGAAAAAAGGGAATGTTTGATCTTGCCGTTTACTTGTCTTGGCGTATAATCATGTCAGTGTAATCAACCTGGGCTCGTATGACTTTTCGTAACAAGACGAAACATTCGAAGGCCACGTTCCACGGAACGACCAGCCGCATCTCAATGAGGGCGGCTTTTTTTATGCGCGGTGTAATGAGATATCTGAATTTTGCGAATCTCCAAACTCCACCTCATCCACCAATGCCTCCGGTATCAAACTTGCGTAATGCTTGCGGCAGATTTCTGGACTGTTGCCCATGAGGATGCTGATCTTGTAGAGGCTGACGCCTTTCTGGGCGAGTTGACTGCCGAAGGTGTGGCGGTAGTCCAGACAGGCCCATTGCAGGTTGGCGGCTTTGTTGGCTTTTCTTAAATCCGCACTGAAGTTGTCCGGGTCCCAGAGTTCGCCTTTAGGACTGGGGAAGTACAGACCGTGTTCGTTTTCCAATGAGGTGTAACGGTCAAGGTGTTGGCGTAATGCCTGACTGATGGGGACTGCTCGATTGCGCTTGGTCTTTGGTTGCCAGTATTGACCGTTGATCGTCTTGGCTTGCACACGGATCATGCTGGGGCGTGTGGATGTGAGGCGGGACAGGATGATATCATCCGTCGTGAGCCAGAGTAATTCTTCACGTCTCAAACCCGCATAGATCAGGACTGCTGCCATGGTTTGCAGGCGAGGATTGAAGCGCAGCACGTGAAGTTGTTCGTCGATCTGTGACATGCTCAGATATCGGATGGTGGGGGCCTGCTCCTTGTACGGGCGAACCTTCGCTGCGGGGTTGTTGCCATGGCGTCCGCCGTTGCAGTTGGGGATGCGCAATCCCTTCTCCTCGATAGCCCAATTGAACACCCGGCGCAGGATCGAGCGATAGTGATTGGCGGTCTTGGGTTTCAAACCTTGGTCACGGACTTTAAATTCGATGAAGGCTGCAATCTGTGCGGGGGTGATGGCTTCAAAGCAGGTGGCTTCAATGATGGGCAGACGTTTGCGTTTGTCGACCTGGCTGATTTTGGAGGGGCGTTTTCTGCCAGTAGTTTTGCGTGAGGTGATGGTGACTGCATCGCAGACTGAGCCGAAGATTTCACGCAGGTAGTAGATGTCAGTCTGTGCCGACTTGGCGGACTTGCGTGCACGGATGGCTGCGACATAGGCGGTGAGAACTTCAGCAATCGGTGTCTGAGTCGGAAACGGGTTTTCGTTACCCAGTGCCAGAGCAGATTCAAACTGCCGTTTCTTTTCCTTGGCCAGTTGCAATGAGTCGGTGCGCAGTGCGACTTCCTTCTGCTTGCCACCGAGTGAATACTTAAGGTGATAGCGTTTTCCGCGTTTGAAAAGGTGTGCCATGATTGGATCTCCTTGGTTGAGTGTTCAACGTGGGTGAGTCCAAATTGTCTTGCGAAAAAAATGGGGCAATTTATGGGGCAGTTACCCTGTTTTGGTGCAAAAAATAAGGACTCGCAATTAATGCAAGTCCTTATCATTACTGAAATAGCGGGGGCTGGATTCGAACCAACGACCTCCGGGTTATGAGCGCCGGACGCCTACCTCAAGCTAACTTTTTAATTAAACCTAACTTCCAACAATTCAACAGGATACGTCCTGCCGCTGTTGGTATACATATACCGCATTTTTGCCTTGCTTTCCAATCCACAGGGTACAGTTTAGGGTACACTTTTTAGAGATTGAAGGTAATTCAATTTGTTTTACTGGCAGCCTATCCGTCGCACAAAAGCTCTCGCCTGCATCATTTGACCGTGACCTGGACAAGTTCAAAAATGTCCGCAGGCTCAACCCTTAAGACGTTAGGCGGCACATAACTGCGGAGAATGACGACGACGAAAATCAACTTTAATGATTTTCGTTTTATTGAATGAAATGCTGGGATTCTTTTCGTTTATATAATTTTGTACACTTAAAGGTGTGCCAGGATAAACGTAAACGTATTTATACATCCTTGAATGTAGCTCATCCCCTGCTAACTCTTCTAGAATAAAGTCCACTGAATTTTGCATGCTGCGATTACTTTCGCCTCTTGCAACAAACATTCTTGCATCTTGATCAACAAGATCTTTGAAGATTTGATCCGTTTGATAGAGTTTTGCAAAATAGCTTTGAATACTTGCAAATTCAGGATGGTTTAAAAAAGAATCCCATCGAATAATTTGATAAGGCACTGTTAAGAACTCTAGAATTTCATTGTTACGAAACAACCATTCGTCTCCTAATCGTCGTGCGACTTGCGTAGGCGACTCATGCGGGGTGCCTGCGAGGTTATGGCGATATAACGTGTCTGCCAAATTAATTGTACACGCTTCAAAATGGCGATTTACCCATTCAATTGTAGCTTTTAGCTTGTTACCATCAAACTTGGTGGTGAGTAAGCTAATTTCCAGACTGCATCTTGGATGCTCTTGCCATGCAGGCGTTTTGGTTTTTAATTTATAATCAGTCATATGTTCTATCGGCTGTGGTTTTTGTTGGTTTTTCCAAAGTTATCCAAAGAGCTTGGCATATGTTCCTCAAAGATTGACTCAGTGACGGGCTATGAATAATAATTCCTCCAGTTTCTTCCTTTCCTTGATATACCATGGTTGCAATCTTATCTTCGTATATGACAAGGGTATTATTATTAAAATAATCCTGTGAGACATATCGATATTCCTCTAACGGGTAAAGAATGTGAGTGTTCCCTTCCTCAATAAACGTTTTAAATTGAATACCCGCTTTGCGCAGCCTGAGTTCAGCGTCAATCACTTCTTGTGGCGACAAACGATCATCAACACAGACATAGAGCAATTCCTTATTCTCTGAATCTTTGAGTGAATGATAAACATCATCTAAAATACGAATAAAAGCATCTTTGGTGGGAATATGAGTTAATAAATCTTCGCGAAACTGAACCCCATTTTTTAAGAACTGTATACCTGCCGCTTCTAAAGTTTTTTGCAGTTCAGAAATCGTACTTTCACGTGGTTGCACTTTTTCTGATTCAATCTTGGCAATAGCATTAATTGAAACACCTGACACATCTGCCAGTTCTTTTTGGCTCCAATTTAGCATAACTCTCGCAGCACGAATTTGGGGAGACGATATCATATACACACCTTTAAAGTATATTATTAGTTTATACTTTTAACACCAATTCATTAAAATAAACATAAAAAACATCCGTAAAGTGTTTTTTATATATTTTCTTGTTGACACTCATATCCAATACGTGTACGTTTTTCTTATAGCAATAAACGTGAGGATTTAAATATGTTTGATTTCAATGAGTTGCGAGATGAGATGCTTTTTGACTTTGTCTCCACAAAAAATACACCCAGTGTGTACTCAAAAACACACATTGATGAATACACATTGGAACTCCAGTTTCGTCACTCAATCTTGGTTGAATATCGCAGGGCGGCTTTACGATCCATTCGCCGTTACAAGCAATGGCTGGATGCTGCTGTGGAGCAGAACGAGCCCATCAGTTCTCACGAACACGCATGGATGAAGTCCGTGGCCACCGATGCGGTGTACCTGTATCAGCTGGCAAAGATTGATTTTTTAGAATTGTTACAGAACGACGACGAAAACGCCTGTTACGCTATGCAGTTTGCTGCGTAGTCAAACAGACCAAAGAAGCGTTCAATGATAACGACCATCCCAGGCAGAAATATTTAAAACCATAAAAACGAAAAATAACTGGGAGTCAGGGAAATGAGAGATTTTCCTAACGGTATCCGCGCGTGCCGAAAACGTGCAAATCTTAGCATGACCGAGCTGGCAGAACGTGTTGGCACGTCACGCAATCAAATCTATAAACTAGAAGTGGGTGAACGTCAGCTGACCCTGGAGTGGATTCGACGCCTAGCACCTGCCATTGGTTGTCGTGAAGAAGAATTATTATCTTTGCCTCGGCAAGACAAAATGCCACAATTACCTGAAAACGCTTACCGCATAGAAAAGCATGGGCATTACCTTGTTCTAAGACTTAATGAACCAACCGAGATTTACCTTTCATTGCATCCGCTGTTTGCTCCAATAGATCCTTCTGAGTAGATCGCCTTTGCTCCTCCTTTCCATCTATTGAGTACTTTGTGTGTTCAATATTTTTCTGGAGTAACAAAACTTTTTTGCTGTAACCGCAATCTGCTGTTTTGGCATCAGGATTGGGTCTCACAATTTACGGCCTGATCATGATGCCAAGACAGCAGTCAATAATCGTCCTGTCACCGTTTCTTATTGTTTGCACCCTTAAAAATATCCGAACACCTGCCGATGGTTTGCGGCGTTGACCTCAAGCATTGCTTAGGGGTGACGTCTGCTCATTTTTTTGGATGGTTACATTTGTAGCGTGAATCGTGCAAAGCGGGCCATGTTGGTGTCACTTAATAGATGGAGTGATGCCTTATGTTGCGATGGTCAAAAGCTGCGGTGAACCCGGCGCAGGTTGAAGCGTATTTCGTCAAACGTCTGCGACATGGCGTGGCAGACTACTATCTGCTGGCGGAAGAACAAGGCATTGGCTATTGGGGCGGACGGGCTGCCCAGAGTTTGGGCTTGAAGGGAGAGCTGAAACACAAAGATTTTCGAGCAATGGTTCGCAATCGTCACCCCCGCAGTCTGAACCAAAAACTGACCGAGCGGGACAAGGTCGGAAGACGGATCGGTTGGGACATCAGCTTTTCTCCGCCAAAAAGTTTGTCGCTGCTGTGGACGGTCACGCAAGATCAACGGCTCGTTGAAGCCATGCAGCAGGCGGCCAATGAGACCATGCGGATGATGGAAGAGTACGCATGCGTGCGGGTTCGCAAACGTGGGGCTGACCATGATCGCAATACGGGCAATGCGGCATGGGCCATGTTCACGCATTACACCAGTCGTCCCGTGGAAGATGGGGTTATTCCCGATCCGCAGCTTCATTGCCATGCGTTCCTGTTTAATGCCGCGTATGACAAGGAGGAGCAAACATGGAAGGCCCTGCAAAACGGCGGCATGCGAAAACGTGCCCGATACTTTGAAGCGGTTTTTCATGCCAAGTTGAGCCAAGCGGTGAAGGAGTTGGGCTATGGTGTGGATCGTCGCGGGGATGCCCGTTGGGAAATCGCAGGCGTATCGCGTGATTTGATTGAGCGGTTTTCCTCCCGCGCCAAGCAGATTCATGCCAAGGCCAAAGCATTGGGGTTGCGTGATCCAACCAAGATTGCCGCCCTTGGCGAAAAGACCCGCAGTCGCAAAGCACAAGACATTACGCTGGATCAGCTGCACAAACTCTGGGGCACAAAGCTAAGCAAGTCCGAATGGTATGCGTTGGTTGAGGCTGACACGTTACCGTCTTCGCCCACGCTGTCAGCCGATGATGCCTTGGATCACGCCGTTGCACACTGTTTTGAACGCCATGCTGTGGTGGCTGATTACCTGATTAAAGAGGAAGCCCTGCGATACGCGATGGGCAGCGTCACGCCGGAAGATATCGATACCGCCTTTGAAAAACGCGATTGGCTGCGTGCGACTGATGCCAATGGTGTGACTTCCGTTTCCACCCTTAAAATCCTTGCGGAAGAAAAATGGCTTTGCGATGTTGTCCGCCGTGGCCGCGGGCAATATGCATCGCTGGGTGATCCTGACCGTGTCATTGGCCCCAAACACATGGGCTCGGAAATCATCCATCTCAACGCCGATCAGCAAGCGGCATGCCGTCATATCTGGGGTTGTCACGATCTTGTCATGTCGATTCGTGGCAAGGCGGGCACGGGCAAAACAACGCTGATTATGGAAGCAGTGCGCGGTATTGAAGCCCATGGCAAACACGTCATTGCATTGGCTCCATCTGCGGAAGCTTCGCGTGGTGTCCTGCGGGATGCAGGCCTCAAAGACGCGGATACCATCGAAATGTTTTTAACCAATCCAGCGATGCGTCAACGAGCCAAGGATCAAGTCATTCTGGTGGATGAAGCGTCCTTGGTGGGCGTGCGAACGATGGTGCGTTTGATGAAGGAAGCGGAAAAGCTCAACGCTCGTGTGATTCTGATGGGTGATGCCGCTCAACATAAATCGGTGGATCGCGGCGATGTACTCAAACTATTGCACAAGTTCGCAGGTGTTAAACCCGTCAGTATTGCAACGATTCTGCGGCAAAAAGGCGACTACAAAAAAGCGGTCATCGATTTAAGCAACGGCAAAACCAAGCGGGGTTTTAAACAACTGGATCAAATGGGCTGCATTCAGGAAATAGAAGACGATGACAAACGCTATGCCGCCCTGGCCAAGGGGTATGCCGATGCGATGGAGCAAGGTAAATCCGTGCTGGCCGTCAGTCCCACCCATGCTGAAGGCCACGTTGTCACCCAAGCTATCCGTGATGAACTTAAAAAACGTGGGCTGATTGACACAACAAAAATCCAAGCCTGCACGTCCATGAAAAACCAACAATGGACGGATGCCCGGCGAAAAGAAGCCAGCCGATACGAAGCAGGCATGGCCGTCTTCTTCAACAAGCCCGCCCCCGGATTTCAAGCTGGGAGTTGGGCCAGCATTCATTGCGTCCGTGGTAATCAAGTCATTGTGCAGGACAAACAAGGCAAACTAAAACCGTTGCCCCTGAAATTGGCAGAGCGGTTTCAGGTTTACCGTCCCCAGCAAATGGAATTAGCCAAGGGCGACATCATCCTCTTCACACAAAACACCCACGGGATGCTCGCTGGCACCAAACGCAAAGTCAGCAATGGCACGCTTTGGCGCATCAACGGTTTTAGCCCCAAAACAAACAACCCGATCATTACACCGATTGAAAACGGAACTGCCTTTGAAGTCAGCATCAACAACGGCCACTTCACCCACGGCTTTTGCTCAACCTCGCATGCCTCCCAAGGTAAAACCGTTGACCACATCTTCATTGCCCAGGCATCCGACTCCTTCCCCGCCAGCAATCGGGAGCAGTTCTACGTTTCCGTTTCCCGTGGCAAGCAGCAAGCCCACATCTTCACCGATAACAAAACCGATCTGCTGCAAGCGGTGGATCAGTCCGATCCCAGAACATCCGCCATCGAACTGCAACGCAAAGCCAAACGTGAAATCTACCTCAACCACGCCGCCCGACAAACCTACCACCGCACCATCACCCGCCAACGCCAGTGGCATCAGAAACACCAACAATCCCAAACCCACGAAACCCGCCGCCGTGCCAAACAACGCCTGCGAAATAACATCTCAAGGAGCTATATCTATGAGCGGTAATCAGTCTTTTTCCATAATTTTCTGAGACAACTCTTGAAGCTGTGGCAAGTCTTTTAAAGCCTGTTCAAGATAATGCATGTCAACATGTGATTTAAAATTTACATGTCTAGCAGTCAGCTTATGTTGATACATAATATCTGCCACAGTTTGAGTGGTTTTTATGTCTGCATCTGAAACCATCATGCTGATATCAGTAAATTTCTTGGCATTCAAATTAGGTTCAATAACTTCAATACGACTAATCAAGTCATCTTTAAAGCCTGAAACACTGGCAAACCATTCATCTGTAATTTTACGATTTTCTGTGACGTACCAATTTGCCAACAAATAAGCCTTTAATATATTAACAACTTGCTGGGGATTGTTCTGGGCATATTTTTTTGAAACACTTAAAAAACCAATGTGCCTATCCCTATCAATTATTTTTGAAGGTTTTTGACTGAGGCTAATGGCCGTTTGAGGTTCCCACGTTGCAACAGCATCTATATCCCCACGTTTATAGGCAATTGGTTGATCCGGGGGGGTTAAATTTATAAGTTCCACAGCATCATTACCAGAACCGATTTCTAGATTATTTTCCTGAAGGCGCTGAATGATATATGGGTGAGATCCTCCACCGAAAGGAACTCCCACCTTCTTTCCACGCAAATCACTGATACTATTGATGTCAGACTCTTGAGGAACAACAATAGCAACCGGAAAATCAATCAACCGGCCAACAACAATCCAGTTTTGATCGCTGGACAGAAGGTTGATTGTTGGCACTATACCAGTGTTCGTTGCATCAACTTCTCCAGCAATAGCGGCCTCATTCATTTGAGGCCCAAATAAAAAGTCAGGAAAAGTCGCATCTGACTTAGTTAAAGTAGCAGCGTTTGTATTTTCCAAAGCACACATAACTTGACCTGTTGTGGCCCATGCCCGCATCCATGAGACAGCAAATCTGTCATTGCTTTCTTTGTGAGAATTTAAAGTTAGAAAATATAATCCTACTACAATCGCAATCAAAAGGCTGAATATAGTAACAAAGCGTTTCATCAGTAGACTCCTATTATTGTTCGGCATTTTCCAGTAGACGGCTTATTTCCATGCAATGATTCAAAAACTCATCTGAAGCCCGAAAATCATCCGGTTTAACATTTGATTTGTCAATACGATACTCAGACCAGCTTCTATTACATATTGTTGGCATCACGATTATGCGGTCGGCCATAAAAACCGCTTCCCTAATATCATGCGTTACGAATATCAGTGTATTGTTTCGTTCCTTTACGAGAGTCAAAACATCTTTTTGAAGACGATTTCGTGTTCGTATATCCAGGCTTGAAAATGGTTCATCCATTAACAGCAGACTGGGATTTGAAATCAAGCTTCGCAACAAAGCGACACGTTGCTGTTGTCCTCCAGAGATTTGGTGAGGATATCGATTCTGAACTAGAGTCAATCCCATTGTATCAATAAGCTTATCCAAGACATTCATATCGCCTTGTGAGCAAGAATTATTCTTAAACCCAGCTTGTATATTTTTTTTAACTGTCATCCATGGAAACAATGCTAAATCCTGAAAAACAAGACTTACCTCACGACAATGCTTGCTATTGTTTTCATCACTGATACTGATATTGCCGTTATCGGGAGATTCTAATCCGATTAGCAGTCGTAGCAAAGTAGACTTCCCACAACCACTTGATCCCAAAACGGCAACGGATTCTCCTTCACTAATGGCTAAATTACAGTTTTTGATTACTGGTTGCTCTGGGGTATATCCAAATGTCAGATTTCTAAGTTCAACATTTGCACCGTTTGTTGAAGCAAAATTTGATTTTAAAGAGGCAGAATCTGCAACATCAAGTAAGGGGGGATTGCGACTAATTTTTGAATTTGCATTGCCTTTTTTTAACCACGGGACGAAAACAGCCTGAAGTTGAGCTGCTAACCAAGTTCCTAAAAAACCGACCAGCCCAATGACCACCATATAGGCAATCACTTTATCAATCATCAATAATTGCCTGTTCAACTGTATCTGATATCCAAGACCAGATCGGGCCGAAATCATTTCCGCTGCAATAACACACATCCAGCAAATACCCAATCCGATAATCAGCCCAGAGATTATACTTGGTAAAGCACTAGGCCAGATAATATCTTTGAATCGTCGCTTCGATGAAAAACCAAGAACTTTGCCTGCTTCAAGTAACTTTTTCGGTGTATTATTGATACCAAGCAGCGTATTTGTGAAAATTGGGAAAAACCCTCCAATAAATATAACAAATATGGCGGATTTATGACCTATTCCGAAAGCAACAAGAGCAAAAGGAATCCAGGCAATCGGAGGAATTGGGCGCAACAGCTCTAAAGGGTTGGAAATCAGGTGTCGGGCGGTCTGAGATACACCTGAGATACTTCCAACAAAAATTCCAGCTATAGCCGCAAGAAAAAAGCCGGCAATAACGCGGGTAAGACTTGAAAAAATATCAGAAAATAAATCGTCATTAATCAGAAGAGAGAAAACTGCATCAAGTACAGATATGGGGCCGGGGATAATAGAGTCACGGCTAAAATAAACTGCAATGTGCCAGCCAATACCTGCAAAAAACACTGTCGTAAATGCCAGAATGTATCCCTTTATTTTTCGGGGATTTTTCAATCTGCCTTTCTTAAGTAATTTATGTGGTAAAAAATTCATAGTGGCACGATGCTCTTGTAATAATCCATGTTGATATAAACGCAGAATCGGATATTTGACAATGCGCTCTGTGTACGTATATATGTCTCAGTCTTGTCGGTCTTATGCAAGCCAAAATAAGTCGATACTGGCCAGATTGTCCGAGAAGCATCATTTAATTTAACCACAGCCTTAGAACTTTCAAAGAGTGCTGTGCTTAGTTTGAATACAGCAGATAAAATTGAACTCTCATCCATTCGGGATTTGCGAACAATAATATCAAATGTGATATTACGCGGTCGACTTTGTCCGTTAGGCGACAACATTAATGGGATTTTTGTAAGTGATTCTTCTTTGTCTTCAAGCCACGTAGCGACAGGATCCCATGTTATTGCTCCGACAAGATGACTGTTGATATCCAAGGCATTGTTATAGTTGTTTTTGAGTTTTTCATTCAATTCTTTCCATGTCATTAAATAAAAATCAGATGTTTCGCAAGCCCAACTCTGTTTAAGAAAGCTATGTTCTTGCTGCATAAACGAACAAGTATTGCGTAAAAATTCTGCGGCTACTGTGGAATACTCGACTGCTATACGTGGATACTTATCGTTCTTATGAACGGCGTTAAGTTTTGACAGTGCCAACCCCAATAAGTCGGTCGTAAACGTGTGTTTCTTTAACCAATTTTCTCGTTCATCCTTGGCGAAAAAATCGGATGAAATAGTGCTGTAGAGTGCGTTTTTTAGCTCATTATTACAAACCAAATAACAACCTGTCGGAGAATCAACAAAACGTGCAACTGGCACATAATCTGATTGCCCATTCATCGCTGATCCAGCAACCACACCAATATCAGCTTGATTTTGAGACATATATTCAAAAACTGTTTTGGCAGAAATTGGACGAGAATTAATTGCGTCAGCATCCTTTGTCTTGTCTTCAGGCACAGGAACAACTCTCTGAAAATCATCATCAAAGAATTGCTGCAGATCAACAGTTTGTCCGCTGACCCAGTAAGGTGCCCATTCTGCTGATTTGCGCACCTCAAAACTGGATACCTCAAAAGACGGCAATTGCCTTTCAAGTATTGCATGAATGATAGGCGCCCCCCAAATGGCGTGTCCAAACATCAACTTAATAGTTCCTGGCTCTTCTGTTTGTTGGGACAGGGATATAATTTTATCAATTGATAGATTAAACATCTTGGATGCTGCACGAACAAATCGATCGTTTAAATCTCCTAGTACTCGGCCGTTCTCCAAACGATTGATGTATTTTTTTGGCAATTCTTCATTCGGCGGCAGTAAGTCATTTAATTCAGTCTCTAGATTCTCCTGGGTCAATTGGTTTTGAATGCGATATTTTTTCATTACCTCAATAAGCGTGTTCCCACTGTTTTTGGGGGCGGTCATATTTGTTAACTCCTTTATATGTCAACCATTCTATGCGCACGACTAACGCTAAGCAAGAACTCCGACAAAACATTAAAAAGCGTGTACGCAAAATAATCATAGCGTACGCATTGAAATTGACAACTTGCTTGCTATTATTTAACAGCACTGCTTCTGATGCGGCTTGTTCTGACAACTTAAAATTTGGAGAGACCAAGATGCTAGAAAATCCCTATTACATCACTGTGGCCACTCTTATGATCAGCTTAGTCCAGATGCCAATTTGGTTTATCATTGGATTAAGCTGCGCAATCATTGCCTCCATTCTCTTTGCATATCAATTGGGAACATGGAATGAGAAGCAAAGAAACTTGCCAAGGCTTTCCCAGAGAAAATACCGCAAGAAATACCATCTATAGGCAATCTATTGTCTTGGACGATGGTTGTCAGGATCCGCATTGACTAATTTACATCAATATGATAAACTAGTTGAAACAACTGGTTGGAGATTATGCCATGGAACACATCGGATCATTTGAAGCCAAAACGCATCTGCCCCGCATTCTGGATCGCATCCAGCAAGGCGAATCGTTGATTATCACCCGTCATGGCAGGCCTGTCGCCCAACTCACGCCCGTTGCAGAAAAAAGCAATGAACGGGCACGCCAAGCTGCCAAGCGTATTCTTGAACGCCGCACGCATTTGAAGACAGCGCCTGTTTCTGAACTCATTCAATCCATTCACGAAGGACACCGTTACTAATGTCATTAATTATTGATTGTTCCGTGGTACTGGCATGGTGCCTGGCTGACGAAAGCAATGCAACCGCCGATGCTGCCATGGAAGCGGTTGTGGACAATGGGGCTGTGGTTCCAGCGATCTGGTGGTACGAAATTCGCAACGCGCTGGTAATTAATGAACGCCGTGGCCGAATCGATCAAACCGACACACAGGCAACCTTGGCAGACCTGCGCGATCTGGGTATTGCTATTGACCGGGATCACGATGAAATGGGCGTAATCCAAATCGCCCGACAGCACCAGTTGACTGTCTACGATGCAGCGTATTTTGAAGTGGCCCAACGGCGAGCGATACCACTATGCACCCTTGACCGGAAGCTCAAAGATGCTGCGAAAAATGCAGGTGTCGGAATCTGGGAAGCATAAGGCTAGCGGCTGTTTCACATATTGGTTTCGACCAACTGCTTAACGATTTTAAAATCCCAACCTTCATCTGAAATCACACGGCAAAACTGCTCAACAAGTTCCAATGGCGTTCCGTTCTCTCCGCTTACTTGCAAAGATCTCCTACATAATCACTTGCGATTATCCAAAATCGCGTGTTTATGCGGGAGATTTTTTGCATATCAGCCAACGCAGAACTCTTTGTATGCCAACTCACACCAGACGCGGGGCTATCCCAACCCGTTATCTTAATCACACAGCACACTTGAACATCTTACGACGCCACCTGTGACTCGTTCACCGCCTGGGGCATGGTAGCTGTTAAGCGGCGATGACGTGAAAAACATTGAACCCCAAACACAACCTTTGGGAAACGACGCCATCAAATCGCCATTGGCTATGCAGCATACGGTCGCAAGCAAAGTCGAAAATGATTTACTGGAATTTGCATCTCTGTTAATTGCTGAAGGTAAAGTAAGTGTACAGCCATCCGTAGGCATGCTAAATAACGAGAATTGCTAAGAGGAATAATGGATGTGTAATCGACCACTGTTTTTTATTGTGGGCATTGTGAGTGCTTTTTGTGTGATGACATTTCAAGATGCACATGCAGATGAAATGGTATCTGCTGATGCAAAAATTTCTTTTACGAAGTCTTTAGAAAAATACCAATACCCCTATAAAGTACACCGCTATCCATTTGAATCTCAGGGACAACATCTAGAGATGGCATACATGTACCTTTCATCAGACGAATCTTCAAAGGGAACAATTACACTTTTGCATGGGAAAAATTTCAATGGTGCGTATTGGCAAGTCACCGCCAATTTTTTACATGCTGCGGGATATAACGTTTTGATACCCGATCAAATCGGCTTTGGAAAATCATCTAAACCCACCGAGTATCAATACAGCTTTGAAGCACTGGCACACAACACCAAAACGCTTTTAGATCACTTGGATATCGAGTCTTCTCACATCATCGGTCATTCCATGGGCGGTATGCTGGCCTCGCGTTTTGCACTGCTTTATCCGAATAAAACGCAGCGACTGACACTGGTCAACCCGATTGGACTTGAAAATTATCTGCACTATGTCGAATACAAAGATGTCGACTTTTTCTATAAAAATGAGCTTAAACAGCAGCCTCAAAAAATAGTCAATTATCAGAAGAAAAATTACTATGACGGTGCGTGGAACGATCAATATGCTGCACTGACAATACCTCTAATTGGCTGGGTGAATGGACCTGACTGGTCGACTTTAGCAATGGTCAGTGCACGGACGTACGACATGATTTTCACAGGTCCGGTCATCGAAGAATTTGATGATTTCAAAATGCCCGCCACATTGATTATTGGCACACGTGATCGCACAGGTCCAGGGCGAAACTGGAAAAAAACAGGCGTTAATTATGAATTGGGGCGATACGATCTATTGGGTGCACAAGTCAAAAAACGCAATCCCAATATGAACGTAATCGAACTTGATGGACTTGGACACCTGCCTCATATTGAGCATTTTGAACGTTTCCAAAAGGCACTGAAGCAAACACTTTTGAATTAACGTTCACAGTCATAACAAAGCAATGACCAACTTAATCAGGTCAACGCATTGAGCTGTCTGCTTATTAACACCTGAACATATCCCCTATCACTCGCCAGATCATCAGTGAAAAATATCTGGATAGCGTTAAACTGATACGTTATGCCAAGCAATCCCATACATCACGATCGACGGCTGACCCAGGATAACTTTCAACGCGGACTCGTTGATCTGGGGGACCCGATCCGGCTGGCCAGGTTCCGTGAAAAATGTGAACATGGTCAACCCATCACCTATGGCGCGATCGGTGGCTCAATCACAGCAGGAGCAAGCGCTCAACCGGGCAAGGCCTACGCCCCACTCCTGGCTGAGTATCTCAAGGCATTTACTGATGTGACATTCGTCAACGCAGGGATCGGTGCCAGCAACAGTCTCTTTGGCAGCTTCCGTGTGGGTAAAGACCTGTTATCACATCAGCCGGATTTAATCACCATTGAGTATGCGGTCAATGACGCCAACAACCCCAGCATTGAACCGGGTTACGAAGCCCTGATCCATCAATGCATGAGCCTGCCAAACGCTCCGTTGGTGATCCTGATCTTTACCATGCGTCGCGATGGCGAAAACACCCAGAACATACACATCCCCATTGGCCGACACTATGGCCTGCCCATGCTTTCCTATCGTGATGCGGTCTTCCCATGTGTAGAAAATGGCGAGTGGGATTGGACTGACATTTCGCCTGACGAAGTGCATCCCAATGACGACGGCCATGCGATGATCTGCGAAATGCTCAAGCTCTATCTGCAATCACCGGTCAATCAGGGACATGCCTCTGAGCCGATCCCCGCCCTGCCGGCTTGGCTGCATCCTCAGGCACCCCGTCATGTCGGCCGGATTCTTGATGCGACTGCGTTGAAATGCGTAAGTCATACCGGCTGGATTCAAGCTCCGCATCGCGACGGTTATACAGGTTGGCAAAGCAATCAACCCGGCGCGGAACTGATCCTGCAATTCACCGGGAATCTGGCATACTTCGGATACAAAAAATATGCAGGTGACTATGGCAAAGTGTCCGTCGAACTGGATGGCAAGTTCATCGGCGAGTTCGACGGTTTCTATGAAAAACCCATCATCCAACAATGGGCCGGCGGACATACCGTCATTGAACCTCTGTCACTGAACATGCAGGATGGTGAACATATCCTGCAACTGAAGTTACTTGATACTCACCATCCTGACAGTCATGGTCACCTTTTTGAAATGGGCTACCTGCTGTTGAGTTAAGCGATGACAGCGCGGCTGGACATAAGCAATTTGCTGCATGGACTGTGAAAATATATTTTGTGAATACCCGTCAGATTCACTCCCTTGGGGCGTTCATCTGGCGACTTGAGATTAATTGCCACACAGGTGATCGACCTTGCGGAAGATGTCGATGAGTTTCTGGCGGTGATCCGTAGGTAATGGTGCTGCTGTGAGGGATTGAATGTTGCTGGTCAGATGGTCAATACTGCTTGTACCCGTGAGAACCGTATTGATGCCAGGTTCATCACGACAGAAGCGGTAACAGGCATCAATGATGTCGGCGTGGCCGTTGTGATGGATTAAGAAATCCAACGGATTTGCCGCATTGATCTGTGATGGATCGACTTTACCTTCAGTGACGAGTTGGTTGATGATCTCAATAAAACGGTCGGGTTTACTGAGTGCTTGTCGGATGGCAAACATGGCCATCGTGCCCACGTTCTGTTTTTGGATTATCGGCAAGACGGTGTCCCGTGCAGTCTGATTGAGAATGTTAAAACCAAGCATCACCACATCAAAACAGTCATGAGGCAAGACACGCTGGAGCATCTGGTGCGTGAAGTCATGCTCGAACATTTCAGTAACGCCAATGAATCGAACCTTGCCTGCATCACGTGCTTTTTGCATCACAGGGACAATGTCTTGGATAGCCTGCTCTGCCAAATCAGGATGCAGGCCGTGAATGTACATCACATCGAGATAGTCGGTATTGAGTTGGGTTAAACGGTCATCAATATTTTTTGCGAATTGGGCAGGTGTGACAATGATTGGCCCCATCCAGCCGATACCTGCTTTGGTGGAGATGACAATTTTTTCGCGTGGGACAGAGTCGAGTAGTTTCGCAAGAACAGGTTCCGTGCCATAGGATTGGGCGGTGTCGAAAAGGTTGATGCCTTGATCGAATGCATAGCGAGCGACGGTGAGAGCTTCGTCAATACTTTTATCTAATCGAAGTCCAAGCCGACTATGCCCGCCCCCACCGAGTCCAGCGACGGAGACTTTGAGATTGGTTCTGCCGAGGGTGGTGTATTGCACGAGAGCTTCCCTTCAACGCATTGAATATACAGATTAACAGCTTGCATCATGATGTCCATTTTAGTTTTACTGACTTGCATGGATATAACACGGCATTTGAATGCAACGTCATCCAAGTGCCTTTATAGTTTCCAGACATGATCAGCAATCTAATGAAACCGTTGTGATTCACCCATTAAGTGAATTGATTTCATCATTGGCATGACGTAATTTATCACTGAATCCGCTCATGATATTATCCATGAGGATAAAAGCGATCTGCGAATTTTCAGTTCGCAACTGAGCAAAGGCTTCCATAGACAGTACATAATACTGGACATGCGTACTAGCACGCACGGTGGCAGATCGTGGGCTACGGTCGAATAAAGCCATCTCTCCAAAAGACATCATCGGACTGCATGTGGCCACGCGGATAGGTTTACCATGATCACCCTCAATGGTGATATTGACATAACCGAGTGTTAAAAAATACAGGCCATCGACTTCTCCGCCTTCGTGAATGAGCACTTGATTTTTTTGTTTGGAAAACCCTTTCAAGTATGTACGCAGCGTTTGAAGTTGAGCCGGTGTCATAGACTTGACGATTTCAAAATCCTTGATTTCCACTTGATCGGGAATCTCAAGAGCGTCATTTAAACGCAGCAGATGGTCTTCACACCATTGCAATGCCGAATCTGCATCAGCCATCCAATGTAATTGTGGTGTGTCCTGATTTCCCGATAACTTCTCAGCAGCTTGCGTTAAAACAAAATGACGGTCGCAATGGGTAAACAACACATATTTGCCTTGGGCAATCGATTCATTTGCAAACTTGACCAACAAGTCCGCAGCAGCAGGTGCCAGTCCAATGACACGATGCATATCGAAAATCAGATAGTTCTTATCCTGTATCATTTTGAGCACTTCACGAATCACCCATTCGATGGCATAAGCATGCAAAAAACCTTGAAGGTTCCATACGCCAATCGACTTACCTAATGCTTGAAGAATGCGGGTTTGAAACTTGGGACGCAATTGCTTGGATGTTATGTGGCTTGCGTCATAACGTGTCCTGATGAAGGTACGTGGTTGGCTGGAGCGGTTAAAAAGGTGTAGGCCGAGTGTTGCTGCAATATCTTTAAAGACGTTGATCCCACGAATACTGTTGCCATGAGTATCAAGACGAGGTGAAAAAACTGCAATCCCAAATTGTCCTGGCATCACACCAATGATTCCGCCAGCCACACCACTCTTGGCAGGCATCCCGACATGGCAAATCCATTCACCTGCAAAATCATACATACCGCAACTGGACATGATGCTCAACACACTGCTAACTACGGATGAGGAAAACACTTTTTCCCCATTGAGCGGGCAAACTCCAGCCGCAGCCAATGTCCCTGCCATGACAGCTAAGTCCTGGCAGCTGGTCAAAATGGAGCACTGCTTAAAATAACACTCAACCGTGGAGTCAGGATCGTTATGAATCATGTCGGAATTACGCAAAAGATTTGCAATTGCACGATTGCGGTAGCCTGTACGGCTTTCAGACTGATAGACCGATTCATCAAGTTGAAGTTTACGACCAGCAAGTTTGCTGAAAGTCTGGAGAATTCGTTCAAAACGATGGTCGGAATTTTCTGCCATGACCATTTCCGATGTCGCTATTGCCCCTGCATTAATCATGGGATTTAACGGGCGACCTGTTTGAGGATCCAAACTAATTGAGTTAAAAGTATCACCTGAAGGTTCCACTCCCACATGTCGCATCACTGTGTCAAGTCCCACATCTTGTAAAGCCAACCCATACACAAAGGGTTTGGAAATTGATTGGATACTGAAAGTTTGAAGGCTATCACCAGCAAAATAGGTGTGCCCATCGACAGTTGTAATCGCAACAGCAAACCAATTGGGATCTGCCAAGCCTAACTCAGGAATGTACGTTGCAACGTCACCTTCGTGACAGCTTTTGTATTTACCAATCAACTGGTCAACATATATCTGAAGTGGATGCATCATTTGTTCTGATGATGTGATTGATTTTGACAATCCATGATGTTCAGTCGTACATTCGGTCATATATTTTGCCTGCTTGTTTTACATGTTACGTCTATGAGAAAAGTCATCCCGTATAAACACTGCTACAAAATTGATACCAAATATCAGTCCTCAAGTCCGTGTGAAAAAATTGGCACTAAATAACCATATATTTTGATTTCACATATGAATAGCAACAACAAATTCAAACTATTAATGAAGAATCAGTACTACAAGTAAATGTATTGCTTAATTAATAAGCAATCTATAAGCACTGTGCATTGTATTGAATTGCAGGTATTTGAATATTACGTGTCCGTGTGCAAGTATGAGTGCGCATAAAAAAACCCTTCAAGGTTTACCTTGAAGGGTTTATAAAAGCCGGCAATGACCTACTTTCCCGCAGTGGCAGTATCATCGGCGTGACAGGCTTAACTACTGAGTTCGGGATGGGATCAGGTGAACACTGTCACTAAAGTCACCGGCTAAAACAGTGGAGTGACTTTCGTCAATCCACGGTGATCTTAGTGGAATCGTTGGGAATGAAGTTTTTCAAAGACCTGATATAGAGCTTTGGTACTTTGAATCGATCCGTGGTCGGAACGATCAAGCAATCGACCGTTAGTACAGGTCACCTTAAGGCTTCTCGGCCCTTACAGCTCCTGCCTATCAACCTTGTAGTCTACAAGGGGTCTCTCGCACAAAAGTGCTTGCAAATCTCATCTCGAGGGGGGCTTCCCGCTTAGATGCTTTCAGCGGTTATCCCTGCCGTGCTTAGCTACCCAGCGGTGGACTTAGCAGTCCAACTGGCGCACCAGGGGCACGTCCTTCCTAATCCTCTCGTACTAAAGAAGAATCCTCTCAAATTTGCTACGCCCACAGCAGATAGGGACCGACCTGGCTCACGCCGGTCTGAACCCAGCTCGCGTACCACTTTAATCGGCGAACAGCCGAACCCTTGGGACCGCCTTCAGCCCCAGGATGTGATGAGCCGACATCGAGGTGCCAAACCGCTCCGCCGCTATGGACGCTCGGGAGCGATCAGCCTGTTATCCCCGGAGTAGCTTTTATCCGTTGAGCGACAGCCCTTCCACACAGAACTGCCGGATCACTAGAGCCCTCTTTCGAGACTGCTCGACTTGTATGTCTTGCAGTAAAGCCGGTTTATGCTCTTGCACTCTAACATGCGGTTTCCATCCGCACTGAACCGACCTTTGCGCTCCTCCGTTACTCTTTAGGAGGAGACCGCCCCAGTCAAACTGCCCGGCATGCACGGTTCCCTGCCCAGCTTCATGGGAGTCAGGGTTAGATCACGACAAAGCAAAGAGTGGTATTTCACCAACGGCTCCACCAGGACCGAAATCCCAGCTTCAAAGCCTCCCACCTATCCTACGCATCACAGAATCGTGATCAATACAAGCCTACAGTAAAGGTCCACGGGGTCTTTCCGTCTTGCCACGGTAAGGCGGCATCTTCACCGCCACTACTATTTCACCGAGTNGGTTGTNGAGACAGTGCTCCAGTNGTTACGCCATTCATGCNCGTCGGAACTTACCCGACAAGGAANTTCGCTACCTTAGGACCGTCATAGTTACGGCCGCNGTTTACCGGTGCTTNNGTCNTNAGCTTCGCCGAAGCTAACCNACTTCCTTNACATTCCGGCACCGAGCAGGCGTCANACTGTATACNTCCACTTGCGTGTTNGCACAGTNCTGTGTTTTTGATAAACAGTCNCCAGAGCCTTTTCTCTGCGCCCT